>CP081161.1:0-300000 GCA_025141675.1 Rhodobacteraceae bacterium S2214
ATGACGAACGATACGTGGGCACGTGTACTTGGAACTTTGGAAGAGGTTCTTGGCGCCAACAGCTATTCCAATTGGATCGAACCATTAGAGTTCGGCGGTTTGAATGGTGGCGTCGCGACTTTAAACGCACCAACGACTTTTATCGGTAACTACGTCAAACAGAATTTCTCTGATCTGATTCTGCACAAGATGCGCGAAGCAGATCAAAGCATTGACCGCCTTAGTTTTGCGGTTGGTGGGGAACGTCGCGCAGCGGCCGTCACAAAAGACGTCCGCACACCATCAGCAGCACCACGTGCTGAAGCATCCACTGCTGGTCTCGATAAACGGTTTACGTTCGACACATTTGTTGTCGGTAAGCCAAACGAACTCGCCCATGCCGCCGCTCGTCGTGTGGCCGAAGGTGGTCCTGTCAGCTTTAACCCACTGTTCCTTTATGGTGGCGTCGGCCTTGGCAAAACGCACCTGATGCACGCGATCGCCCACGAATTGCGCAGTCAGCAGCCGCATCTGAACGTTCTGTACCTGTCCGCCGAACAGTTCATGTATCGTTTCATTACGGCCCTGCGTGATCGCAAAATGATGGATTTCAAAGATTTGTTCCGCTCTGTCGACATTCTGATGGTCGACGACGTTCAGTTCCTTGCAGGCAAAGACAGCACGCAAGAAGAATTCTTCCACACGTTCAACGCGCTCGTCGACGCTGGCAAGCAGATCATCATTTCTGCTGACCGTGCTCCGGGTGAAATCAAGGACTTAGAAGAGCGGATCAAATCCCGCCTACAATGTGGTCTTGTCGTTGACCTACACCCAACCGACTATGAACTGCGTCTCGGAGTTCTTCAGGCCAAAGCCGAAGCATACGCGCCGATGTACCAAGGCATCGAAATGGCCGACGGCGTTCTCGAATTCCTGGCCCACCGGATCAGCACAAACGTGCGCGTGCTGGAAGGCGCTTTGACCCGCCTATTCGCATTCGCATCGCTGGTCGGTCGCGAAATCAACCTTGAGCTGACCCAAGACTGCTTGGCTGATGTTCTGAAAGCATCTGATCGCAAGGTCACGGTCGAAGAAATCCAGCGCAAGGTATCTGAGCACTACAACATCCGCCTGTCTGACATGATCGGGCCAAAGCGGGTGCGCACCTTGGCACGTCCGCGGCAAATCGCGATGTATCTTGCGAAAACCATGACAAGCCGGTCCTTGCCAGAAATCGGACGTCGTTTTGGTGGTCGCGATCATACAACCGTCATGCACGGCGTGAAAAAGATTGAAGAACTGCAAGCAACCGACAGTCAAATGGCTGATGATGTGGAACTTCTGCGTCGCGCTTTGTCGGAATAAGCCGCCCACGCCTTGACGCTGCCCTTCAACGCGGCAACAGTCCAACAAAACGCTTGAGCCTGCTGGGATATAGGATAGTTTTCAACTCCCGGCGGCACAAAGCACGCCTAATTGCGGAGCATGGGACATGAAATTCAGTATTGAACGGGCGGCATTGCTGAAGGCCGTGGCACAAGCACAATCCGTCGTTGAACGGCGCAACACGATTCCGATCCTTGCGAACGTCTTGATCGAAGCCAATGGCGATGATGTGATGTTCCGCGCGACCGATCTTGATATCGAAGTTGTCGACAAAGCACCTGCCAAGGTCGAACGCGCTGGCGCGACCACAGTCGCCGCTGTCACGCTGAACGAAATCGTACGCAAATTGCCTGACGGTGCCTTGGTCACGCTGACCGAAGATGGCGCATCTGGCCGTTTGACGATTGAAGCAGGTCGGTCGAATTTCTCTTTGGCGACACTGCCAAAAGAAGATTTTCCCGTTATGGCATCATCCGAATACGCCGCGAATTTCTCGGCGCCTGCGCCGACGCTGCGTCGTCTTTTCGACAAAGCCAAGTTCGCGATTTCGACCGAAGAAACACGCTACTACCTAAACGGTGTCTACATGCACGTGTCCGACGCGGACGGCGGTAAGGTGCTGCGCTGCGTTGCAACCGACGGCCACCGCCTTGCGCGGATCGACGCGGAATTGCCTGAAGGTGCGGCAGAAATGGCTGGGGTCATCGTACCCCGCAAAACCGTTGGCGAATTGCGCAAGCTGCTTGATGACGACGACATGCAGATCGCAGTGTCCGTATCTGAAACCAAGATCCGGTTCGCGACACCAACGATCACGCTGACCTCGAAGGTCATCGACGGCACCTTCCCAGATTACACGCGTGTTATTCCGACAGGAAACACACGCAAACTCGAAGTCGATGCCGCGGAATTCGCAAAGGCCGTCGATCGAGTGGCAACTGTGTCTTCTGAACGGTCGCGCGCCGTGAAACTATCGCTCGACGAAGACCGTCTTGTTCTGTCCGTCAACGCGCCAGACAGCGGTGCTGCGGAGGAAGAACTGGCTGTAGCATATGGCGACGAACGCCTCGAAATTGGGTTTAACGCCAAATACTTACTCGAAATTGCGAGCCAAGTCGACCGTGAAAACGCGGTGTTCATGTTCAACTCATCGGGCGATCCAACGTTGATGCGCGAAGGCAATGACACCACTGCGATTTACGTCGTTATGCCAATGCGCGTGTGACGCGGACACCTTGCCAAGCCATCATCTGCACGTAAGGTTCAGCGATGCTCGCGCTCTCTGAACTCACGTTGTCCCATTTCCGGTCGCACCGCCGTGCGGTACTGGAGGTCGACGCGCGACCTGTGGCCATCTACGGCGCAAACGGGGCTGGAAAGACCAATCTGATCGAAGCCGTTTCGATGCTGTCCCCTGGTCGGGGTCTGCGGCGGGCAGGCATGGACGATCTAATCCGTAGGCCGGAGTCACTGGGCTGGAAGATCACGGCAGTCCTGCAATCGCTGAACCAGACACACGAAATCAGCACTTTCGCCGAACCCACGCAATCGCGCCAAGTGCGGATTGATGAAAAGACATCACCACAGACCGCCCTAGGTCGCATCGCACGCATCTTGTGGCTGGTGCCGTCGATGGATCGTCTCTGGATTGAAGGGGCCGAAGGACGCAGACGTTTTCTAGATCGTGCCACGCTCAGCTTCACACCGTCCCATGCCGAAGCGGTGCTGTCCTATGAAAAGGCCATGCGCGAACGCAATCGGCTGTTAAAGGACATGGTGCGCGACCCCCATTGGTACGTCGCCCTTGAACGGCAGATGGCCGAAGCGGGCGCCGTGATCCACATGAACCGCACGAACACGATCAATGAATTAAACACCGCACAGGCCAACGCCACGACCGCGTTCCCGACTGCGGATCTGTCGCTTACCAATCCGGACGGCGGTTGCGAAACGCCAGGGGATCCAGCCGCGCTTGTCGATGCTTTCGCCCAGAACCGACCGCGTGACTTGGCCGCGGGACGCGCACTGCATGGGCCACACCGGTCAGATTTAGGAGCCACCTATGCCGAAAAAGGTGTTCTTGCCAAAGATTGCTCAACAGGCGAACAAAAAGCGCTGCTGATTTCGCTCATTTTGGCAAATGGACGGGCGCTGACACGGGATTTCGGCGCACCGCCCATCCTGTTGCTTGATGAGGTGGCAGCGCACCTTGACGCAGGTCGTCGCGCGGCACTTTATGATGAAATCTGCACATTGGGTGCGCAAGCTTGGATGACTGGCACGGGGCCAGAATTGTTCGGGGAACTTGGCCACCGTGCGCAATTCATCGAAGTCGGAGACGACACTGGCGCATCAACAGTCACACAAAGGGACGCACCATGACAAAACTTCCGGTACAGCGGGTCAGCCTCATCACGCTTGGCGTCGCAGATCTCGCGGTTTCACGGAAATTCTACGGGGACCTTGGTTGGACACCCAAAGACGAAGTACCGGGTCAGGTGATTTTCTATCAGTTACATGGTGCAGTTCTGGGGCTATTCGGGATCGAACCGCTCGCCGAAGATCAAGGGCGACCAGAAGCAAAGCTCGGCACGGGCGCGATGACCCTTGCACAGAATTTCCGCAACGAAGCCGAAGTTGACGAAGCCTACGCGCATGCGCTGGCCGCCGGGGCAACTGCGCTTAAGGCACCAGAAAAGGTCTTTTGGGGCGGCTATTCAGGCTATTACGCTGATCCGGACGGTCATCCGTGGGAAGTTGCGTTTAACCCGTTTTGGGAACTTGATGACGACGGCATTCAAACTTTGCCGGACGAGGCGCCAACTGCATGACGCTTTCACCAGCCGACCTGCTGCTCTACGCAGGTGCCTTGTTTGTTCTCTTCCTAACGCCCGGTCCGGTTTGGGTCGCACTGATCGCACGCACGCTATCTGGTGGCTTTAACGGGGCGTGGCCACTCGCCCTTGGTGTGGTGATCGGCGACGTCCTTTGGCCCCTTGTCGCGATCTTTGGACTGACTTGGCTTGTTTCCTTGTACGGCGGGATACTCCAAGCAATCAGTTGGGTCGCGTGCGTGATGTTTATCGCAATGGGTGTGCTTCTTATCCGGCACGCGGATAAAACCATCGCAAGCGATAGCCGTCTCACAAAACCTGGTATGTGGGCTGGATTTATAGCTGGGCTCGCCGTCATCTTGGGCAATCCAAAGGCGGTTTTGTTCTATATGGGCATGCTGCCCGGGTTTTTTGATCTGACCGCGGTGACAGGCTATGACATCGCGGCGATCTGCACCTTGTCATTTGTCGTACCACTGATCGGCAACCTGACTTTGGCTCTGTTCATCGGCAAAGCCCGCGCGCTTTTGACGTCGCCAACAGCCCTGAAACGAACCAACATCATCGCTGGCTTTTTGCTGATCGGCGTCGGCCTAATTATCCCTTTCGCGTGACACAAAATGTAGCGGCAAACGCGTGACATTGCCCCCGAAAAAGCATATATTTTGGGGGTAGATACACGGGATAATACATATGTCTGACGACCAGCCGAACAACGCTGAATACGGTGCCGATTCCATCAAAGTTCTCAAGGGCTTAGATGCGGTTCGCAAACGGCCAGGCATGTACATCGGTGACACCGACGATGGGTCTGGTTTGCACCACATGGTCTACGAAGCCGTGGACAACGGAATTGACGAAGCGTTGGCCGGCCATGCGGACCACGTTAGCGTCACGATCCACGCCGACAACTCTGTTTCCGTCGGTGATAATGGGCGCGGCATCCCCGTCGATATGCATAAGGAAGAAGGCATTTCAGCGGCCGAAGTCATCATGACCCAGCTGCACGCCGGTGGTAAATTTGACAGCAACTCCTACAAGGTGTCCGGCGGTCTGCACGGCGTGGGTATTTCAGTTGTAAACGCGCTGTCCAATTGGCTGGAACTGCGCATTTGGCGTGACGACAAAGAACATTACTGCCGTTTCGAAGAATCCGTGACCACAAAATCGCTCGAAGTTGTGGGCCCAGCAAACGGCCGCAAAGGGACAGAGGTCCGTTTCCTTGCTTCGACTGACACGTTCTCAAACCTCGACTATTCGTTTGATACGCTCGAAAAACGCTTGCGCGAGTTGGCATTCCTAAACTCTGGCGTGCGTATCATTTTGAAAGACGAACGTCCTGCGGAACCTCTTGAAGCGAATTTGTACTACGACGGTGGCGTAAAAGAGTTTGTGAAATACCTCGACCGCTCAAAAACAGCCGTCATGGAAGAACCCATCTATGTTGTCGGCGAAAAGGACGACATCGGCGTCGAAGTCGCGATGTGGTGGAATGATAGCTACAACGAAATGGTCC
The DNA here is from genome assembly GCA_025141675.1 of Rhodobacteraceae bacterium S2214. NCBI lineage: Bacteria > Pseudomonadati > Pseudomonadota > Alphaproteobacteria > Rhodobacterales > Paracoccaceae > Rhodobacteraceae bacterium S2214. The sequence goes on from CP081161.1 coordinate 5,716, forward strand.
TGCCTTTCACAAACAACATTCCACAACGCGATGGCGGCACGCACATGGCGGGCTTCCGTGGCGCGCTGACGCGGACAATCAACGCCTACGCGCAGTCATCAGGTATCGCGAAGAAGGAAAAGGTTAGCTTCACCGGGGACGATGCCCGTGAAGGCCTTACATGCGTGTTGTCTGTCAAAGTGCCTGATCCTAAATTCTCCTCTCAAACAAAAGACAAACTCGTTTCCTCCGAGGTGCGGCCAGCGGTAGAATCCCTCGTAGGGGAAAAACTGTCAGAATGGTTTGAAGAAAATCCTAACGTAGCCAAACAAATCGTTGGAAAGATCGTCGAAGCCGCGCTGGCGCGTGAAGCGGCCCGCAAGGCCCGCGAACTGACGCGGCGCAAAAATCCGATGGATGTCAATTTCTTAGCGGGTAAGCTCAAGGATTGCTCCGAAAAAGACCCATCCAAAACCGAAGTCTTCTTGGTGGAGGGTGACTCCGCTGGCGGGTCCGCCCAAACGGGTCGCGACCGTCAAACGCAAGCCATCCTACCGCTTAAAGGTAAAATCCTGAACGTCGAACGCGCCCGTTTTGACCGAATGCTCGGCAGTCAGGAAATTGGTAACCTTGTTATGGCGCTCGGAACGGGTATCGGCCGTGACGAGTTCAACATCGATAAATTGCGCTACCACAAGGTCGTTATCATGACCGATGCGGACGTCGATGGTGCCCACATCCGAACGCTTTTGCTGACGTTCTTCTTCCGTCAGATGCCGGAACTGATCGAAGGTGGGTATCTCTACATCGCGCAGCCGCCACTTTACAAAGTATCGCGCGGCAAGTCTGAAGTTTACCTCAAAGATCAAACCGAAATGGAAGATTATCTGATCGAACAGGGCATCGATGGTGCGATCTTGCGGCAAGGAAACGGCGAAGAAATTCTTGGCGCGGACCTGAAACGCGTTGTCGATGAGGCACGTCAGTTGAAACGCGTTTTGGATGCGTTCCCAACGCATTACCCGCGTCACATCCTTGAACAGGCCGCAATCGCAGGCGCGTTTGTACCCGGTGTTGTCGATAGTGACCTGCAAGGTACCGCTGACCGTGTCGCTAAACGCCTCGACCTCATCGCATTGGAATGGGAACGTGGTTGGGCCGGTCGGATCACGCAGGACAAAGGCATGCGTTTGGCCCGCATTTTGCGCGGCGTGGAAGAGGTTCGCACACTGGATGGTACAATGCTGCGTTCTGGCGAAGCGCGCCGCACTGGGTCCTTCACGAAATCCTTGCAAGACGTCTACAACCTGCCTGCTACGTTGGTGCGCAAAGACAGGTCGCAAGCGATCTATGGGCCGCTTGATCTGTTGAAAGCTATTCTTGAAGAAGGCGAAAAAGGTCTGTCTTATCAGCGCTATAAGGGTTTGGGCGAAATGAACCCAGACCAACTTTGGGAAACCACGCTTGATCCGGATGCGCGGACGCTTTTGCAAGTAAAAGTCGAAGATCTGGCCGACGCCGATGACCTGTTTACCAAGCTGATGGGTGACGTGGTGGAACCACGACGCGAGTTCATTCAGAACAACGCTCTAAGCGTCGAAAATCTGGATTTCTAAATCGAAAAGGCCCGCACAGCGCGGGCCTTTTCTTTATTTGTTAACGACTTAGAATGCCCATTCGCCTTTGCGCATCACAGGTACTTTTTCACCCGATAGCGTCACACCATCGATATCAACGGCGTCCGACCCCATCATCCAATCGACGTGGATCAGACTTTGGTTGCCGCCCTTTTGTTGCAACTCTTCGGGTGCCAACTCAGATCCGCCTTCGATCGTGTCCGCATAGCATTGGCCAAGCGCAATGTGGCACGATGCATTTTCGTCAAACAACGTGTTGAAAAACAGCACGCCGGACTGCGAAATCGGGCTGGAGTGCGGAACCAAAGCAACCTCGCCAATGCGGCTGGCCCCATCGTCAGTCGCGAGTAATGCGCGAAGCTGATCTTGCCCTTTCGACGCCGTCGCTTCTACGATTTTGCCTGCCTCAAAACGGACGGAAATATCTTCAATAACATTACCTTGGTGCGCAAGCGGTTTGGTCGCAGACACCGTACCGTCGACCTTATAGGCATGCGGACACGTGAACACTTCCTCAGTCGGGATGTTCGGCTGACACACAACACCATTCAGTGCAGGCGATGCCCCACCCTTCCAAATATGGCCTTCAGCGAGGCCAAGTTGCAGATCAGTGCCCGGACCAGTGTAATGCAGCGCGTCAAATTTTTGATCGTTCAGCCATTTCACACGCTTCTTCAGTTCAGCTGTATGATCTGCCCAATTCGCAACCGGATCGTCGCCATCCAAACGAGACGCATCGTAAATCGCATCCATCAGCTTACCTTGCGCTTCAGCAACTGGCAGATCTGGGAAGACGCGCGCCGCCCAAGCGGCGCCGGGATAGGCAACAATATTCCAGTTCACCTCAAAACCCACAATCGGGTTCATCGCCGGTTTTGCCGCGATTGAAGTAGCTTTCGACAGCCGCGCAACCTTGCTTGGGTCTTGATCAGCCAGCAACATCGGGTCATCGCCTGTGATCGCCATACGCGCAGCGCCACCCTTAAATGCAGCGGCAAGACCTTCGTAGAACCACGCAGGCGCATGGTCAAAACTGCTATCGTCCGCATTTTCATAGCGCGCCAAGGTTATTGCATCGTCGCTAAAGAATGGCATGACAACGCCAGCGCCCGCTTTATAGGCATGCACAGCGATGCGCTGAACCAGCGGCAACGCGGACATCGGGGCCGTGATCACCAGATCCTGGCCCTTCTGAAGATTTACACCTGTACGCACAGCGACTTCGGCAAGCCGGTCGAGTTTCACAGGATCGATATGGTCGGACATGGTGCACCTCAGTTTTGAAAACTGTGCCAACCTACGCCCGACCACCATGAGGTCAACCAGTTAAGAAATGCCTGCGACAGCTTTCACTTCGAGATATTCCTCAAGCCCCCAAACAGATCCTTCGCGCCCATTTCCGGACTGCTTGTACCCGCCAAACGGGGTCACGCCGCCTAAGAAATTGCCGTTAACTTCGACCATTCCCGACCGCATCCCCCGCGCCATTCTCTTAGCCTTTTCAGAGTCTTGGGTCTGCACATAGTTCCCCAAACCGTATGGGGTATCATTTGCGATTGCCAACGCATCGGCTTCGTCCTTGAATGGAATAATTACCAATACCGGACCAAAAATTTCTTCGCGCGCAATCTTCATATCATTGTTCACATCGGCAAAAATCGTGGGCTTCACAAAATAACCAACGTCCATGCCGTCAGGACGCCCTGTGCCACCAGCAACAAGGCGCGCGCCTTCATCAATTCCAACTTGGATCAAACCCTGCACTTTGTGCCAATGCACATCGCTGACGAGTGGGCCGATGTGTCGACCGTCTTTTTGCGCGATCCCGACCTCTTGCTTTTCAGCCAGCCCTTTGGCGGTTTCGACAACTTGATCATAAATGCTTTCTTCAACCAACATGCGGGTCGGCGCGTTGCATGACTGGCCCGTGTTTTGGAAGCAATGGCGCACTCCACGGGCAACAGCCTTTTCATCAGCATCCGCGAAAATGACGTTTGCACCCTTACCGCCCAGCTCGAGACTGACACGCTTGACGCTATCTGCGGCGGCCTTTGTAATCAAAGCACCTGCACGCGTTGACCCTGTAAAGCTGACCATATCGACGTCAGGATGCACCGATAGCTGCGAACCGACACCGGCACCGTCACCATTCACCATGTTAAAGACGCCTGCAGGGAAACCCGCTTCATCAATCATTTCGGCCAGAAGAATCGAAGACAGCGGCGCAATCTCTGACGGCTTCAGCACAACAGTGCAGCCAACTGCCAGCGCCGGTATTACCTTCAGCGTGACTTGGTTCATGGGCCAGTTCCACGGCGTAATCAAAGCGGCGACGCCAATCGGTTCGTGGTAGATCCAATCATTGCCGCTCTTGCGCTCAAACTCATACGCGCGCGCCGCACGAATTGCTTCCTTGATGTGCCAAGCACCTGCGCCCCACTGGGACGACTCGGACAGCGACTTCGGTGCCCCCATTTCCAGCGACATCGCCTCCGACATCTCTGTCTTTTTTGCCTTATAGATCACTTCGAGCCGTTCCAATGCGGCAAGACGTTCTTCTAAGGGGGTCGCAGACCATGCAGGAAAAGCAGCCTTTGCGGCTGCAACAGCGTCGTCGGTATCTGATTGAGAACCAACAGAAATTACGGCACATTGTTGTTCAGTCGACGGGTCAATGACGGCCAGATCAGCCGCAATTGCCGGCGCAACCCATGCGCCATTAATGTAAAAATCACGTTTCTTGATCATGCTGATATCCTTTTGTCAGCGGCACCTTAGGGAAGACCGCGTTGGACCTATTGGCCAATCAACAGGGGCTAGTGGCAGCTCGCCTAACTGTTCATCTCCGCGCGGGCTTCGTCCGCTCTGGCCCGCGCAACATTCCGTTTCATGACCAAAGATGCACATATCACACCACAAGTGACAATCCCGATCATGATCGTTGATAGTGCGTTAATTTCTGGCGTCACACCCAGCCGCACCGCCGAGAAGATTTTGATTGGCAACGTCGTTGATGATGGGCCCGACGCAAAAGATGCAATCACCAGATCATCAAGCGACAAGGTAAACGCCAGCAGCCAACCCGCGATCACAGACGGTGCGATAATCGGCAATGTCACGGATCGAAACGCATCAAATGGCGTGCAGCCAAGATCAAGCGCAGCCTCTTCCAGCGACTTATCAAAACTGATCAAACGCGATGATACCACGACCGAAACATAACACATCGAGAACGTTGTATGGGCCAAGACAATCGTCAAGACACCGCGATCTAAGTCTATGGCAATAAAGAAAAGAAGCAGTGAAAGCCCTGTGATCACTTCGGGCATGACCAATGGCGCATAGACCATGCCAGAAAACAATGTGCGCCCGAAGAAACGGCCACCACGGACCATGACATATGCCGCCATCGTACCAAGAACAGTGGCCAGCGTCGATGACCAGAACCCCACCTTGACGGTCACCCAAGCTGCGTCAAGAAATGCATCGTTTTGAAGCAGTTCGGCATACCATTTTGCAGAAAATCCGGCCCACACCGTGACCAACCGGCTTTCGTTGAAGCTGTAGATCACGAGGATGATCATCGGCAGATAGAGAAACGCGAATCCCAACGTCAGCGACGTCGCATTGAACCAGCTAAAGCGCCTCATCCGTCCAGCTCCCGCTGCTTCTGCTCATTGCGCTGGAATAGGATGATTGGGATGATCAAGATCAGCAACAGTATGACCGCGACCGTCGATGCCACCGGCCAGTCACGGTTCGAAAAGAATTCTTCCCACAAAACCTTACCAATCATCAGCGTGTCTGAACCACCTAGCAGCGATGGGATGACAAATTCGCCCAGCGCGGGAATGAACACAAGAAAGCAGCCAGCAATGACGCCCGACTTTGCAAGGGGTGCCGTCACAAGCCAAAACGCTTGGGTCCGGGTGCAACCAAGGTCTTCCGCCGCTTCAAGCAGGCTGTCGTCCATCTTTTCCAACGCTGCGTAGATCGGCAGCACCATGAACGGCAGGTATGTGTAGACAATCCCGATATAGACGGCGACGCTGGTGTTCAGGATCGTCAAAGGCGCATCAATGATCCCAATGCTTAGCAGCAACTGGTTAAGATATCCTTCCGTTCCAAGGATGCCGATCCACGCGTAGACCCTGATCAAGAACGATGTCCAGAACGGCAAAATAATCAACATCATCAAGGTCGGGCGCCACTCTTCGGCGGCTTTGGCCATTCCGTAAGCGATTGGAAACCCAACCAAAAGCGTGAAGAATGTGGCGATTAACGCAATCTTCAAACTAGATAGATAGGCTTTCCAATACAGGTCATCCCCGGTCAGAAAGGCGTAATTGTCCCAGTTCAGTTCAGCAAAAAATGCATTAATGCCTGCCCACCCAGCAGCAATATCAAGCTGCGGACCATAAGGGGGAATAGACAGTTCGTAGTAAGAAAAACTGATGCGCAGCACGATAAGGAACGGCACAAAGAACAACGCAAGCAACCATACATATGGAACCGCAATGAGGATGAAGCGGCGCATCCTACGCGGTCAACACGACACCAGCGGTGTCGGTCCAAGCAAGCCAAACGCGGTCTTCCCACGTAAAGCTACGCCGCGCGATACGCCGGTCATTGGCTGTCTGCGCTTTAATGATTTTTCCATTCGGCAATTCGACATGGTAAGTCGAGATATTGCCGAGGTAGGCGATGTCCAACACAGCGCCTTGCACCTTATTAGGCCGATCCTGCGGTTCGTCGCGCGAAATCGCGATCTTTTCGGGGCGTATCGCATAGGTGCAGTGGACATCGCCATTCAGGTCAGATTTGGCAGAAATCGGCTTCTGCCCTTCTGCCCAAGAAATCGTGGCGACCCCATCAGTAACCGTCGCATGGCCTTCGATCAAATTCACTTCACCAATAAAATCAGCGACATAAACGGAATTCGGCGTTTCATAAATCCGATCAGGGGTTGCGACCTGCACGATCACGCCCGCGTCCATTACCGCAACGCGGGACGCGACGGTCATTGCTTCTTCTTGGTCGTGCGTGACGATTACAAACGTCGTTCCGGTCTTTTCCTGAATATCCATTAGTTCAAACTGGGTTTCATGGCGCAACTTCTTATCGAGTGCGCCTAGCGGTTCATCCAGCAACAACAATTTTGGGGCCTTCGCAAGCGATCTGGCCAAAGCAACGCGTTGCCGCTGTCCCCCCGATATCTGATGAGGTTTCCGTTTGGCGAATTTTTGCAGGCGCGTCAGACGCAGCATTTCATCAACCCGCGCAGGAATATCAGCGCGATCCATATCTGACCGTTTCAGGCCAAAAGCGATGTTGTCATACACCGTCAAATGCGGAAATAGCGCGTAGGACTGGAACATCATGTTCACCGCGCGTTGATTGGGCGGCACATTCGCGATGTCTTTCCCGTCCAATTCAATTGAACCCGTCGTCGGTTTTTCAAACCCCGCCAACATCCGCATCAAGGTCGTCTTCCCGCAGCCCGAAGGACCAAGAAGTGCAAAGAATTCCTTCGCATAGATGTCGAGCGTCAGATCATCGATGGCGGTAAAATCGCCAAATTTCTTCGTCACATTGCGAAACCGGATCAGCGGTTTTTCTGCTGCATCCTCCCAAGGGGCAAAAACATCTTGCGGCGATTGCGCCATGTTAGGGTCTCACATGTTGAAGAAACGCACGCGCACCAGTCTATCCGGTGCGCGTTTTGTCATTGTGCAAGCCTTAAGTCCCAGACTTCACTTTCGTCCACAAACGGGTCACAGACCGCTGGACGCGTGCGTCATACGGCGTAGTCGTATACAGATTTTCAAGTGTCGCTGCATCTGGGTAGATCGCGGTGTCACCAATCACGTCCTCAACCAGCAATTCTTGCGACGCCAGATTGCCGTTCGCGTAATAAACATAGTTCGACGCATCGGCCATGTTCTGGGCATCCATGATGAAATTCAAGAACTTATGCGCCGCTTCAGGGTTCGGTGCGTCCGCTGGAATAGCCATCTGGTCAAACCACATCAATGCGCCTTCCACGGGGGCGTTGTAGGCGATTTCGACACCATTGTCGGCTTCCCACGCACGATCCCGTGCCTGCAAAACATCACCGGACCAACCGAACGCAACACAGATATCCCCGTTCGCCAACGCGTTAATGTATTCGGACGAATGGAACTTTTGAATATGCGGACGCACGGCCATCAAGACATCTTCTGTCTTGGCAATCACATCAGGATCTTGGCTGTCAGGATCTTCGCCGATGTAGTTCAATGCAGCCGGGATCATCTCGGCCGGCGCATCTAGAAAATGAACCCCACAGGCCGCCAGCTTTTCCATATTCTCAGGATTAAACACCAGATCGAGCGAATTGATCGGTGCGTCTTCACCGAGAATTTCTTGCACCTTGCCAACGTTTACACCAAGGCCCGTCGTGCCCCACATATAGTTGATGGAATAGGCATTATTCGGATCATACTGCGCGGTACGATCCTTAATCACGTCCCAAAGATTGCCTGCGTTGGACAGTTGGTCTGCGTCCAATTCTTGAAACGCACCCGCAGAAATCTGGCGTTGTAAGAACGTCCCGGACGGCACCACGACATCGTAACCGGACGATCCCGCCAGCATTTTCGTTTCAAGCACTTCGTTGCTGTCAAAAACGTCATAGATCAGGTCGATACCTGTTTCTTCTTCAAACTTGGTAAGCAGCTCTTCGTCGATGTAGTCGGACCAATTGTAGACCCGGACTTCTTCGGCAAATGCCGCACTGGCGAAAGTCGTCGTGGCCAGCAGCAAAGCAATCTTTTTCATCGGTATCTCCCGTCGATGGCTTTGAGAGTCTCTTGCTCTCGTATGGTTGATATGATCAATTTCATTCAGCCATTGCAATACAAACAGGTCTTGCGGCTCCGCATTCGGACTGCGGCACAACGCAAGGTGGCATGTCCCAGCCCAAATAGGATGCATCTGATGAATAAGATCTCAAACCATATGCCGACTGCCGAATTGCAGGCACTTGATGCAGCCCATCACATGCATCCATTTACCGCCGGCGCGGAACTGGCTGCCGCAGGTGCACGGGTCATTACCTCTGCAAAAGGCGTCACGCTGACAGACAGTGAAGGGAAAACGCTGCTTGATGCGATGGCTGGCCTCTGGTGCGTGAATATTGGCTATGGACGTGATGAACTGGCCGAAGCCGCTTCGCGTCAGATGCGTGAACTGCCCTATTACAACACGTTCTTTATGACGACACATGTGCCGGTGATCGCCCTGTCTGCGAAGCTGGCCGAACTTGCACCTGACGGGTTCAACAATGTGTTTTACGCGGGTTCGGGGTCTGAAGCCAACGACACGAACATCCGAATGGTGCGCCATTACTGGTCTGCAAAAGGTCAGCCCGAGAAAAAGATCATCATCAGCCGCAAGAACGGGTATCATGGTTCGACGTTGGGCGGCGCAAGCCTTGGTGGCATGATTCCGATGCACCAACAGGGCGGACTGCCGATCCCCGACGTGCATCACATTGATCAGCCGAACTGGTGGGCCGAAGGTGGTGATATGTCGCCAGAAGAATTTGGCCTTGAACGTGCACGCCAGCTCGAGGCCGCAATTGCCCACTACGGCGAAGACAAAATCGCGGCGTTCATCGCGGAACCCGTGCAGGGTGCAGGCGGCGTGATCGTTCCACCTGAAACCTACTGGCCTGAAATTCAACGCATTTGTGACGCGCATGACATCCTATTGATCGCGGATGAAGTGATCTGCGGTTTCGGACGTACCGGCGAATGGTTCGGGTCCACAACCTACAACATCAAGCCGCATATCATGACAATCGCCAAAGGCCTGTCGTCCGGATATGCGCCGATTGGCGGATCATTGGTCTGTGATGAAGTCGCCGATGTGATCAACAATGCTGGCGATTTTAACCACGGATACACTTATTCAGGCCATCCTGTGTCTGCGGCCGTTGCATTGGAAAACCTGCGTATCTTGGAAGAGGAACGTATCGTCGAAACCGTTCGCGACGAAACCGCGCCATACCTGAAACAGAAATGGGAAACGCTGACCGACCACCCGCTGATTGGCCAAGCCTCGATCAAGGGGATGATGGCTTCGGTCGCCATGACACCGCATAAAGAAAGCCGTGCTGCGTTCAAAACACCCGGTGCGATGGGATATTATTGCCGGACGCGTTGCTTTGAAAACGGGTTGGTCATGCGTCACGTGGGTGACCGCATGATCATTTCGCCGCCGCTTGTGATCAAGAAGGAAGAAATCGACACTTTGATCGATCGCGCGGTGCAGTCGCTTGATGAAACATACGCTTGGGCGAAATCCGAAGGGCACATGACCGCGTGACGCTTGATCTGCTCACAGCCAACGACACGCAGGGCGCATATCCCGCGTCTTATTACGCCGCGACCGCGCCTCAACTTCCGCCCTTCCCGACGGCAAAAGGCGCGATCAGTTGCGATGTATGCGTCGTTGGCGGCGGTTACACAGGTTTGTCTGCGGCGTTGCATCTGGCGGAAAAAGGCTACGACGTCGTCCTACTAGAGGCACAGCGCGTAGGCTTCGGCGCATCGGGACGCAATGGCGGTCAGGTCGCGACCGGTCAGCGCGTCGAAATGGACAGCGTGGAAAAAATGGTCGGCATGGGCCCCGCGAAAGCGTTGTGGGACCTATCGCTCGACTCCGTTCAACTCGTCAAAGACCTGATCACGCAACACGACATGGATGTACCGTTCCATGACGGCATCATCGAAGCAGCCCATCGCGCCCGCTTTGTGCCCGATTACCACGAATATGCAGCGCATCTGGAACGCGTTTACGGCTACACGCAGGTCACGACGCTGGATCGCGACGCAATGCGCGATCACGTCGGGTCGCCAGCATATTACGGTGGCACATTGGATATGGGTAGCGGCCACATTCACCCGTTGCGCTATGCGATTGGCCTTGCGCGGGCGGCGCAATCAGCGGGCGTGCGCATTTTCGAAAACAGCAAAGTAACCAACTTGTCGCACGGAACGCCTGCCAAAATCGCGACGGAACATGCTGATATCTCAGCGTCTTATGTGGTGCTTGGCTGTAACGGATACCTTGGCGCTTTAGATGGCAAGGTCGCCAAAAAGGTCATGCCGATCAACAACTTCATCGCCGCGACAGAACCGCTTGATGATCATACAGCCAAAAACCTGATCCGGTATAATCACGCCGTCGCGGACAGTAAATTTGTGATCAATTATTTCCGCTTGTCGGATGACAATCGCATGCTGTTCGGCGGCGGCGAAAGCTACGGTTACCGCTTCCCCAAAGACATTGCGGCAACTGTCCGCAAACCGATGTCTGAAATTTTTCCCCAACTAAAGAACGTAAAAATAGACTATGCTTGGGGCGGCACCCTTGGGATCACGATGAACAGAATGCCCCACTTTGCCCGACTGGCTGGCAATGTGCTCACGGCCAGCGGATATTCGGGGCACGGCGTTGCGATGGCCACCTTAGGCGGAAAACTCGCAGCTGATGCAATCGCAGGGCAAGCCGAAAAGTTTGACCTCATGGCGTCGGTTCCCACAACAACCTTCCCTGGGGGATCACGCCTGCGCGCGCCACTGCTCGCCGCGGCGATGATCTACTACAGCTTAAGAGACCGTCTTTAAACGACAGCTTCAAAACTGAAAGTGAACCGAAGAAGGTCGGCGTCGCGAGTACGCGTAAAATCTGCATGCAATTGCGTCGCGAACGCTTCCAGTAATTGCTGGCCGATGCTCGCGGGCGTGGCTTCTTTTAGATTTTGATCTCGGATTTCCACCGCCAGAACACATCGGTTGCCAGCGCGGAACGACAACAGCAAAACTTCAGGAACTTGGCCTGATGGCACCACATCCTTCAAAGCGATATTCAATGCTTCAGCCGTCAGCAATGACAGCGGAACCGCTTGATCTGGCAGTAAACTTGCCTCCGAAATTTCGCGTGAAATGGTCAGGGATTGGCCAAGTGATCGGGCAACTTGTTCGACCCGATCCACAATTTCATTCAGCAAAGGTGCGACTGGCACTGCACCCGCCGTGCTGGATTGATACAAATCAGCATGGACCGTCGCAAGGCTGATGACCCGATCTTGTATGCGCCGAAGAACGCTGATCATTTCAGGGTTCTTTGTATCGCGAAGATGCATGCTTAGGATCGACGACATCATTTGAAGATTGTTCTTCACGCGATGATGCACTTCGCGGATCAAAACGTATTTTTCCGCAGTCGATTGTTTGGCTTTTTCAACATCGGCCACGCTGCTTTCGGCCATTTTGTCGAAAGCTGCATATAACCGCGCAAGGTCAGGTGACATGTGCGTGGTCGATGTTTGGGGCTGATGTTCACCAGTCTTCAAAAATCGGCTCATCCGACGGCGCAACTGCTTGGTCTGACGCGCAGATCGATCATGCCAAACTGCACGACCCGTGAAAATCGCAAGCAAACTCGCGATGCCCAGAAACGCGTAACGATCGAAACGCCAGCTTTGCGGCAAGATCAGCGTTTGATCCCATTCCGCAATCAAAACGTCGTCGGCAACAGGCACCGCGATCACGATGGTCGGCCTTTCTGACAGGACGGTCGGCTCAACAACAACGCCACCAAGATCGAAGTCGAACGTATCGCCACTGATCTGTTCGCCATCACGACTATACAGTCCGACGTGCAACAGCCCGTCGCCTCGGCCCGCTTCGCTGACCGCATTGATGTCACCGCGTTCTGTTTCAAGCGTCGTTGCAACGAGCAAGCTATGCACTTTTGCGAACGCGACCGCGTTACCCTGCCGATGCGTTGCACCCACATAGAAGGTCGCCAAAAGGGCCACGACAAACAACAACGCAACAACGATCACCGTTCGCCCATAACGATCAGCCAGAGCGCCTGATAGCCTAAAAGTCATGCGTTTCAAAGACTTCGCGAAACGACTGCAATCGTTGATTTATCCGTCAATTCTATTGGGCCATCGCCCAATTCCAAAATCTCGGCGATGCGCGCACGGGCACGGTTCACACGACTTTTCACGGTGCCCAATGCCACACCCGTCATTTCAGCCACTTCGATATAGGAAAATCCGGACGCCCCGACCAGAATAAGCACTTCGCGCTGGTCATCAGGAAGCTGGCTGAACGCTTTCATGAAATCATTGTACTGCAGGCGACCATCATGATCCGGCTTCACCGCCAAACCACTGGTCAACAAACCATCAGGATCGCTGGCTTCACGGTGGTATTTCCGACGAGACGAATAATACGTGTTCCGCAAAATGGTGAACAGCCAAGCCCTCATATTCGTTCCGGGTTCATATTTGTCGAAATTAACCAGCGCCTTAAGAACCGCGTCTTGCACGGCGTCATCCGCTGCTGATCTGGACCGTGTTAAACTGATTGCAAACGCGCGCAACGCCGGCAAATGGCTGATCAGTTCATCGCGATATGTGTCGCTCATGCGTCACCATCCTTTTTCGCGTTCAACTGATCCTCTGCCCGAATAACGGCGAGAAGGTCTTGAAAACGGTCCGGGAGGCTCTCTTTCAAAAGCTCTTGGTACATAAGTTTCAAATTTTGATCTATCAGGGCATCGACGTCACCCCGTAATGGGTCGTGGTCATCCTCTGACATGATTTACTGGCTTTCTCATATGGAATGGCATTAGTCTGCACAAACTCAACAACGTTGCAGCTAACTTTGTTCCCTACCAGCTACTAAAGAATAAACGGATGTAGAACTATGCACGATCTTGCGGACCAACTTACCATAGAATTACCCTACCTCCGCAGATATGCACGGGCACTTACAGGGGCACAGGCCAGCGGCGATGATCTGGCTTACGAAACCCTTCAAAGAATACTCAACGACCGGACAGCACTTATAGCTGACACACCGCTGCGTGTGGCTGTTTTTAGGATTTTCCACCAGCAATGGGCCGCCATGGCGGCTGCCCCATCAGCAATCGATCAAGGCGACCACGCGCACGCGCAAAAACGGCTTGCCGATCTTGCACCCGATTCTCGCGAAGCCCTTCTGTTGAGCACCATCGAAGAATTCACCTCGCATCAGGTCAGCATTATCCTCGATACGGATATCGAAACTGTTCACTCGCTGATCGCGCAAGCCAAGTCGGACATGAAACGGTTGTCCGAAGGGCTCATCCTGATCATCGAAGACGAACCTATTATTGCATCAGACCTTTCGCGGATCGTGGAACTCGCAGGCCACCGTGTGACTGGCGTAGGGCGCACACGAGAAGAGGCCGTCAAGCTTGGCAAAAAAACGAAGCCGGACCTCATTCTTGCTGATATTCAACTGGCAGACGGGTCGTCTGGCATTGATGCGACGCACGATCTGATGAAAGAATTTGGCGGGGTACCTGTCATTTTCATCACGGCTTTCCCAGAACGGCTTTTGACAGGCAACAGGCCAGAACCCGCATTCCTCATATCGAAACCTTACAACGAAAGCCACGTTACATCAGCCGTATCACAGGCGATGTTCTTTGCAACGACGGTACTTCTGGCGAAACCTTAACGGCGCAGCAGGGTTTGACCCAGCGCCAGTTTTGGTTCCAGCTCGACCCGCCGTTCATAGCTGTCAGGACCATCTGCGTAGTGCTTTGCGATCATTTCGGCAGCAGTCTGACCGATTTCTTTCCGGCAGGCATCCATCGTCGCCAACTGCTTGGGCAAGCCATCCAGCAATTCCACGCCGTTAAACCCAGCAAGACCAATCTGGCCCGGCACGTCGATCCCCTTCTCCAGAAGATAAAGCAGACCACCAGCCCCGATCATGTCGTTCGAAAAATATAGAAAATCGACGTCAGGGGTGCGCTCCAACATGGCCTGGGTCATCTCGCGACCCTTTGCCAAGGCAGAACCACCCGAATAGAAATCCTGATCCGCAATCTCGATACCGGCTTTGGCCAGCGTCCGCGTAAAACCTTCAAAACGTTTACGCGCACGGTGATCTCGCGGCATTTTGGTTCCCATGAAACCGATGCGTTCGTAACCGGCACCAATGATCTGTTCTGCCATCATCCGACCGGCACGACGGTGCGAAATCCCGACACAGGCGTCGATTGGAACACCATCAACGTCCATAATCTCAACAACCGGAATGCCAGCTTGGCGCAACATCGCTTCTGACGCTTCGGAATGCTCCAGGCCCGCGATAATCACACCAGACGGACGCCAGCTCAGCATTTCAAACAGAACTTGTTCTTCTTTTTCAACAAGGTAGTCCGTGACGCCGACAACGGGCTGCAAACCTGTGCTTTCCAACCGCTCCGAAATGCCAGACAGCACTTCGGGAAAAACCATGTTGCTTAGCGACGGGATAACAACGGCGATCAGATTGACACGGCTCGATGCCAAAGATCCCGCGATCTTGTTAGGCACGTACCCCAAACGCTTCGCAGCTTCCTGAACTTTCGTTCGGGTCGCAGCACTCACGTCCCCTTTATTGCGTAGAACGCGACTAACGGTCATTTCACTGACGCCAGAGGCCTCAGACACATCACGAAGGGTAAGCGGGCGGCGTGGTGGTGGGTTCACGGTGTGATCCTGATAGTATCGTTATCCCTTGTTAGACATTCTCAGTGGGCTTGTCCAAGGGATAGGTCACTGAACGTGGTTCCCCGTTGACCATCCATGAAAAGCGCGGCAAGGATCACAGCAAGGCCCCGTGGCTCAACTGGATAGAGCAGCCCCCTCCTAAGGGGCAGGTTGCAGGTTCGAATCCTGCCGGGGTCACCAGACAAATCCTAAATCAGGTTTCCGCACGAATTCCCCGCGCGCCGACGCGATAGGTCATTACCAGTTGCGCACTCGGCGCCGCACAGCCATCGGACGAAGTGGATTACCGCGTGCCGCTCTCACAAAGCCTATCGAATGACAGCGGCTTGACGTGCCAAGATTTTCGCAATAACCCAACGGCAGGTTGTAGACACCTGCCTCCCGCTGACGTTTGTCTTGGTTAAGTTCTACGGCGTAAATCTCTATCTACCTCTTTCCGCACATCGCGCGGATGGTAACGCGGGTCCCATCTCAAACTGCGCGATCAGGCAAGAGAGATACGGGATATGACAAATACCCCTACGAATTCATTTACCGATGGACCACTTGGTTCCGTCTACCTCAAAACTGCGCTGCCGATCATTTTTGTAATGGGTATGAACGGGTTGTTGTCGGTGGCCGACGCATTGTTTTTGGGGATCTATGTGGGACCCGATGCGTTGGCAGCGGTGACCCTGATGTTCCCTATTTATATGTTGATTGTGGCACTTTCCACGCTTGTGGCAAACGGGATGTCCAGCCTGTTGGCTCGGGCGCTTGGGGCCAACGATATGGAAAATGCGCGGGCGACGTTTGCGGGGGCACATGGACTTGCGATTGCGTTGGGCGCTGTTCTGATCGGGTTGTTTATTTTGTTGGGCAAGCCCGTCGCCTTACGCACCGCGGGCGGGTCCGAAACACTGGCAGAAATGGGTTTGACCTACCTGCGGATCACAGTCTTTTTCGCGCCGCTATTGTTCGTCCTGTCGGTGAATTCTGACGCATTGCGGAACGAAGGGCGCGTAGGTCTCATGGCAGCAATGAGCCTGCTGGTGTCGATTGCCAATATCGTTTTCAACTATGTTTTGATTGCGATTTTGGACATGGGCGTCGCGGGATCAGCCTACGGGACAGCCGCCGCGCAAGCCCTTGCCTTTTGCATTATCACAACATTTCGTTTTGTCGGCGACACACCATTACGGCCAGCAACGTTGCTGTCGCATTCGATGTACGGGAAATGGACGCGCATCCTTGCATTGGGCGCACCACAAAGCCTGAATTTCATCGGTTTGGCGCTGGGGTCTGCGGCTATAATCAGCGCGCTTCAGTGGGTCGGTCGGCCCGGCTACGCCGATACGATTACGGCCTATGGGATCATCACGCGGGTCATCACATTTGCCTTTTTTCCGCTTCTAGGGCTGTCTTTCGCGATGCAAACGATCACGGGCAACAATTACGGGGCAGCACTTTGGCAACGATCAGACGCCAGCCTGCGGGTGGCACTTTGGGCAGCGTTTGCCTATTGCAGTACCGTGCAAATCATCGTGATGACCACGCCAACCCAAATCGCGCGCGCATTTGTGGACGATCACGCTGTCATCGCCGAAGTCGCCCGCATTCTGCCGATAATGACGAGTGTCTTCTTTGCGGTCGGCCCGTTGATGATGGTCGCCTCCTATTTTCAGGCCATCGGATCAGCCACCAAAGCCGCAATCTTGGGCCTAACGAAACCTTACGCCTTTGCGATCCCTTTGACGTTCGCCCTGCCGATCTTCTTTGGTGAAAAGGGGATTTGGTACGCGGGCCCCGTCGCAGAAATGATGCTGTTATGCCTGACAGCATTCATTCTCTGGAACGTCGCACGCACACAGCCCCTCAAATGGGGTCTATTCCACACGAATGAAGGAGCACCACTATGAACACGCAACTTCCCTCAGCAGCGCAAGCGAAAGAACAGGCAAAGCGTTTACGTACAACGATGACCGCCGAAGGGACACCAATTGGGCATGCCAAATCGCTTGAGTTTATCGCTCACCAATATGGTTACCGCGATTGGAACACCATGTTTGCAGCTATCGGAAACGAACCGCCAAAGGGATGGGCCATCGGTGACACCGTAAAGGGGACGTACTTGTCACAACCTTTCACGGCACAGGTGATCGCCGCTTCGGTGGTTAGGCCCGGCTGGCACGAACTGGAACTACAGCTGGATGAACCCGTTGACGTCGTGACCTCCGATAGCTTCACAAACTTTCGCACGCGTATTCGGGGTGTTGTTGGCCCTAAAGGTCATTCAGCCGAACGCACTAGCGACGGGCAGGCCCAGCTTCAAATCGACCTCTGGTAGACGCGTCCCTTCGTCTCAGGTGGTCGGTTCAGCGACCGCCTGAGATGCTTCTTTAACCGCAATTTCAGCCATTTCCATGATCGCATCACGGCTATTCGCAACGGCAATGAAACGGGCGTTGTGGCAGAACTTTGCCCCCTGAACACCTGTCGCAGCTTCAAGCGCTGCATCGGTCAGACCAGCCCATGACGCAGGAAGATCAGCGCGCTGATCAAAGGTGTCATGAGACAGTTTGATTCCATTCAACGTCCAATCACCGCCACGCGGATTAACAACGAACAGAATGTGATCCGCTTCCATTTTAAGCAATGTCGACCGGTAAGGCATGCCCATCGGCAGTTCAAGAATTTCGGACTCGCCAGCCTCTTCAATCGCGGCTTCGACGATCCCGGTGGCGCGGTACTTCGCGGCAATGTTCGCGACAAACGCTTCAACGAAACTGCGCGCAATCGGCAAAGCGTTGTGGAATGCATCATCATCAGCGGTTGGAGACGTGTCATCAAAAACCGGTTTCAGACTGCCCAGAAGGCTTGGCAACGTCAGAACAGACAAAGGACCCGCAACCGAAGGCTCCATCGCGCCATTGTCCAGCAGATCAATCGGCAGCACGAACTTGGTATCAACAGTCGCGTGAACCAGATCAATATCAGCCTCTGGAACGTCCAGCGCGGCCAGATAGTCAGACCCGAAATGCTTCCATATCAGACCAAACGAACTGAATGGCTGCTCGTCCTCACGCAATGGACTGGGCCGTTGGTGATGATCGAAAATCTGGGCGGCGGCGTCATAATCACCACCGACATCGTAAATGATCTTATCCTCGCCCGGTGTGATCCAGGCTTTGTCGCGGGTGCGAATTAGCGTCGCATCCGGAAACAGGCGGGTCAAAATGACCGAGGACATCAACTCATCCGCGTGAAAACCGCCGGAATGGGTGACAAGATGTGTGATGGTCATTGATAGCTCCGCAGGGTCGATATTGATCAGTCAGAATGAAAAAAGGCGACCGAATTGGCCGCCTTCGGATAGCGATGGGGGACGAACCGCTTAGTGGGTCCAAGCACCACGACGGTTTGTCGCAAAGTTTTCGCCGTAACCACCGGGGCGCACATTGGCCTTGCGGGGTTTTGGTTCCAGCACGACCGCGTCGATTCCGTGGTCTTTTGCGTAATCAAGGGCGGCTTCTTTCGAATCGAACGTCAGGCGCACTTGCGCTTGCGTATCCGATGACGACGTCCATCCCATCAACGGGTCAACGTCGCGACCAGTCTCGTTGACATGCTCCAAAACCCAATGACGGGTCTTTGCCGTGCCGGATGACATGGCTGTTCTCGCAGGCTTGAAAATACGTGCACGCATGAGGATCTCCTTGATGGCCGTCTTATGTAAAAATCGGGCGGATAATGCAAGGTTTCCCGATCAATGGGATTAACGAACTCTGTCGCGTGGCATCACCCTCCAATCAGGGGTTGAAGCTTTGCTGCGGAACGCCAAATGTATGGTATCCCGCAAGGAGCCCCCAATGCCGTATGCCCAGACCGACAAATCGCCCGATATGCCCTTCATGGCGAACCCTGCTCCGGATGTACGGACGCGGGAAAAACTTGAAGGTGGTCAACAGTTTAAGCTGGTGACCGAATTCGATGCAGCCGGCGATCAGCCCGCCGCGATCAAAGAATTGTCCGAAGGTGTACTGTCTGGTGAACAGAACCAAGTACTGTTGGGCGCCACCGGTACCGGCAAAACATTCACGATGGCAAAGGTCATTGAAGAAACCCAACGTCCGGCGATTATTTTGGCCCCGAACAAAACACTAGCGGCTCAGTTATACGGCGAATTCAAAGGGTTCTTTCCCGAAAACGCCGTTGAATATTTCGTAAGTTATTATGACTACTATCAACCCGAAGCCTACGTTGCGCGGTCAGACACCTACATCGAAAAAGAAAGCCAGATTAACGAACAAATCGACCGGATGCGCCATTCGGCCACGCGTGCGCTGTTAGAACGCGATGACGTGATCATCGTGGCGTCCGTGTCTTGCATCTACGGTATCGGGTCCGTCGAAACATATGGGGCCATGACGCAGGATATCTACGTCGGCCAAAGCTACGATCAGCGCGGTATCATCGCCGACCTTGTGGCGCAGCAATATCGCCGAAACGATCAGGGATTCCAGCGTGGTTGTTTCCGCGTGCGTGGCGATAGCCTCGAAGTGTGGCCAGCTCACCTTGATGACAAAGCATGGAAACTATCATTCTTTGGCGAAGAACTGGAAAGCATTACAGAATTTGACCCGTTGACGGGCCAAAAAACCGGCACCTTCGACAAGGTCCGCATCTATGCGAATTCACACTACGTGACGCCGAAACCAACCATGCAGCAAGCTGTCGTTGGGATCAAAAAAGAACTTCGCATGCGGCTGGATCAATTGGTCGCCGATAGCAAATTGTTGGAAGCACAGCGGCTGGAACAGCGGACAAACTTCGACCTCGAAATGCTTGAGGCGACGGGCGTCTGCAACGGCATCGAAAACTATTCGCGCTACCTGACGGGTCGCGCGCCGGGCGAACCGCCGCCCACCCTTTTCGAATTTATCCCCGACAATGCCATCGTGTTTGCCGATGAATCTCACGTGTCTGTGCCGCAGATCGGCGGCATGTATAAGGGTGACTTTAGACGCAAAATGACGCTGGCCGAACACGGGTTCCGGCTGCCGTCCTGTATGGATAACCGCCCACTGAAATTCGAAGAATGGGACGCCATGCGCCCGCAGTCTGTCTTCGTCTCGGCGACCCCATCCGCATGGGAACTCGATCAAGCCGGAGGTGTGTTTGCTGAACAAATCATCCGCCCTACCGGCCTAATTGACCCGAAAATTGAGATTAGACCAGTTGAGATGCAGGTCGACGATCTGCTCGACGAGGTGCGTAAAGTCAGCGCCGATGGCTACCGTACGCTGTGCACCACGCTGACCAAACGCATGGCCGAAGACCTGACCGAATACATGCATGAACAGGGCATTCGTGTCCGCTATATGCACTCAGATATCGACACAATTGAACGGATCGAAATCCTACGCGATCTGCGGCTTGGCGCATTCGACGTGCTCATCGGCATCAACCTTTTGCGCGAAGGTCTCGACATCCCCGAATGTGGGCTCGTCGCGATCTTGGACGCCGATAAAGAAGGTTTCTTGCGTTCTGAAACGTCTCTGGTTCAGACCATCGGTCGTGCGGCACGAAACGCGGAAGGACGCGTGATTATGTACGCCGATCGGATCACCGGTTCGATGGAACGTGCGATGAAAGAAACCGAACGCCGTCGTACCAAACAACAGGCATACAACGAAGAACACGGCATCACGCCGATGACAGTTAAGAAGAACGTCGAAGACATTCTTGCGGGTCTGTACAAAGGCGACGCCGACATGAACCGCGTCACCGCCAAAATCGACAATCCGCTTGCGGGCGGAAACCTGCAAACCGTTCTAGACGGGCTGCGGACCGACATGCGCAAGGCGGCTGAGAACCTCGAATTCGAAGAAGCGGCGCGCCTGCGTGACGAGGTCAAACGCCTCGAAGCGGTCGATCTCGCCGTGTCCGATGACCCGCTCGCGCGGCAGCAAGCCGTTGAAAAAGCGGTGGTCGAGGCGGGTGTCAAATCCGGGCGCAGTACCGGCGGTCGCGGCGGAATGCGTGGCGGAAAATCGCGCTATGGCGGTAAGAAATAGGCGCTAGACCTTCAATGGTCGCGCCCATTTTACATTGCCATTGGTGTATTTACCGCTGACCAGCACACCCTTCTTTGCGGCGTGCGGGAACCTGACGCGCCAGTCACGAAATTTGTCTTGCGTCACGATCCGCGCTCCAAGATCGGTCGCGCACTTCAAGATCATTTCGTCTGCGACAACGCCCTTATCGACAACCACAATATGGTCAATCGGGACACCGATGAGGGGGGCAACTGTTTCCTCAGTATAGTAGCGTTCACCCACCTTATACCCCACATTTGCGTCAAAAAAGACGATAGGGCTGAAGCCAGCCATCTCAAGACTTCGCAAAACCCGCGCCAAAACATCCAGTGATGGATCGCCGCCCCAATGCATCACATTAGACCCATCGACAACAATCGCATTGCGCGGCGCAGTGTCTTCGGGCGGCACAGCATCTGTCGCCCTCCCCCGCAGTCGCAACAGCAGAAGTATGACAAAGATGATCGCCGCCGGAGCAAGCAAAAGGAGATCAGAAAGCATGCCGCACTTGAATCAACGCGGCATGCCAAATGCAACCCTAGTCCGCAGTTGCGCCAAGATCGAAAGTCTCATCCGGAAAGAACTTTGCCAAACGAATATCCGCAGAACGGGCATGGCCTTCCATCCCCTCCATCCGCGAAATCCGCGCTGTCGCCTCTGCAACCGATTTGGCCGCGTCGCGTGTTGATCGCTGCCACGTCACTGTTTTCATGAACTTACCAACGAACAAACCACCAGTGTAACGCGCGGCACCTGAAGTCGGCAAAACATGGTTTGGACCTGACGCTTTGTCACCAAAGGCAACTGTCGTTTCTTCACCCAAAAACAACGACCCGTAGTTCGTCAAACTATCCAGATACCAATCCAGATCAGCGCACATAACGGTCAAATGTTCGGGCGCGATACGGTCGGATTCTGCGACAATTTCATTGCGGTCTTCGCACAGGATCACTTCGGCATAATCCCGCCACGCAGCGCGAGCACTGTTTGCGTTCAGCTCTGGCAGATCGTCGATCAGTGCAGGCACGCGGGCGATCACCTTTTCGGCCAATGCGCGATCGTCTGTCACCAGCCAAACCGGTGAATTGGGGCCATGTTCAGCCTGACCCACAAGGTCCACAGCCACGATTTCCGGATCAGCGGAACTATCGGCAAGCACGAGCGAATCCGTAGGACCGGCAACCATATCAATCCCCACCTGACCAAACAAAACGCGTTTTGCCTCAGCGACATAGGCATTGCCCGGACCAACCAAAATGTCTGCCTTCGGGATATCAAACAAACCGGTCGCCATCGACGCGACAGCCTGCACACCGCCCATGTTCAGGATCGTATCAGCGCCGCACAAGTCCATCGCATACAGGATGGAATCGGGGATACCTTTGCCGGGTGTTGGCGGCGAACACGCGGTGACATGACCAACGCCAGCAGCCTTGGCCGTCGTCACGGTCATAATCGCAGACGCAATATGCGCATACCTTCCGCCCGGCACATAACAACCGGCCGCATTCACCGGAATTTGCTTTTGCCCCGCAATCAGGCCCGGCATGATTTCGACTTGGGTGTCGACGATCGTTTCGCGCTGCGCCAGCGCAAACCTTTTCACATTGGCATGCGCGAATTGGATGTCCTTTTTGACCTGCTCCGGCAGGTTGGCTTTGGCAGCATCGATATCTGCGCGTGTCGCAACAATCGGTCCATCCCATTTGTCGAACCGTTTTGCCAATTCGGTCGCTGCGGCCTCTCCGCCCTGTGCAACCTCATCCAACAGCGCGCGCACGGCAACGCTGACATCGGCATGGTCTTCTTCGGCGGTCCGGCTTGCGGTTTTCAGATACTCGGCCATCGTGAAACTCCTTAGGTGTCAGCGCCACATGGCCATGGACAAACAAAAAGGCAAAGCGTGAAAACGCCTTGCCTTGATGTGTTTTGGTTGGCTGAAAGCCGATTTAGGAAATCCGAGGGGGCGTTAACCTTTACCCTTCCAAGGCACCAACCAGCGTTCGGCCCAGCGCATCAGCATATCAATGCTAAAGCCGATGACACCAATCAGGATGATCCCCATCAGAACGATGTCCGTCGATTGGAACTTGGACGCGACCATGATCATCATGCCGGCCCCTTTTTCTGCAGCAACCAATTCAGCCGCAACAACGGTACCCCAGCAAACACCCATCGCAACACGCGCACCTGTAAAGATTTCAGGAAGCGAGTTTGGAATGATGACATACCGCATGATCTGCCACTTCGATGCACCCAGCGAATAGGCCGCATGCACTTTGGAAATACGGACGCCAGACACACCGGAACGGGCGGCAATCGCCATGATCCAAAGGGCGGCGAGGAACAGCAGGATGATCTTACCAACTTCACCAATACCCGCCCAGATGATCACAAGCGGGATCAAGGCCAGCGGCGGCACAGGGCGCATGAATTCCACGATCGGATCAAACCAGCCACGGAACCAGTTCGACAGCCCCATCGCATAACCAAGCGGAATGCCGACGATTGCACCAAGGATAAAGCCCACGATCACGCGGAAAAGCGAAAATCCAAGGTGTTCCGCCAAAGTAGAGTTCCGGTACCCTTCCGTGGCGATTTCCGTCAAACGGCTCCACACGGCTTCGGGCGCTGGTAGCCAGATCGGCTCCATCTGAATACCCTTTGATGGATAGACGTTTGGCGTGCCTTTACCCGACAGTTCCACACGACCAAAGTCGGTGCTGACAGACCCGCCCGGTTCAATCGCTTCACCGTTAATTGCCGTCACGGTGGCGTTTTCGGCACGACCAATTTCATCGTTCTCATCAACACGCAGCAATGCGGACCGATATGCAGCCAAAGCGATGCTGTCGTTCTTGGCAAAACCATCACCGGGGTCGACTTCAGGTGCATCCACAGGCGCGCCGGTCTCGAATACAACAACCGAAACAGTCGCATCGTCAGACTGACCATCTGGCGTCGTAACCGTGTATGTGAACGACCCTTCGCCGGTGAACGCACCGGGTGCATGCATAAAGGACGGCAACAGTTTAGATCCCGTAAACGCCCCCCACAAAACGAAGATTAGAACGATCGAAACGACTGACGCGACAGAGTTCGACGTGACAGCGCTTTCGTCCCCGAAAGTCACCGTTTTCAACGAACCGTAGTCCGCTTTTGGCGTCAGGAACCGCTTGACGGCCTGCCAGATGAACGAGAACGCCAGAATCAGCAGCACGTAGCCCAAGATATACGGCAACGCGCCAAACAACGTGGCCAAGACCGCGCCTAGTTCAGCGCCGAGTTGTGAAATGATACCCATTACGCGCCCTCCTTCCGGCCCATGATTTCTTCTTCCATGTCCCAAATCATCCCAAGAATCTCTTCACGGACCTCAGAAAATTGGGGGTGCTTTTTGACGTCACGCAGATCTTGATCGACGCCCATCTCAGCGAACGGCAAACGGTATTCTTTATGGATACGGCCCGGACGCGGCGCCATGACCAGCAGGCGTTCACCCAACAACAACGCTTCTTCAACAGAGTGCGTGATCAGAATGATCGTCTTACCGGTCTCTTTCCACAGCTTCAGAACCAGACCCTGCATCTTTTCGCGGGTCAGCGCGTCAAGCGCACCCAGCGGTTCATCCATCAAGATGACATCAGGTTCGTTCGCCAGACAGCGGGCCAAAGCAACACGTTGCTGCATCCCGCCGGACAATTCGTAAACGGCCTTTTCCTTGAAATCGCCAAGACCGACAACATCCAGCAAATGATCTACGATCTCGCGCTTCGGACCAGCGGCCATGCCTTTCATTTTCGGACCAAAGCCCACGTTTTCACGCACGGACATCCATTCGAACAATGCACCCTGCTGAAACACCATGCCGCGTTCAGCACCGGGACCGTGAACGGTGTTTCCGTTCAGGACGATCTTGCCCTCTGTCGGGGCCAAAAACCCGGCCACGATGTTCAAAAGCGTGGTCTTACCACACCCAGACGGCCCAAGAACCGACAATAATTCGCCAGCCTTAAGATCAAGCGACACATCTTTTAATGCTTGGACGGAGCTGCCATTTGGCAGATCGAAACGCATGGATATTTTATCCATCTGTAAACCAGACATATCCTGCTCCCTGTTGTTATTTTCCCTGAGAAAATTCGCTGTTACCGAATTTCGTCATGAAAAATCGCGACCTGCGTTTGCAATAAGGGCGCAGCATTTGCGCCGCGCCCTTACCGTTTAATTTATTGAGCAGCAGCCAATGGGCCAGTGTTCACCGCGCCAGCGTAGTCATCCAAAGATGATGGGATAGAGCCAGATTCAACGAACACATCAGCCACACCCTTCATGAACGCAGGTGCCGCGCCGCCAAGCCATGCTTCGGACAGCTGTTCTTCCACTGTTGGGAAAACGAATGTTGCCAAAGATGCAGCAGCCGCTTCAACGTCCATACCGGAATCGTTGGCGATCACTGCCAGCATTTCAGCTTCGTTTTCGCCAGATGCCCATGCCGCGTTTGCGTCTGCAGTCACTTTCAGGAACTTGGAAACCATTTCAGAGTTTTCAGCGACAAAGTCGGCTGGACCTGATGTGACGTCAAAAACAAGAATGCCGAGCGCTTCTTTTTCTGCGCCTGTCAGCAACACGTTGCCGTGCTCTTTCATGCGGTTCAATGCACCGCCCCAACCGCAAGACATGTCGACTTGGCCTTGTGCGATCGCAGCAGCACCATCAGCAGGCGCCATGTCAACAACATCCAAAGATGCAACATCTACACCGAAGTGGTCCATCTGACGCAGGAAACCGTAGTGCGCAGCGGTGCCAAGCGGAACAGCAACTTTTTTGCCAGCCAGTTCAGCCGCAGAAGACGCGTCGATTTCGAGACCGGAAGACACAACGCAGTTGTCGTTTTCAGCATAGGACACAGCAACGTCGAGGATCTGCAGATCCTGACCAGCGGATGCAGCAACAACGAACGGCGGCACACCTTGGGATACGGACAGCTGCACGTCACCAGACGCCATAGCTGCGGACATCGCAGTACCGGAATCGAAGGATACCCAGTTCACTTTCGCGCCCAGCGCTTCATCGTATGTGCCGTTCACTTTTGCGAACTGGAATGGCATTGGCCACTCAAGGAAGTAACCGACAGTGATTTCACCGTGACCGTCTGCGAACGCAGCCGTTGCACCAGTCATCATTGCAACGCCAGCAGCGGCGCTCATCAATTTGTTGGTAAGTTTCATTTTGTTTCTCTCCACGTTGGTTGGCCTTCTGCAGACCGGTTTGCCGGGCAGGTATCCCCGCCTCGTCATTTTTCAGATGACCATGAAAAGGGGCAATCCACCACCCCTGTTCGCGGACACAAGTTGTTCACCAAGGCGTTCGCAATGGACCCCCCAGTAGCAGGGGGCAGTCAAAAGCAGAACAATCCGATCCGTCAACAGCCACGAACGATCAGGCCCAAAAGTCAGAAAATCGGCAATTCGCGCTTATTTGGCCGTAAGTACCAGTTTTCTAAGTAACTTGGTGCAAATCTCGGATGAGATCGCGCATTCCATGTCAATTCTGGACATATACCAACACTAATTCTGGCTCTACTGAGCCACCAACAAGTAGGCGCAATGTCTGGAAACTAGGCAATGGCAGAATCTACGGATTCGTGCACCCGAAACCCCTATAAATAAGGAGTGTCCCGATGGACTTTACGCTTTCCAATGACCCAGGCCATGTTGTCGAAGCCGACCGGGCTCATGTGTGGCACCACCTTTCCCAGCACAAACCATACGATTCTGGCGTTGACCCACGCATCATCGTTGAAGGCAAAGGCCTGAAGGTTTGGGACATCAAAGGCAAAGAACATATCGATGCTGTGTCCGGCGGTGTTTGGACCGTCAACGTGGGTTACGGACGCGAACGTATCGGCAAAGCAATTGCTGATCAGGTATCCAAGATGTGCTTCTTCGGCGGCACCATGGGCACGATCCCGGGCGCGAACTTTGCGGAAATGCTGATCGATAAAATGCCGGGTCTCGACCGCGTCTACTACGCCAACTCTGGATCAGAGGCGAACGAGAAAGCCTTCAAAATGGTCCGCCAGATCAGCCACAAGCATCACGGCGGCAAAAAGTCCAAGATCCTTTACCGCGAACGCGATTATCACGGCACAACAATTGCGTGCCTGTCTGCGGGCGGCCAAGAAGAACGCAACGCACAATACGGCCCGTACACGCCAGGCTTCATTCCTGTGCCGCATTGCCTTGAATACCGGTCCCAAGACGGATCGACCGGCGAGGCATATGCAGCCGCATCACTGAAAGCCATCGAAGACGTCATCTTGCGCGAAGGTGCGGACACCATCGGGTCCATCTGCCTTGAACCAATCACTGCAGGCGGCGGCATCATCGTCGCGCCAACTGGGTATTGGGAAGGCGTGCAGGAACTGTGCCGCAAATACGAAATCCTGCTTCACATCGACGAAGTCGTCTGCGGCGTTGGCCGGACGGGGACGTGGTTTGGCTATCAGCAGTTCGGTGTGCAGCCGGACATCGTGACAATGGCGAAAGGCGTGGCATCTGGCTACGCTGCGATCTCGTGCTGTGTGACAACCAACGCGGTGTTCGACCAGTTCAAAGACGACACCGACAAACTGTCGATGTTCCGCGATATCTCGACCTTCGGTGGATGTACTGCGGGGCCTGCAGCGGCGATTGAGAACATGTTGATCATCGAAGAAGAAGATTTGCGCGGCAACTCTGTCCGCACAGGTGAACACCTGAAAAACAACCTTCACGCGCTTATGGAAAAGCACAGCTGGATCGGCGACGTGCGTGGCATGGGGCTGTTTGCAGGCGCGGAACTTGTGACAGATCGCGAAAGCAAAGAACCAGTCGACGAAAAACTGGTCGCAGCTATCGTTGCGGATTGCATGAACCAAGGCGTGATTATCGGGGCGACCAACAAATCGCTTCCGGGCTTCAACAACACCTTGCTGTTCGCACCTGCCCTGATTGCCACACCAGACGACATCGATCACGTCACAGATGCGGTCGATCAGGCGATCACGCGCGTTCTGGGCTAAAGGTTAAGGCCATTATCAAGGGCATCGCGATCTGCGGTGCCCTTTTTCGTTTCTAGATCGTGCACTTCCCACACCATCTAGGGATTCATCTTTTGCTAAGCACGACGCGCGCCTTCCCCGCGGGGAAGGTTTCATGTGCAGCATTTCTAATCAGACCTTCAAAATAACCTTGTTCGTTAACTTGAATGGGTCCACCCTGATCAGGCTCTTAGGTCCAGAAGAATCTCCATGCCAATCTCCATCGAAACCTTTTTTCTCGATTCCGATGCCGAAGGCACGCTGCAAGCCCGCATTCAGCAGATGGTCGCGCAGGGTATTCTGGCCGGTCGTTTCCGCCCCGGTGAACGGCTACCGTCATCACGTCGCATGGCACAACATCTTGGTGTCAGCCGCATCACTGTGACCTTGGCCTATACGGAATTGGTTGCGGATGATTACCTGACTTCGAAAGGGCGATCCGGCTATTTCGTTTCGGAAAATGCGCCTGAACCACCCGCGTTCCCCGCCCAACAGGCCCCCAATAGTACGGTCGATTGGGGCCGCGTGATCGGGCACAAGCATCTGCCTGCGTTTAACATGGACCGACCGAAAGATTGGGCCAGCTACAAGTACCCCTTCATTTACGGCCAAACCGATCCAACCCTGTTCGACAGCGCCAATTGGCGGCTCTGTGCGCTTCAGGCGCTTGGAAAACGCGACTTCAGCGCGATGACGGCCGATTACTATGACCGTGACGACCCGAAGCTGATCGAATTCATTGCGCGCCAGATCCTACCACGGCGCGGGATTCTCGCGGGTCCGGAAGAAGTGCTGGTCACCATGGGGGCGCAAAACGCGCTCTGGCTGACGGCGCAGGTTGTGCTGAACGCGCGTCGCCGCGCCGCCATCGAAGACCCCAGCTACCCCGCCTTACGCACGATCCTGACGCAGTCCAGTTGCCAGTTAAGCCCCGTGTCCGTGGACAAAGACGGCCTGCCGCCGGAAGCCATTCCTGACGGAACCGATGTTGTGTTCACGACGCCAAGCCATCACTGCCCGACCGCATGCACGATGCCCTTGGATCGACGAAAAGCGTTATTGCAAAAAGCAGAAGACGACGACTTTCTCATTGTGGAAGACGACTACGAATTCGAAATGTCCTTTCTAAAGGCGCCCTCTCCGTCCTTGAAATCCTTGGATCAGAACGGGCGGGTTATCTATGTGGGATCGTTTTCAAAGTCTCTATTTCCAGGGTTAAGGCTTGGTTACCTCGTCGGCCCTGCCCCCTTTATTCGCGAAGCACGCGCTTTGCGAGCCTCGATCCTGCGTCACCCACCAGGCCAAATTCAGCGCACCGTCGCTTATTATCTGTCGCTCGGCCATTACGACGCGTTGGTCCGTCGGATGAGCAAAGCGTATGAACAACGGCGCATGGTGATTGATCAAGCCATCGCCGAAAACGGCCTAACCGTCGCGGGACAAGGTACGTTTGGTGGCAGTTCGATATGGATGAAAGCCGCACCGCACATAGACACACACGAACTTGCGGACATTCTACGGGCGAAGGGTGTGCTGATCGAACCCGGCGCACCGTTCTTCCACAGCACCAATCCACCGCAAAACTATTTCCGCGTTGCATACTCTTCTATCCCCGCAAGCCGGATTTCCGCAGGAATTGGTCACATCGCTGATGCCTTGCGGACATTGGAAGAAAAGGGACATGCGTGACTTTAGGGTATGCAAAAGCCTGAATAGCTGCTAAATCCGACCTATCACTAATTTTGAGACATCAAGTCTCATTAATTTTGCCGCTGGCACTAATAAGCTGGACCTATTGGACCTATCGCGGGTCTTGACCAATTCTTAGTGTCGCCCCAATACCAACGAGGCTTTAAGCCACGCCTGTCAAACTGTCTGGAGGGAATTTCCCATGAAAATGACGACCGAAGAAGCCTTCGTCAAAACGTTGCAAGCGCATGGCATTCGCCACGCGTTCGGGATCATCGGCTCTGCCATGATGCCAATTTCTGATATTTTCCCTGCTGCTGGCATCACGTTCTGGGATTGCGCCCACGAAATGACAGCCGGCATGATGGCCGACGGTTACACCCGTGCGACTGGCGAAATGTCCATGATGATCGCGCAAAACGGTCCGGGCATCACGAACTTCGTCACATCTGTGAAAACCGCTTACTGGAACCACACACCTTGCTTGCTCGTCACGCCACAGGCTGCGAACAAAACAATCGGTCAGGGCGGTTTCCAAGAGATGGAACAGATGAACCTGTTCGCTGACTGTGTGGCCTACCAAGAAGAAGTCCGCGACCCGACCCGCATTTGCGAAGTGTTGGCGCGCGTAATTTCCAAAGCGCACCGTTTGTCTGGCCCGGCCCAGATCAACATCCCGCGCGATTTCTGGACTCAGGTCGTCGACATCGAAATTCCAGAACCAATCAACTTCGAAGTCTCACCAGGCGGCACAGATTCCATCGCAAGCGCGGCGGCCCTGCTGTCAGAAGCGAAATTCCCCGTGATCCTGAACGGCGCAGGCGTTGTTCTGGCTGAAGGCGGCATCGAAGCATCCCGCGTTCTGGCTGAAAAGCTGGATGCACCTGTTTGTGTTGGCTACCAGCACAATGACGCGTTCCCGGGCAACCACCCGCTGTTCGCAGGTCCGTTGGGCTACAACGGTTCAAAAGCAGGTATGGAATTGATCGCAAAGGCCGACGTTGTTCTGGCCCTTGGGACACGTTTGAACCCGTTCTCAACACTGCCGGGTTACGGCATTGATTACTGGCCAACAAACGCGAAAATCATTCAGGTCGACATCAACCCAGACCGTATCGGCCTGACCAAAAAGGTTACAGTCGGTATCGTCGGCGACGCGACCAAAGTCGCCAATGGCATCACATCCCAGCTGGCAGACACAGCCGGTGATGCGGGCCGCGAAGATCGTAAGAACCTGATCGCCACAACCAAATCCGCTTGGGCGCAGGAACTGACATCGCTTGATCACGAACAGGACGATCCGGGCACCACATGGAACGAACGCGCACGCGACGCGCGTCCTGATTGGATGTCACCGCGTCAAGCATGGCGTGCGATCCAGTCCGCAATGCCAGAAGATGCGATCATCTCATCCGACATCGGCAACAACTGCGCGATTGGTAACGCTTACCCAAGCTTCCCAACAGGTCGCAAATATCTCGCTCCGGGTCTGTTTGGCCCTTGTGGTTACGGTCTTCCGTCAATCATCGGCGCTAAAATCGGCCAGCGCGATGTGCCTGTGATCGGTTTTGCGGGTGACGGTGCGTTCGGGATTTCCGTGAACGAACTGACAGCGATTGGTCGCGACGAATGGCCAGCCATCACACAGATCGTTTTCCGCAACTACCAGTGGGGTGCTGAAAAGCGGAACTCCACACTGTGGTTCAACGACAACTTTGTCGGCACTGAACTGGACATGAAAGTGTCCTATGCGGGCATCGCAAACGCATGTGGCCTGAAAGGCGTCCAAGCGAAAACGATGGACGAACTGACAGCTGTGCTGAAGCAAGCGATCGTGGATCAGATGGAAAACAACACAACCACGTTGATCGAAGTCATCCTGAACCAAGAACTTGGCGAACCATTCCGCCGCGATGCGATGAAGAAACCTGTCAAAGTGGCAGGGATCGACGCATCCGACATGGCAGCTGAGTAAGTTTGCTATTTGATCTCGGCCTCGGGCAACTGGGCGCACTTAGCATTGCTTTGCTATTTGCGGCCTATGTCCGGGGCTATTCTGGTTTTGGGTTTTCTGCGATCTTCATCGCTTTTGCAGCACTCATCACCAATCCGCTTCCCCTAATTCCGGTGGTCTTTTCGTGCGAAATCATCATGACAGCACTTCAAGCACGCGGCATTCGCGGTCACATCGACTGGCGGCGCGTGGGGGCGTTGTTGCTGGGGGCGGCACTGGCCCTGCCATTTGCGATCAGCGTGATTTTGTCGGTCGGCGATCAAACCGCACGACTAACGGTTTCAGCCATCGTATTCACCATGTCCCTGATTTTGCTGACTGGATGGACAATCAAACGCACGATCCCCTTAGCGGGGTTCACGGGTGTCGGCGTCATATCCGGCATGTGCAACGCGGCAGGCATTGGCGGTCTACCCGTCGCGGCGTTCCTGACAGCACAGCCCATCGCGGCCCCCGTCTTTCGTGCAACGATGATCGTCTATCTCACCGGATTGGACCTGATCACGATGCCATGGATGTGGCACGGCGGGTTGATCACGGTGGAAACAGGCATCGGCGCGCTCTGCGCAATGCCGTTTCTGGGGCTTGGCATTTGGCTGGGCAGCAGAAAATTCAATTCAACAAGCCCGCAAGGCTTTCGCAAATTTGCAATTGCTATACTATTGATACTGTCGATGCTCGGACTTCTCCGAGCGCTATTGTGAGGTTCTGATGTCTTCTCCATTTGTTTCCAGTCGCGAAGCGGTTTGCCCGCAGAACCTTCTTGATCTCGCACAGGGATTCGCAGCGCCGCGCGTCGCCATTGCCCGTGCAGGTGCACCCTTGCCGATGGAAGCCGCCGAAGACGCGACCAAAGCCGGCATCATGATTCCTGTGTTCGTGGGCGAAGCGGATGCGATCCGCAGCGAGGCCGCAAAACTGGATTGGGACATCTCTGGCTACGCAATCCACGACACGACCGGCGAAGAAGAGGCTGGCATGACCGCCGCCCAACTTTGTGGCGCGGGAGAGGCTGATGTCCTGATGAAGGGTCAGTTGCACACCGACGTCTTCATGAAATCCGCCGTCAGTCGCGCTAATGGGCTGCGCACCGATAAACGCTTTGTTCATATCTTCCATATTTCGCACCCCGATGGCGGCAAGCCGATCCTGATTTCTGACGCTGCGGTGAACGTGTCTCCGAATATCGAAACACGCCAAAGCGCAATCGAGGAAGTTGTCGATCTGCTGCAACGCTTGGGCACGTCCCGCCCAAAGGTTGCCATCCTTTCCGCGACAGAAAGCCCGATCCCTGCCGTTCCTTCATCCATGGAAGGCCGCGAATTGGCCGACTGGGCTGCAAAGCACATCAAAGACGCGGATGTGTCCGGCCCGCTTGCCTTGGACCTGATCCTGTCGATGGACGCAGTGAAGACCAAAAAACTGACCGATGACCCCGTGGCTGGTCAAGCTGACGCGATCATCGTGCCCGATATCGTGTCCGGCAACGCGTTGTTCAAATCGCTGGTTTACGTCGGTGGCGGCTGTGCTGCGGGCCTTGTGACGGGCGCAAAGGTGCCGATCTTGCTGACCTCGCGGGCCGATCCAGCGGCGGCGCGCATGGCATCAGCCGCCCTTGCATCTATTCGCTGCGGGTTACCAAAATGATACTTGTTCTGAACGCGGGATCATCGTCGTTGAAAGTAGAGGTCTTTGACCTTTCGCTTGCGTCGATCGTCAGTGGTGCAGTGACAAATATCGGAACCGAAGGTGAATTGCGGCTTGGTGACAAACGCGAAACACTCACGACGGCCACCCATGCTGACGCATTGGACGCAATGCTTGCTGCCTTGGCATCCAACGGTGTCGCACTTAAGGACCTAACCGCTGCTGCCCACCGCGTGGTGCATGGCGGCACGATCCTGACGCAGCCGGCAAAGGTCACTGATCCGGTCATCAAAGCCATCGAAAACTGTATTCCGCTGGCGCCGCTGCACAACCCCAATAACCTTGCTGCGATCATAGCCTTGCGCGAAAAAGCACCCGATCTGCCGCAATTCTGTTCGTTTGGGACAGCGTTTCACGCCACAAATCCAGAGGTCGCGACGCGATACGCAATCCCGCAAATCCAGCATGACGCGGGCATTCGTCGTTACGGTTTCCACGGGTTGTCCTACGCAAATATGGTTGCGGAATTCGGTGACGCGCTGCCGCAACGCTTGCTGGCCTTTCACCTAGGCAATGGGGCATCGCTTTGTGCGATTAAAGACGGCAAATCCGTCGCAACGTCCATGGGCTATTCGCCGCTGTCGGGCCTGACCATGGGCACCCGTTCCGGCGATATCGACGGGGCCGCCGTGCTACGGATTTCGGACGCTCTTGGCGAATCCGAAACCGACCGCATGCTGAACAAAAACTCTGGCCTCAAGGCGTTGGCGGGCGACAACAACATGAAAACGCTGCTGGACCGCGACGATGACGCGGCCAAGTTTGCAGTGGACCATTTCTGTTATTGGGCCGCACGTCACGCGGGATCCGCTATCGTCGCGATGGGCGGTGTAGATGCCGTCGCCTTTACCGGTGGCATCGGCGAAAACGCACCAGCGATCCGTGATCAAATCATGGGGCATCTGGCCTGTTTGGGGACGCCAACCGTTCATGTCATCGCGGCGGACGAAGAAAAAGCGATTGCCCGCGACGCCTTGTCAGTGATGGGCGCATAGATGGAATTGCTGGCCCTCTCTTCCCAAGACTTTGCTTGGCTGGCGGTGATTGTCACCTTGGCGGGCGTCGTGCGTGGGTTTTCGGGCTTTGCATTGTCGGCGTTGGCAATGGCGGCTGGCGTTTTGATCCTGCCTCCGATTGAACTGATCCCGATTTGTTTGGTGCTAGAGCTTACCGCATCCGTCCTTATGGCGCGTGGCGGTTGGCAAGAAGCAGATCGCGGCGTCGTTCTAGGGTTGGTCGTCGGGTCAACCGTCGGGGTACCGTTCGGCGTTTTGACCATGATGGCATTGCCGGTTGCCACATCGAAACTGGTTGTCTTGGTAGTTTTGATTATCCTGTCTGCGACCCAATTGGCCAAAGTACGATTTGCGTTTCTCGCTACAAAACCCGGGCTCTACTTATCCGGTTTTTGCGCCGGTATTGCGACGGGTCTCGCGTCGGTTGGCGGCATGGTTGTCGCCCTTTACGTTCTTTCTCAAGATGCGCCCGCTGCGAAAATGCGGGCAGCGCTTGTTCTGTTTCTTTTCATCAGCAGCACCACGACGATGATCACCTATTTGGTCACTGGCGTCATGAACGGCCAAGCCGCAGCGCGCGGTCTATCGCTTGCTGTGTTCGCAGCCGCAGGGGTCTACGCAGGCCAACAAACGTTCACCGAACGGTTGGCCCCGTATTACCGCCCGTTTTGCCTGACGCTGCTGATGTCGCTGGCCGGTTTCAGCCTGATCCGCACGGTGGCCACATGATGGACCACCGCACCACATTCACTGCACGCGCCGCGAAAGCGGTCATTGCATTGCCGACGTACGCCATAGGGAGGCCCGCATGACGCATCACCAGCCCAACCTCGACACTTCGCCGAAAGTGTCAGACGAGGTTCGCAAAACGACTTGTTACATGTGTGCCTGTCGCTGCGGCATCAACGTGCATATGAAGGAAGGAAAGGTCGCCTATATCGAAGGCAACCGTGACCATCCCGTGAACCAAGGTGTGCTGTGTGCCAAAGGCTCTGCCGGTATCATGCAGCACAACGCGCCATCCCGTTTGCGTGCCCCCATGAAACGTGTTGGCGAACGCGGTTCAGGCGAGTTTGAAGAAATTTCGTGGGACGAGGCACTGGCGATTGCAAAAGGCCACCTTGAACCAATTCGCAATGAAGCCCCTGAGAAACTGGCGTTCTTCACGGGTCGCGACCAGTCGCAATCCTTCACGGGCTTCTGGGCGCAGGCCTACGGCACACCGAACTTTGCTGCACACGGCGGGTTTTGTTCGGTGAACATGGCCGCCGCTGGCATCTACACGATGGGCGGCGCTTTCTGGGAATTCGGTCAGCCTGACTGGGACCTGACCAAGATGGTGATGATCTTTGGCGTGGCCGAGGACCACGACAGTAACCCGATCAAAATGGGCATCGGACGCGCCAAGAAAAAAGGCGCGAAAATCATCGGCGTGAACCCGATCCGCACTGGTTATAACGCTGTCGCTGACGAATGGGTTGGCATCACACCGGGCACCGACGGGCTGTATATCCTGTCGATGATCCATTGCTTGATGAAGGCCGGTAAGGTCGATCTGGAATATCTCGCGCGGTTCACCAACGCGTCTGTATTGGTGAACGAAGACCCAAATAGCGATGATCGCGGGTTGTTTTTGAAAGACAGTAACGGCCAACCGCAGGTCATCGACCGCAACACTGGCAAGCTGGCACCTTGGAATGGTCAAGGCGTCGAACCTGATCTGTCAGGCACATACGAAAAGGACGGGATCACACATCGTCCCGTGTTCCACCAGATGGCCGACAAATATCTGTCGGACAAATACGCACCAGAAAATGTCGCCGAAAAGACCGGCATCCCTGCGGAGAAAATCCGTGCGATGGCTGCCGAATTGGCACGTGTCGCCTTTGACGAAGAAATCACGATTGAACGCGAGTGGACCGACTTCCGCGGTAAGAAGCATGACAAGATGGTCGGACGTCCCGTCTCTTTCCATTCGATGCGTGGGATTTCGGCACATTCGAACGGTTTCCAAACCTGCCGCGCGTTGCATGTCCTGCAAATCCTGCTCGGCTCTGTCGAAACACCCGGTGGGATGCGGTTCAAGCCGCCCTACCCAAAACCCGCGACGGCGCATCCAAAACCACACGGCAAGGTCACCGTCGGCGCGCCGCTGGACGGCCCACACTTGGGTTACGTGCACGGTCCCGAGGACCTGTTGTTGCAGGACGACGGCACCCCGACCCGCATCGACAAAGCCTATTCTTGGGACAACCCGATGTCCGCTCACGGGCTGATGCACATGGTGATTTCAAACGCGCACGCGGGCGTGCCGTACAAGATCGACACCTTGTTCATGTACATGGCGAACATGGCGTGGAATTCGTCGATGAACACATCCGGCGTCATGAAGATGCTGACCGACAAGAACGAAGACGGGTCTTATGTGATCCCGAACATCATCTATTCGGATGCGTACTCTAGCGAAATGGTGGCATACGCCGACCTGATCCTGCCGGACACGACCTATCTTGAACGGCACGACTGCATCTCGCTGCTCGACCGTCCGATTTGTGAAGCGGATGCAGTCGCAGACGCGATCCGCTGGCCAGTGGTCGAACCTGATCGCGACGTGCGCGGCTTCCAATCCGTGCTCTGTGAACTTGGCGCGATGCTGAACATGCCCGGTTTTGTGAACGAAGACGGCAGCCAGAAATACAAAGACTACGGCGACTACATTACCAACCACATCCGCCGTCCGGGTGTTGGGCCGCTGGCTGGTTTCCGCAATGAAGACGGGTCCGGGAAAGGGCGCGGCGACGTGAACCCTGATCAGTTGCAGGCCTACATCGACAACGGTGGTTTCTGGATGGAACATGTCCCCGCCGAAGCCGCCTATTTCAAACCTTTCAACGCAGCCTACCAAGATTGGGCGGTCGAGATGGGGTTCTACGATGCAGTGCAGCCTTACATCTTCCAGCTTTACGTCGAACCGATGCGCAAATTCCAACTTGCAGCAGAAGGCGTTGGTGACCGCCAGCCACCAGAACACCTGCGCGAGCGCATCAAAAAGACGATGGACCCACTGCCAATCTGGTACGCGCCTTTCGAAGACAGCCATGTGGACGTCGACGAATATCCAGTCCACGCGCTCACCCAGCGTCCGATGGCGATGTACCATTCATGGGGCACCCAAAACGCGTGGCTCCGTCAAATTCACGGGCATAACCCGCTATATGTCCCGACGAAGATTTGGGAAGCAAACGGGTTCAAAGAAGGCGATTGGGCGAAGGTTGAATCCGCCCATGGCGCAATTGTGGTGCCCGTCGCACATCAGGCCAGTTTGAACGAAAACACAATCTGGACATGGAACGCCATCGGCAAACGCAAAGGCGCGTGGGCCTTGGATGAAAAAGCCCCAGAAGCCACCAAGGGCTTCCTGCTGAACCACCTTATCCACGAACTGTTGCCACCCAAAGGTGATGGCCTGCGGTGGGCGAATTCAGACCCGATCACAGGTCAGGCCGCATGGTTCGACCTGCGTGTCAAAATCAGCAAATCCAGTGTTCCAAACGAGGCGCAACCAGCGATCCCTGCGATCAAATCGCCAGTTGGCAAAGGCCCCGACAAACTGACGTGGAAGGTGGGCAAATGACCTATCATTCCCTCTGCCCAAACAAATTCCTGCCGAAATCTCTGGCACAGTCCACACATTTAGGAGGCCAATCATGACCACCTTACCTACTTCCACGCAGAAAAAGCTGGGCCTTGTCATCGACCTTGATACCTGCGTCGGCTGCCATGCTTGCGTGATTTCCTGCAAAGGCTGGAACACCGAAAACTACGGCGCGCCGCTGTCGGATCAGGACCCTTACGGTGCAAATCCAACGGGCACGTTCCTAAACCGCGTGCATTCCTACGAAGTTCAGCCACCCAAGCTGAAAGACGAACCGCAACCTGCAGCACAACTGATCCATTTCCCGAAATCGTGTCTGCACTGCGAAGACGCCCCATGTGTCACCGTCTGTCCAACTGGCGCAAGCTACAAGCGGGTCGAAGACGGGATCGTTCTGGTCAACGAACAGGATTGCATCGGCTGCGGGCTATGCGCATGGGCCTGCCCGTATGGTGCGCGCGAACTGGATGCGGACGAGGGTGTGATGAAGAAATGCACCCTGTGTGTGGACCGGATTTATAACGAAAACCTGCCAGAAGAAGACCGTCAGCCTGCTTGCGTGCGCACATGTCCTGCAGGCGCGCGACACTTCGGTGATTTCGCTGACCCAGAGAGCAACGTCAGTGTCTTGACGCGCGAACGCGGCGGGATGGACTTAATGCCCGAACAAGGCACGAAGCCCGTCAACAAATACCTGCCGCCGCGTCCGAAAGACGTCGCACCTGAATTTGACGTGCTTGCCCCTTACCTTGAACCAATCGCCGCAGACGCCAAAGGCTTTGTTGGCTGGCTCGACAAAGCGCTGAACGCCCTACCCGGAGGCACAAACTAATGCATCCCGCACCAAGTGTTATCATCTTCACCACCTTCTCGGGCCTCGGGTTTGGCTTGCTGTTCTGGCTTGGCCTCGGCGCGTTGCAACCCACGGGGTTCGGCGCTTTCATCTGGTTTGCGATTGCATATGCGATGGCTGTTGGCGGCTTGCTCGCCTCCACTTTCCACCTTGGTCACCCCGAACGCGCGATCAAAGCGTTTAGCCAATGGCGCACCAGCTGGTTGTCCCGCGAAGGGATTGCCGCTGTCGTCACGCTCGTCATCATGGGGATTTATGCCCTTGGCGCATTGTTTGGCACGCACATGGGGTTCCTTGGCTTTCTGGGCGCGTTAGGCGCATTGGCCACGGTTTTCACAACGTCGATGATCTACGCCCAACTGAAAACAGTGCCGCGTTGGAAACATTGGACGACGCCTGCGTTGTTCCTGACCCTGTCCATCGGCGGCGGTGCGCTGTTTGCTGGCCAAGTCTGGATCGCAATTGTCCTGCTCGCCGCTGCTGCCGCATTGCAATATTACGCATGGATGTCTGGCGATACACGGTTAGCGGAATCAGGGACAGACCTAAAAACGGCGACAGGTCTTGGCAACATCGGTGAGGTCCGCGCGTTCGAACCACCGCATACCGGCACCAACTATCTGCTGCGTGAATTCGTGCACGTTGTGGGCCGCAAACATGCTGAAAAGCTGCGGATGATCGCAATGGGCTTGGCTTTTGTCCTGCCTGTCCTGCTTCTGATCTTGCCATTCAACCACTTTTTTGCGCTGCTCGCTGTGCTGAGCCACATCGCGGGCGTCTTGACGCTGCGCTGGTTGTTCTTCGCGCAAGCCGAACATGTCGTCGGTCTTTACTACGGTAAACGCTAAGAATCTTCGTCCCGAATATGCCAGTTCGCGGCATCGAATGCGATGTCGCGGGCGGTTTGCTGCAGCATCGGTGCAAGCTTTTCCATCTGTTTCAACGATTGACGCGCCGTGGTGCTGGTCACAGACAACGCACCCAGCGGCCGCCCTTTTTCAGTCAGGATCG
This sequence comes from Rhodobacteraceae bacterium S2214, assembly GCA_025141675.1. NCBI lineage: Bacteria > Pseudomonadati > Pseudomonadota > Alphaproteobacteria > Rhodobacterales > Paracoccaceae > Rhodobacteraceae bacterium S2214. The sequence goes on from CP081161.1 coordinate 46,050, forward strand.
GCACCGCGATACAGATAATCCCCGGTTCGTGTTCTTCATCGTCAAACCCGTAACCGCGGGCGACAATCGCATCCAATTCTTCCATCAACGTTTCAGAGTTGGTTAGGGTTTTGGGTGTAAATTCGTGAAAAGACTGCTGTGCAATGATCCGATCCAACGCCGCATCTTCGGTGTAAGCCAGCATAACCTTGCCCACGCCCGTGCAATACGCGGGGCCAACTTTACCGGCTTGGGAATACATTTTGACAGGCTGGGCCGCGTTGCGTTTTTCCAGATACAGAACTTGCGCATTGTCTAGTTGGGCCAGATGCACTGTTTCGCCAACTTCTGCGCTAAGCGCATCCAAATGCGGTCGCGCGATCGGGGCCAATGTGGATTGCGCCCATGCCGCATGCGCAAGTCGCACCAAACGCACACCGGGGGAATAGGTTTGCCGATCCGGATCATAGGCCAGCATGCCCTGATTCGTCAGCGTTTGGACAAATCGGTACAATGTTGGCTTCGGAAACGCCGACTGCGCAAGGATTTCTCCAAAACGCACAGGCTGTCCAAATGCAGCAACTTGATCCAAGACCGCCAGTGCCTTACCGACAGTTCCATCCTCATGGTCACGTGACATTGCGGCGACCTCCCCTATTGCAGCAGTTGACATTTTCCGACGATAGCCGCTTTAGTATCAATATTCAAAACCTAGTTTCAACTATTGAAACAAGAAGCCGTCCGCTTCCGGACCTGATCGCCTGTAGAGTTTCCATGACACGCACTTATCGCCTTGATGATGACCGCCAAACACTTGTTCTTGCGGCCCGCAATGACCGCCTGCACGAAGTTGTCTACTGGGGCGCTGCCCTGCCGATGGACGAAGATTTGACAACAATTCATGCCGCAGGCGCGCTGGACGTGACGGGCGGTATGCTGGACGAAAACCCCGATCTGTCGATTTGCCCAGAAGCCACGCGGTCTTTCCCCGGCCAGCCCGGTCTGATTGTCCGCGACAGCGATGGCACGCCGCTATTGCCGAAATTCTGCTTTGAAAGCGTCGATGAAACCGACGGGATCGTTCTGACATACCGTGATGCCGACAACGGCCTGCAACTAACCGTCAGCTTCAAACCAGATCCGCACACGCATATTATTACCTGCCAAACAACGCTTGATGCAGATCGCCCAGTGCACCTGCATTGGCTTGCAGCACCTGTTCTGCCGGGTCCGCAACAATCTGACGAAATGATCGATTTCTCAGGCCGTTGGTGTGGTGAATTCCAGCCCAACCGCACAGCGTGGGGTGCAGGCATCCGTTACCGCGAAAACCGGACAGGTCGCACGGGTCACGAACATTTCCCCGGTCTGATCGTGCCGTGTACGGGTGCGACGAACACCCAAGGCGAAGCCTACGGTTTCCACTACGGCTGGTCCGGTGGGCACCGGATGATCGCCGAAGAATTGCAAGACGGTCGTCGTCAAATCCAATGGGGTCACGCCGCACGGATGGAAACAGAACCATCCAAGCAATTCAAAACCGCTCCGCTTTATATCACGTATTCCGACAGCGGTCTGAACGGCTGTGCGGTTTCTTTCCAACGTCACCTGCGCGATCGGATCGTGACTTGGCCAAAGCCAAATGCGCCACGTCCGGTACATTACAACTGCTGGGAAGCCGTATATTTCGATCACAAACTGCCCGTGTTGAAAGAGATCGCCGAAAAGGCCGCATCACTTGGCGCGGAACGTTTTGTGCTGGATGACGGCTGGTTCGGTCAGCGCGATGACGACACCCGCAGCCTGTCTGACTGGACCGTTGATCCCCGCAAATACCCTGACGGCCTTGGCCCATTGGTGGATCACGTGCATAGCCTTGGGATGACGTTCGGCATCTGGTTTGAACCTGAAATGGTCAACGAAGACAGCGACATCCACCGCGCCAACCCGCACTGGGCCCTAGGCAGCGAAGACCAGACGCTGGGCCGCCAGCAAAAAGCGCTGAACATGGCGCTGCCTGAAGTCCGCGATTTCCTGTACGACCGGATGTCCGCGATCCTGCGTGATCATGACGTCGATTACATCAAATGGGACCACAACCGTGTGCTGCCAATGCCCGATGCGGCACAGACCCGCGGGTCTTACGCCTTGATCGACCGGCTACGTGCTGACTTCCCGAATACAGAGATCGAAAGCTGCGCATCAGGCGGCGGTCGCATCGATTTCGGTATTATGGAACGGACCCAACGTGTTTGGTTGTCCGACAGCAACGACGCGCTGGAACGCCTGCGCATTCAACATGATGCGGCGCTGTTCCTGCCCCTATCCGTGACCGGATCACACGTCGGCCCGCGCATCTGCCATACGTCCGGTCGGGTGCTGGATATCGCGTTCCGCGCATGGGTCGCCGCACAACGGCACATGGGTTTCGAAATGGACCCGCGCGAGTTGGACGATCACGAAGTCGCAGTGCTGACCGAAGTAACATCGTGGTGGAAACACAACCGCCATTGGATGCAAAAGGCGGACATTCTGCGTCTGGATAGCGCCGATCCGGCCGTCATCGCAGAACAGCAAATGGCACAAGACGGCGACCAGTTTGTCGTCTTCGCGGGCAAAGCCGCAACAAGCGCGCAAATCGCGCCGCGCCCACTGCGGTTAACCAATTTGGTTCCCACAGCGACATATCGGATCAACCTTGCCAACCGGACCAGCGCGCCTGCGCTGTCGCGTGGCGATCAAATCCTCAAGACCCAAGAAATCGAAGTATCCGGTGCTTATCTGATGCGCCACGGTGTGACATTGCCGTGGACCTTCCCTGACCGTATGTGGGTCATCGAAGGCACGCGATTGACGGACGCCCCAAAGGAGACATCATGACTGACACGATCACACCAGACTGGATCGCCGCCGACTGGGGTACCAGCAACTTGCGTGTGTGGGCGATGTCAGCCAGCGGCGATATCTTGGCCGAAGCAAGCTCTGACCAAGGCATGGGCAAACTAGACCGCACAGGATTTGAACCCGCGCTGCGCGATGTCGCTGGCAAGTGGATCAACGGCCCGATGACCGTCGTCGCCTGCGGCATGGTTGGTGCACGTCAAGGCTGGGCCGAGGCGAAGTATGACCGCGTGCCGTGCCCTGCGGCAACGACAGGTTTCACCAAAGTTCCGACCGACGATCCCGATCTGTCGGTCCACATCATCCCAGGCATTTCACAGGACAGCCCCGCTGACGTGATGCGCGGCGAAGAAACCCAGATCGCGGGCTTCCTGTCCCGCAATCCGAATTGGGATGGCATCATCTGCCTGCCCGGCAGCCACACCAAATGGGTTCATGTCAGCGCCGACGAAATCGTCAGTTTTCAAACATATATGACGGGCGAATTGTTTGCGGCTATCTCTGGTCACACCGTGCTGAAGCATTCGGTGGATAGTATCGGCTGGGACGATAGCGTGTTTGAAACAGCCGTTTCCGAAACGATGTCACGCCCAGAAAAGCTGGCCGCGAACCTGTTTTCGCTGCGCGCCGACGGCCTGCTGCATAACATGACAAACGAAGCGGCGCGTAGTCGCCTGTCCGGCCTGTTGATCGGTGCTGAACTTGCTGGCGCGCGCCCTTATTGGTTAGGTCAACAGATCGCCGTGATTGGCGCTGGTGACATTGCTAGCCTTTACGTCAAAGCCCTTGGTCTGCAAGGCGCGCCCGCTACCCAAGTGCAAGGTGACAGCGTCACTCTTGCTGGTCTCATCGCGGCCTACCGCCGCTTGAAAGGTTAATTCTATGTCCCACCTTCCCCTGATCGCGATCTTGCGCGGTGTTACAACTGAAGAAGCCCCGGCCATGGCCACAGCCTTGGTCGACGCAGGCATCACCCAGATCGAAGTTCCGCTGAATTCACCGACGCCGTTCGACAGCATCACCGCCATGAAAAACGCCGTTGGTGACGCCGCGATCATCGGCGCAGGCACGGTGTTGTCCACCGACGATGTGGGTCGTGTACGTGATGCAGGCGGCGAATTGATCGTGTCGCCCAACTGTGACCAACGCGTGATCATGGCGACCAAAGCGGCAGGCATGGCAAGCTGGCCCGGCGTGATGACACCCACCGAATGTTTCGCGGCGTTGAAGGCCGGTGCTGATGGTCTCAAGATTTTTCCAGCAAGCCTGCTCGGCCCTGACGGCATCAAAGCAATCCGTGCGGTGTTGCCGACAGGTACCCAAGTCTACGCGGTTGGCGGTGCTGGCGCAGATAACTTCCGTTTGTGGATGGATGCGTCCGCCGACGGCTTTGGCATTGGGTCAGCATTGTTCAAACCCGGTTTCTCTGTTGCTGATGTCGCTGAGCGGGCGAAAGGCATGGTCGCGGCTTACAAGGCTGCCAAATGATTATCGACGATACACCATGCGCTTTGGGCGAAGGTCCTATCTGGCATCCCGAACGCCAGCAGTTCTTCTGGTTCGACATCCTGAACAAGCGGCTGCACACAGTGGGCAAATACTGGGAATTCGACGAATACGTGTCTGCCGCAGGCTGGGTCGATCACGATACGTTCCTGATCGCATCCGCCACGCAGTTGTTCACCTTCGACCTTGAAACCGAAGAAGAAACCTACGTCTGCGGTCTGGAAAGCGATAACGAAGTGACCCGTTCCAACGACGGCCGCGCTGATCCGCAAGGCGGGTTCTGGATCGGTACCATGGGCTTTAACGCTGAAGAAAAAGCAGGGGCGATCTACCGTTACTACCGCGGTGAACTGCGCCGTTTGTTTGATAACGTGACGATCACCAATGCCATTTGCTTCGCACCTTGTGGGACCATCGCGTACTATACCGACACAACCGTTGGAAAACTGATGGCGACAGATCTTGATGCGGATGGCTGGCCGTCCGGCAAACCGCGCCTGATCGTTGATCTTAGCGACGAGGATTTCGGCATCGACGGTGCCGTTGTGGACGCCGATGGCAACATCTGGAATGCGCAATGGGGTGCATCGCGCGTGGCACAATACGCGCCAGACGGCACATTCCTGCAAGCGGTTACGTTCCCCGCCAGCCAGACATCCTGCCCCGCGTTCGGCGGCACGGACCTGAAAACGCTCTACTGTACATCCGCGACGCAAGGCATGACCGCGCCCGCTATTGATGATGGCAAAACATTTGCCACCCCCACCACAACCATTGGCCAGGCAGAGCACCGCGTGATCCTCTGATCGCGGCCCTCTGTTTCATCTGTCCAAAACAACTCAAAAGGCACCGCCATGAACCGCACGCTCGGCGTTTGTTATTATCCTGAACATTGGCCAGAGGACCGTTGGGAAACCGACGCCGCCCAGATGGTCGCTAACGGCCTGACATGGGTTCGGATCGGCGAATTCGCTTGGTCCTTGATGGAACCCACTCCTGGCACCTACGACTGGGGCTGGTTGGACCGCGCAATTGACGTGCTGGGCAAGGCTGGATTGAAGATTGTGCTGGGCACACCGTCGGCCACCCCGCCACGCTGGATGATTGATAAGCATCCAGATATGCTTGCTGTGGACGCAAATAATCAAACGCGAAAATTCGGATCGCGTCGCCACTATGATTTTAGCCATCTCGAATTTCGGGCCGAAGCGGTGCGCATCGCCCGTCTGATGGCCGAACGCTATGGCAAAAACCCATACATCGCCGCATGGCAAATCGACAACGAATACGACTGCCACGACACGACGCTGTCCTATTCCGAAGCTGCCAAAAAGGGTTTCCAAGATTGGCTCGCCCAGCGCTACCAATCGACCGATGCGCTGAACCGTGCGTGGGGCAACGTGTTCTGGTCGATGCAATATGACACATTCGATCAGATCGAATTGCCAAACCTGACTGTGACGGAACCGAACCATCCGCATCAATTGGCCTTCCGTCGTTATTCGTCTGACCAAGTGGTCGCGTTTAACAAAGCCCAAGTCGACGTCATTCGTCCGCACACGGACGCCCCGCTCATCCACAACTACATGGGGCGCATCACGACGTTTGATCATTGGAAAGTCGGCGCTGATCTCGATATCGCGTCTTGGGACAGCTACCCGATCGGGTTCCTGTCTGACCGGATCGAAGGGACGCCAAAGGAAAAGCAGACCTATCTGCGCCAAGGCCACCCCGATAACCAAGCCTTCCACCACGACCTGTACCGCGCCGTTGGCCGCGGCCGTATGTGGGTGATGGAACAGCAACCCGGCCCCGTAAACTGGGCGCCTTACAACCCTGCCCCGCTACCCGGAATGGCGCGTCTGTGGGCATGGGAAGCATTCGCGCATGGCGCTGAAACCGTGTGTTATTTCCGCTGGCGGCAGGCCCCCTTTGCGCAAGAACAGATGCATGCTGCCTTGCTGCGCCCCGATGCAGAACCAGCGCCTGCGCTCGCCGAAGCCGCGCAAGTGGCCGAAGAAATTGCACAACTGCCAGAGGTCGGCACAGCCGCTTCGCCCGTCGCACTTGTCTTCGATTACGAAAGCGCATGGGCATGGGACGTGCAGCCGCAAGGCGCTGATTTTGATATGTTCCGGCTCGCCTTTGCCGCCTATCGCGGGTTGCGTCGTGCGGGTCTAAGCGTGGATATCGTCCACCCCGAAACCGCCGATCTGTCCGCCTATAAACTGGTACTGGCACCCGGTCTGATGACGCTGTCCGATCCGTTCCGCGCCGCTTTGGACACATTCGACGGCATCGCCTTGATCGGTCCACGCACCGATACCAAAACGAATGAACTGGCGATTCCGACCCCGCTTGGCCCTAACCTGCCAAACACCGACGTCAGCGTCGTGATGGCCGAAAGCCTGCCGCCGTCCGATGCGATAAAACTGCAAAACGGTGGAAAATTTCTGCATTGGTTCGATCATCTCGAAGGTGACGCAGACGTTTATCTGTCCACCAAGGCGGGCCAGCCTGCGATCATGGGCAGCGACAATGTGCGTTACTTGGCCGGTTGGCCCAGTGATGACACCTTTGACCAAATCATCGGCAACCTGTGCGACACGCTTGATATTGCGACGTTCGATGTACCCAAAGGTCTGCGGATCAGGGATACCGCTACCCATCGGTTTGTGTTCAACTATGCACCGAAGGCCCGCAAATGGGGCGATGTGATCATTCCGGCAGCGGGGGTCCACTGGGAGGAAATCTAAGCCATGCATTTTGGAACCAGCAGCACAGGCGTTGACGTCGAAAAAGTGACGATCAGCGCGGGTGATCTCAGCGTCAGCATCCTGACATGGGGTGCGATTATCCAAGATGTGCGTCTGGCTGGCGTGGATCACAGCCTGACTTTAGGCTCTGACGATTTGGGCGATTACGAAGGTGGATTGCGTCATCACGGGTCGCTGATTGGCCCGATTGCGAACCGGATCAGCAATGCCCGCGTGAAAATCGACGGCATGATGTATGAACTCGAACGCAATCAGGACGGCGCGATCCATCTGCATTCCGGCGCACAGGCGACGCATCGTCGCGCTTGGACATTGGTCGATGCATCCGACACCCACGCGACGCTGACTTGCACGATGCGCGACGGCGAATGCGGCCTTCCGGGCAACCGCGATTTCACCGTCACCTACCGCGTGGCAGCCCCCGGCACGCTGTCGATGGAAATCACGGGAACAAGCGACACCACGACCGCGATGAGCTTTGCCAACCACAGCTATTGGAACCTTGATGGCAGCGACAGCTGGGACGATCACACGCTGACGGTTCACGCAGACAGCTACCTGCCGGGCACGCCACAGTGTTACCCAACAGGCGAAATCGTCGCGGTAGACGGCACACCGATGGATTTCCGCAAGCCGCGCAAAATCTCGCGGCAAACGGATATGTTCGACAACAACTTTTGCCTCGCGGATCACCGCCGCCCGCTGCATGATGCATTAACCTTAACCGGCGCATCCGGCGTATCGCTTACGATTGCGACAACCGAACCCGGCATTCAGATTTACGACAACAAAGACGGCGCGCGCCCCGGTCGGTCCACGCACGAAGGGCTCGCGCTAGAGGCACAGTTCTGGCCCGACGCCCCGAACAATCGCGATTTCCCGTCGATTATCCTGACGCCTGACCAAACCTATACGCAGGTCACAACGTGGACGTTCACGGCCTAAGTATAATCCTGCATCGTGATCCGCAGGTGTGACAGGCCAGCGGCGTCATAAAGCCGGTCGATTTCGGCCTGCTGATCCAAAAGTCCGGCAGCTTCGGTCGGCAACACATCGCCCGTCTGCAACGCCTCCGCGATGGCCTTTAGCTGGTAGCAATAGGTCGTCACTGTGGACACGTGCGCATCCGTCGTCACGCCATCAACGGTCTTGGACAGCGCCCCACCCTGATGCGGCACCAGCGGGTTCTTGAAGGTGATCGTTCCTTTACTGCCAGTCACTTCGAGGTAGGCATCAAATTCAGTGTCAGGATGCATGGACGACGAAATCTTGGCCGTCACGCCATTATCAAACGTCAGTTCCGACGCCATGGTCAGATCAACACCTGACTCTGCCAACGTCGCCTCTACCTTTGCATCGGCAATGGCCCCGCCCGCCAACTGCCGGACCCAATGCAATGGGTAGCACCCCATATCCATGATCGTGCCACCGCCCAATTCGGGACGATATTGGTTCTTTACGCCGTCGTCCGGAAATCCGACGCCGAAATGCGCGGTCATACTTTGCACTTCGCCAATATCGCCGGACGCGACCCAGTCCATGCAGGTCAAAAACGCTGGGTGATAGCGCGAATGGAACGCTTCAATCAGACGTTTTCCAGTGGATTTTGCCACGTCCACCATTGCCTGCGCTTCTGTCAGCGTCATCGCTGTGGGCTTTTCACAAATCACATGTTTGCCTGCCTGCAGCGCGCGAATGGCCCACACCGCATGATAGGCTGGCGGCAAACTGATGTAGATCGCGTCTAACGCAGGGTCCGCCAAAAGATCATCGTAACTGCCGTAAGCCGTTGGAATACCGTAGGTATCAGCATAGGTTTGCGCCTTGCCCAGATCACGTGCGGCAACGGCGGCAATACGGGTGCCTTGCACGATGCTTGCCGGATCAATGATAGCTTGGGGCGCGATCCAAGATGCGCCAAGAAGACCGATGTTCAGCATGAAGTGATCCTTTTGATCCGGGGTGTTTTCCAGCGCAATGCATAGGTCGCGCCAGATCGCGCTGCACCGTAATTCAACGTAAAAGTCGAATCCTAGGTCGCGTCATCCATCCAAAGCCGAAGCCGTTGCCCCAGATTTGGCACCGCTCTGTCGTGGGTCATAAAGGCGTCAGGCGTCATCAACGCCCACCTTTGGCCTTCGTCGCCAAACACGATCTTGCCCTCAGTCGCCGCAGGCATTTGCGCAACAAAGAACCATATCTTTTGCGTCGCATCTTGCGACCACGGCAGACATTTTTCCCAGATGATCGCGTCGCGCAGCAAGGTCAGCCCGACTTCTTCTTTGACCTCACGGGCAAGGGTTTCAAACGGGGTTTCATCCCCCTCGCGCCCGCCACCCGGAAAATCCCACAGGTTCGGGAAAGCGATGTCCGGATCATCATCCCGCAAGATCACCAACAGTTCGGCGCCTATGAACAGGGCGACTTTTGCGCCGTTAAAATCATCTATCATGCCCGCAGCGTCGCCCATTGTGACCCTGCCCTGCAAGACGTATCTTAGGACCATGCCCGCCCTTTGCCGCGAATGTTTGACCCAATTTGAAGACGGCGCACGTTGCCCGTCGTGCAGGTCGCCGCGTGTCACCCGCCACGACGAATTGTGGGACCTCAGCATCGCCCACATGGATTGCGACGCGTTCTATGCCAGTGTCGAAAAGCGCGATAATCCGGAACTTGAAGACAAACCTGTCATCATTGGCGGCGGGCGGCGGGGCGTGGTTTCAACAGCCTGCTATGTGGCGCGCATCAAAGGTGTGAAATCCGCGATGCCGATGTTCCAAGCGCTCAAACTGTGCCCCGAAGCGGTTGTCGTGAAGCCGCGGTTCGACGCCTACACCGAAGCATCACGCGCGATCCGTGCCTTGATGGATGAACTCACGCCCGTGGTTGAACCTTTGTCATTGGACGAGGCGTTCATGGACATGACCGGCACCGCGCGCCTGCATGGTGCGCCACCTGCGGTCATGCTGGCGCGACTGGTCAAGCGGATGAAGGACGAGATCGGCCTTACCGGATCAATCGGTCTGTCCCACAATAAATTCCTCGCAAAAGTCGCGTCTGATCTGGAAAAACCAAGGGGCTTTTCAATTATCGGCAAGGCGGAAACCACCGCCTTTTTGCGCCCCAAACCCGTCCGCTTGATCTGGGGCATTGGCCCCGTTGCACAGCAGTCGCTTGAAAAAGCGGGGATCAAAACCTTTGATGATTTGCTGCGCTGGGACCGCCGCGACCTGCATGACCGGTTTGGCGGAATGGGCGAACGGCTTTACGCGCTGGCCCGTGGCGAAGATGGTCGCCGGATTTCATCGCACACGCCCGTCAAAGGACTGTCGAACGAGACAACGTTCAACGAAGACACGGCAGACATCGACTTGCTGGACGGGCACCTGTGGCGCATGGCCGAAAAGGTATCCGCGCGCGCCAAAGCCAAGAACAAAGCAGGGCGCGTGGTGACGCTGAAACTGAAAACCTCGGACTTTAAGCTGGTGTCGAAACGGCAAAGCCTGCACCATCCGACCCAGATGGCCGATACCATTTACCGCACAGCACGTGGTCTGTTCGATCAGGTCAGCCATCGGGGACCGTTTCGGCTGCTGGGCGTCGGCATGTCGGAAATCGGATCGGACGGGGATGCGGATCGCGAAGGTGATCTGCTTGATCCGGATGCGGGCAAACGCGCGGATGCAGAACGGGCAGCCGACAAAATCCGCAAAAAATTTGGCGATGCCGCCATTATCAAAGGGCGTGCCTTGCGCTAACGATTGAAGGGGAAACACCCAATGCCAGACAAACACCATGCAGCGTGTCATTGCGGCGCGGTTCAGTTTGACGTCACACTGACGGACGGCCTGAACACGGCACGCCGCTGTTCATGTAGTTTTTGCCGCATGCGTGGGGCGGTGGCGGTCAGCGCCAATCTCGACGGGATCACGTTTACCAAAGGTGCCGAAAACCTGACATTGTACCAATTCAACACGGGGACGGCGAAACACTACTTCTGCTCCACATGCGGGATTTATACCCATCACCAACGGCGGTCGAATCCAAACGAATTTGGCGTCAACGTGGCCTGTCTCGACGGCGTAAGCCCCTTTGATTTCGACGAAGTGATCGTGAACGATGGCGTTAATCATCCTTCCGACAAAGGCACGGCAGCACCGATTTGCGGCACGTTGCGGTTTGTGCAGCACCACGTCGACGACTGAGACAGGCTTGCCAGCACGCGCACGACGGCTTACCCTGCTACCAATGCGAAACACGAACCTGACAGGAGGACAACGCTGATGCCACGTATCACCCGCATGCTTCAGCATGGTCCCCGCGCTGCCCTGCAAGACATTTTGCAGGGCTGATCATCGGGTGAAATATCCCACGGTCTGCCCTATCCGCCCTTTCGGGGCCACGCGCCTATGCGCAACAGACCAGAGAATTTCATGAGCATTATCAATCTACGCAACCTTGGCGTCACCCTTGGCGAACCGCTGTTTACTGACCTTAACCTAACGCTTTCCAAAGGCGACCGATTGGGGCTTGTCGCGGCCAACGGCACTGGAAAATCAACCCTTCTGGCGTGCCTGACAGGCGAACTGGAACAAACCACCGGCGACATCACAACGGCACGTGGATGCCGAATCGCAGCCGTTGCACAATATGTCCCCGACGACCGTTTGGACCAGTCACTTTACGATTTTGTGCTGTCCGCGCTCGCGCCCGAACAGCAGGATTTCGAAGGGTGGCGCGTCGACGTTGTGCTCGATGATCTGAAAATCCCGTTCGGTCTGCACCACTCCGCCTTGCGTGAATTGTCCGGCGGATGGCAACGGACCGCAATGCTGGCGGCCGCGTGGGTGACTGAACCCGACGTGTTGCTACTGGACGAACCGACGAACCACCTTGATCTGTCCCGCATCGGGCTGCTGCAAGACTGGCTATCCAGCCTTCCCCGCGATGTGCCCGTGATCATCACCAGCCATGATCGTGCGTTTCTGGATGAAACAACAAACCGCACGCTATTTCTGCGCCGCGAGGTATCACGCGATTTCGCACTCCCCTACACAAAGGCCCGCGATGCGTTGGATGAAGCCGACGCCGCAGATGAACGCCGCTTTACTAACGAGATGAAACAGGCCCAGCAGCTACGTAAACAGGCGGCCAAGCTCAAGAACGTTGGCATCAACTCCGGCTCTGATCTGCTGGTGATCAAAACGCGGCAACTGAACGAGCGCGCAGAAAAGATGGAGGCCGCAGCAAGGCCTGCCTACAAGGAACGCTCTGCCGGCGATATCAAATTGGGCAATAGCGGCACACATGCGAAGGCGTTGATCACGCTCGATAATATCCAAGTTAAGACGCCCGATAACCGCGATCTGTATATGACAGGTCAAAAATGGATCTCGCGCGGTGATCGCGTCGTTGTTCTGGGTCATAACGGTGTCGGCAAAACGCAATTGGTGCGGATGGTGCAGGCGGCGTTAGGTGGTAGCGAAAACGGGATCAAACACGCGCCCAGCGTCGTGACCGGCTATTCCGACCAGGCGTTATCACAGCTCGATCTGACGCTCAGCCCTTTGCAGAATATCACCCATCGCTTTGATGTGGGCGATCAACGGGCACGCGGGCAATTAGCCGGTGCTGGCATGACAATCGCGATGCAAGACGCCCCAGCGGCAAAGCTGTCAGGCGGGCAAAAGGCGCGACTGGCGATGTTGGTGCTGCGCCTGACGCATCCAAATTTCTACCTGCTGGATGAACCCACGAACCACCTGGATATCGAAGGACAAGAAGCGTTGGAGGATGAACTGGTCGCGCACGGCGCATCCTGCCTCCTTGTCAGCCACGACCGCAGCTTCATTCGGGCGGTCGGCAATCGGTTCTGGCAAGTCGAACGGAACAAACTGGTCGAGGTCGACAGCCCCGAACCGTTCTTTGAAAGCGCGCTCGCCGACCACTAGGGCGCGATGATCTAAAGGCGGCGTTTCTGCGGAGTCCAATCGCCTGTCGCGCCCAAATCGCGCGGCAGGCGGGAATATGCTACGCACCACTGACGAATATTGGGTCAGATCACGCAAGGGTGAAGGCGAATTCCAGCCAATCGGGCCACTTCACATTCGAAATTCTGTAAAGTCGCCATATCTATAGATCGACCCGCCCAAAAAGGAGATCGCAATGCCCCCGCTTTTGATCACCCGACGCACACTGCTTGCCGGCGCTGCCAGTGGCCTCGCCATGCCCGCCCTTGCGCAAAACTTGTCCGCCACACGCACAATGCGCGGCGGTGCGAACAACTACCTGCCCAATGCGCCCCTTGTCGATAAAATTGGCGGCGGTGGTTTTTGGATGACCGGTACTGTGCGCCGTGCGGGGGATGGTGCGCCTTTAGCCAACCAACGTATTCAGGTCTGGGCCCATACGACCGAAGGTCATGAACGCGATCCGCAGAGCCATGGTGCGACCCTTAGCGATGCTGATGGCGTGTTCCGCTTGGAAATGCCGCAGATCGTGCCCGCCTTCGGGCAGGCGCATGGGCATCTGGCCTACGACAGCGGTGAATTCGAGACAGTGTTCCTACGCCCCGTCATGGCAAGGCCGACGGATACCAGTCTCAACGTCGATTTCGTTCTGACACCTGCCTAGACACTTATGACCCGTACCGTTGCCTTTTGGATCGGGCTTTTCTGCGCGGTCACGCTCCCGATTGCGGCGGCTGGGTTCAGTCCACTGCTGGCATGGCGTGACCCGATTTACATTATCGCCGGGTTCGCGGGCATAACCGCTATGGTGGGGCTTTTGCTGCAAACGCTGCTCGCATCCCGCGCGCTGCCAACCATTCATCCGATGACGCAACGCAAATTGCACCGGATCATGGGGGTTTTATTGGTCGCGGCTATCATCGCACATGTCGGGGGGCTTTGGATCACCAGCCCGCCTGACGTCATCGATGCGCTGCTGTTTGCCTCGCCCACTCCGTTTTCACTATGGGGTGTCATCGCAATGTGGGGGATATTCGCAACGGCCGCCTTCGCGGTTCTCAGGCGACGTCTTCGCCCGCGCACGTGGCAGCGTATTCACAAAACACTGGCGGTGATCATCGTGCTGACCACAGTGCTGCATGCCTATTTGATCGACGGGACAATGGAACCGATCACCAAAATCGGCCTCAGCTTAGTCCTGCTGTTCACCACGTACCGCGCGGTTTTCAAACAGGCGCGTTAATCCGCTTCGACAGTTTCGCACGCATCTGCTACCGAAGATCAGGGGCTGCGAAAGGCACATTTCATGCAAAAGAATACCATCATATCAATCTGCGAAATCGCGGGTTCCGTTCTTGCAATGGCCTATGCGCTGTTGATCGCATCGAACACCGGCAACGAAATCCTCGGGTTCTCGTTGTTGCTGATTTCTGCTCTGTTGTTCGCTGGCTGGGGGTTTCTCGACAAACGTTGGGCGTTCTTCGCGCTGCAGTTCTTCTATGCCGCGTCGGCCATCATCGGATTGATCCGCTGGGGCTGACTATTCTGCGGCCAATCTGCGTTCACTGGCGCCGATTGCCGCGATATCTGCGATGGCCCCGTTCAGAGCGGTCACAAAATCGTCGTAGCCTGCGTGCGGCGTCATTGTCTTTTCATCCATGTACAACGCACGATCAATTTCAACTTGAAGCGCATGTTGCCTGCGCGACGGCCGCCCGTAATGCTGCGTAATATAGGCCCCCGCAAACGGCATGTTACGGGCGACACGGAATCCGGCCTGCGAAAATGCAGCTTCGACTTTTTCGACGATAGACCCGGCAGCGGCAGCACCAAACCGATCCCCAAGAACGATGTGCGGACGCGCAGCACCGGGTGGGCCCACGTTTTCAAGCGCTTCGTGCGGCATGGAATGGCAATCGATCAGAATCGCTTCGTTAAAGGTATTCAAACTCTGATCCAGCAGGGTTTGCAGCTGGTCGTGATACGGTCGCCAATACTCGGTCAGGCGGCGATGCACCTCTGACAGCGACAATTTTCCCCGATAAATCGCGCGGCCATTGGCCACGACACGCGGAATCACCCCCAAACCCGACGCAACGCGCGGATTGTGTGACATACGGCGCACACCTTCGATCAACGCAGGATCGAGTTCTTCTGTCCCGCGATTCAAATCCAGAAACGCACGGGGCCCGCAGGCCGTCAGAAACGGTGCACCATGTTCCGGAACAGCGCTAAACAATTGATCTACAAAGGCATCTTCAGATGAACGGACCTCTTGTTCGTTCAAAATTGTGCGTTTCAGGAACGCATCCGGATAGGCCCGACCGGAATGCGGGGACGCAAAAACAACGGACGTTGTCCGGCTTTTCGGCTGAAAAAGATGGTATGCCGTAGGGGCGTGGGGTGCTGTCATTCAGTTTCCTTTGATTTATAACTTAGTCCACGAAATGGTTTTTTCAAAAGCCCTTGATCCCCCTCGCGACTCCTTTTATAGCACCGGAACCCGACGCGGTTTTCCCGCGTCTCGTTTTGCGACGAGATGCTAGTAAACCACTGAGGTTATGGATGATTAGCTCAGCGGTAGAGCACTTCGTTGACATCGAAGGGGTCACTGGTTCGATCCCAGTATCGTCCACCATGAATTTCGGTCCTCACGGGCCATAACTGTAACCCAAGGCGCAATCCGCGCGCCGCGAAAAGAAAGAGGATTCTGCCATGAAGGTACGTAACTCCCTCCGCTCGCTGAAAAATCGTCATCGCGATTGCCGCATTGTGCGCCGTAAGGGCCGCGTTTACGTGATCAACAAGACGCAGCGTCGGTTTAAAGCACGTCAGGGTTAATCCTGCGTTAAACCGCTGCAATAGCATTCGAAAAGGGTCGCTTCATTTGAAGCGGCCCTTTTTGTTTGCGACCGCAAGAATGATACTTTCATTCAAAGTTTGCGTGTATTTCTGACAATATTGGCTCTCAAATATCCGGATTTCCTTACCTTTGTGCGCTAGGCACTGGCCAGATGACCTGCCCTAAGCCTAGGATCACGCATCACGACCAAAAATAATGTAAGGATCCGTTCGATGAAGACATCCCATTTACCTTCGATTGCGTTGGCAGCAGCGACACTTGCCGTCGCTTCCCCTGCATTCGCCCAAGATGTGTGTGGTCTCGGCGACGGGCAATGGATCGGCGGAAGCGAAGCATCATCGGACATGACAACAGCGTCTTCCCATCAAGAACAGATGGCGTTGGTGCTGGGCGGCAATGCCTACGTTTCACTGTTTACCCTGTCCGGCACCACCGATGTCCGGGTTGAAGCACAGGGTCGTGGCGCGGGCGATCCGTTGCTTGAATTGCTCGACAGCACGGGCAGCATCATCCTGTCCGACGATGATAGCGGCGGCAATGGCGCGGCGCGCGCGGAAACGCAGCTTGATGCGGGCACATATTGCGTCGCGGTAAAAAGCTACGATGGCGCGCCATTGACGGCCTTTGTCCGCGTCGGCCGGTCAGAACAAGAAGCGCTGACCGCAGGGGCAGCCGTCGTGGTTCCTGATGCGGACACCGACACAGACACCAACGTCGCGACAGGCAGCTGCGCTGACGCGCGTCCTTTGGAAGGGTCACTGGCGGACGGGTTGTTCGGCACCGCATCGGTGGCCGAAAATGCCTACTGGAGCTTTAGCCTGTCGGAAGACACAGCCCTCACCATGACGGCGGAAAATGAAGAAGCCGATCCAACCATGACCCTGCTGGATGCCGACGGGAACTACATCAACGACAACGATGATTTCGATGGCTTGAATTCGCGGCTCGAATACATCGACGCTCTTGCTGCAGGTGATTACTGCATCGAAATCGGTGCTCTGGACAGCAACGATTTGCCAATCACAGTCGGCGTTATCGAATACGATCCAGTGGCAGCCCAGCTTGCGCTATATGCAAGCGGCGATGTTGCACCTCCGCTTGACGGGTCCATCCCGTTTACCGCACTCGGCAGCTTGGACAATCGTTTGCGCCAAGACGTGTCCACAACTGGCGAAATGACGTGGTTTACCGTGGATATGCCAGAGGCTGGCCTGATGCTGATCGAAGCCGTGTCCGTTGGTAGCGAAGGCGACCCATGGTTGGTAGCCTACGATGACCTTGGTCGCAAAGTTGGCCAGAACGACGATTACGGCGAAGGCTACGACAGCTTGATCGCCGCGCGGGTCAATGCAGGCACATATCTAGTTGGCGTGCGTCAATTGGAAGAAGGCATGACAGGCGACGTGCGGATGGTCTTCGAACGTTACACCGCAGCGCGTTAATTTCTAGGCCTCACCCGTCTTGGGTGGGGCTTCAAAAACCGACCATCGACCGCTGTCATCAGTGACCTCGCGCAGATCGGTCCACCCTAAACGCCGCAGTAATCCTGCGGCGTTTTGCGTTGTCGTGAAAAGTGGCGCATCCGCTTGCGCCATTGCCCAGCGCACCAACGCGGTGCCAGCGCCCATTTGCCGTGCAGCGGGCGTGACACACAGGCCGATCAGCCAAATACCTTCGTCGCCAAACTGCGCACCAAACGATGTTTCAGATAGCGCGACAGTTCCGACAATTTGACCGTTCAACAAAGCCGCGCCGCCCGACCGATGTTGACGCCTCTGCGCGATAGTCTGGGCCGCATCCCCCAAACCGCCCGCGCCGTAATACGCGGGCCATGTGGTCATCAGCAGATCGACCAAGACGTCGTCGCAGCCTGCAACATCAGCAATATTGTCGACCTTTATCAATTCTGCCCAAGCGCTTGGAAACCGTCAGCCAAAAGACGAACGATCGTCTGTTCGTTGATAAATCCGGTGATATCCAAATCACGATCTTCTTGGAAATTGCGGATCGCACGACGTGTGTCTTCGTCCAAACCGCCGTCAACGGATCCCGGTTCCAAACCAAGCTGCGCCAGACGCGCCTCGATCAAACGCAGGGTGATGCCGTCCAAGCCCAATGCGTTTTCTGCTGCAATTGCGGCATCATCCGACGGCTCAGGCGCATTCAACGCAGCAATTCGCGCTTCGGCTTCTGCAACAAACGATCCGGCAGGGAACAATTGCAGGTAGGTCTGGTAAGCCGCTTGCGTATTGGTTTCGGTCGCGGTGTCCCAAGCGGCCTTGTCTTCGGCAGCAGCGGCTTGGCGTTTAGCTGCTTCAATCTCGCCAAGCTGTTCAGTCGCTTGCGCGGCAAATGACCCGTCTGGGAACCGTTCCAGATAGGCCCGCAGCCCCGGTTCATCGCCTTGCGCGCCCGTTTCAGCCCAAAACGCACGATCAAGCCGTTCCTTTTCGGCGCGGGCGCGTTCTGCTTCAGCCTCAAGCTCAGCCGCGCGACGTGCTGCTTGCGCATCAAGCTGGTTAATCTGTTCGGTCGTCAGATAACTCGTCTGCGAGAAACCGTTTTGCTGCTGCCAATTCGTGACGGCAGACCGCGATCCAGGGCCAAATATACCATCGATCCCACGCGGATCGAAGTTCAAGATTGTCAGGTCACGCTGGATATCACGCCGCGCATCGCGTGACAGCGATAGCGCTTCTTCTGCCAGCCGCGCGGCGCGATTGGGTTCTGTGTTAATCTCTAAGATCAGGGCATTAGCCTGTTCTACATAGGTCCCGTCAGGATAACGCGTCAGGTAATTGCGGTACGCATCTGCGGTATCCAGCGCTTGCGCGCCTTCCCACAACGCGGTTTCCGCCGCGCGTTCATCATCAGTCGGCTCTGGCGCATCAGGCACCGCAACTGGGGTCACATCATCCGCGACCAGCACCAACGACGCAGGCGTATAACCCTGTGCAGACAACCGATTGTTCGCACGCACAAGCGCCAACACATCCGCACCCGGCTCGGCCATTTCTTGCAACAGATCGGACGCCGCCCCTGTGGTTCCCGTCACCACCGTCACCCCATTTGGCACCGTCAGCGTCCCGATCCCGTCGCGCAAATATGGACCGTAGCGATCATTCGCAGACTGATCCGTGCCCAATACCAGCACCGCCTGCCCCGGTGTGGCGGCCAAAACCTGCAGTATGCTTTCCACAGAAACAGCACCCGCGAGGTTAAACAAAACCGGATCGCTGGCATCAACGGGCAGCAGCCAGCTGCGATCACCATCGGTGACAAACGCACCCGACATCCCGACAACCAGCCTGTCAGCGCCATCAATCCCCGACACAAATCCCGTCAACCTTCGGGTCATGTCACGACCGACGCCGTTAACCTGCGTCTGCACATTGAACCCGACAGCCTGCAACGCATCGGCCGCATCCGCGACATCCGCAGCACCACTGACCCGATCAAGGGTCGCGTATCGATCCACCCCTAGCAAAAGCGCCTGATCGTCAGCGAGCGTCGTGCTACCCCAAAGGGCAATGGCAGTAGTCAGGATAATCCGGCGCATCAGGGCACCTCCGTTTTGTTATGTGTCGTAGGTTCTACGATCTTCGATAACGACCCCGTCGCGCGGGATCGTATTGTCAGCAACAACCGCGACGTCACCGTTTAGTTTCAAAATAGCAGGTAGGCTGGCGGCGATGGCTGCGGCGTCAAGATTAGCACCTTCGCATTGCACGGACATGACATCCGTCTCGCCTGCACGATCCGCAATCACCCGCGCACGGGTCATACCGTCATGCTTTGCGACTAAGGCCGCGACCTGTTCGGGCCGCACAAACATGCCTTTGATCTTGGTTGTTTGGTCAGCGCGACCCATCCAGCCTTTGATCCGCATATTGGTGCGACCACAGGGGCTCTGCCCCGCCATCACAGCAGACAAATCGCCTGTTGCAAAACGGATCAGCGGATAATCGGGGTTCAGGGACGTGACAACAACTTCGCCGACTTCACCTTCCGCTACCGGATCGCCCGTACCGGGGGTGACGATTTCGACGATCACGCCTTCGTCTACGATCATGCCTTCACCAACGGTAGTTTCATAGGCGATGTGGCCCAGATCAGCGGTCGCGTAGCATTGCAAACAGGTGATACCGCGATCCGCGTAGAAATCGCGCAACGACGGGAACAATGCACCGCCAGACACGGCAGCCTTCGTGATTTTTAACGGCAGACCCATCCCGTCTGCTTTTTCGAGGATAATCTTCAGATAGTCCGGCGTACCAGCGTAGGCGGTACAGCCAATATCGTGGGCCGCCTGCGCTTGCAGTTCAGTCTGGCCAGTCCCCGCAGGCAGCACAACAGCCCCTACAGCCCGCGCGCCGTTTTCAAACATCGTGCCAGCAGGGGTCAGGTGATAGCTAAAACAGTTCTGGATGATATCATCGGCATCGATCCCGCAGGCAGCCAGAAAACGCCCAAAACGCCACCAATCATGCGCAGACCCGCCCGGTTCATAGATCGGACCGGGGGATTGAAAAACATGGCTCAGGTTCGTGGCGATCATGCCGCCAAACGGCGGCTGTTCTTTTTGACGGGCACTCAGGTCCGATTTGCGCAGCACAGGCAGTTTGGCCAAATCAGCCAATGACGTGACCTGATCCATGCCACCAACACGTGCAATCTGTGCGTTTAACGCAGCGGTTTGATCCGCTTCACGGGCATCTGCGCTACGTGTTTCAAGGTCGTCAAAATGAGTCATCTTCTCTCCTGTCCTGCCGCCCAGTCTTTTGTTCACTCTGGCGGTCAGCACAGTCAAAGACTAGGGCATCATGGTGTTGTTATACGATATCGGTTGAAATTTAGGCGAGCCAACGCTTACGACGGCGGTAGCTGCGCACGTCACGGAACGATTTGCGGCCATCATCGGACATACCCAGATAGAATTCCTTCACATCGGGGTTTTCGCGCAACTCAGCAGCGGGGCCTTCCATCACGACACGTCCGCTTTCCAGAATATACCCATGATGGGCAAAACGCAGGGCGACGTTGGTGTTCTGTTCGGCCAGCAGGAAAGACACGCCTTCCTTTTCGTTCAGATTCTTCACGATGGTAAAGATTTCTTCGACCAACTGCGGGGCAAGACCCATAGACGGTTCATCCAGCAGGATCGTTTCAGGGCGTGACATCAGGGCGCGACCAATCGCACACATCTGTTGTTCACCGCCCGACGTATAGCCAGCCTGCGATTTTCGGCGCTCGCGCAGCCGCGGGAAATAATCATAAACCATCTCAAGATCAGCGCTCACGGCACCGGACCCGTCGCCGCGCGTATAAGCGCCGGTCATCAGGTTTTCCTCGATGGTCAGATGTTCAAAACAATGGCGGCCTTCCATGACCTGGATCACGCCGCGTTTCACAAGATCAGACGGCGACAGGTCTTGAACCCGATCCCCGCGATAGTTGATCGACCCTTTTGTGACCTCGCCGCGTTCGGAATGCAGCAGGTTCGAAATCGCTTTCAGCGTCGTCGTTTTACCAGCGCCGTTGCCGCCCAAAAGCGCGGTGATCCCACCTTTCGGAACGGACAGCGACACGCCCTTGAGCACAAGGATCACGTGATTATAGATCACTTCGATGTTGTTGACCTCAAGCAACGTCTCGGTCTGCGCGGTGTCATCTAGCATGGAGCAACTTTCATATTGTCTTGCCAAAAATTCGTGGAAATCGGGCGACCCAATCGGGCCGCCCGACATGTTTTAGAGACAACCAGCCTCGATGTTGTTTTCAGCGGCAAATGCAGCTGAATCCTCAGCCACCAGTGGCGCGATTACGGAATCATCAGGAGCGATGAAATCGGTCAGCGGATCGAATGTGCCTGTCGACGCATTCCACTGCTGCACGATACCAAGGCCCGACCCACCGTGGTCCTGACAGGACACAGCAAATTCCGGTCCGATGCCTTCCATGCCCAGTTCGGCCATGCGGGCCGCTGTGATATCTAGCGCTTCCATGCCGTCGCGGACCATTGCGGCGCTTACGTCAGCCACACCGTGAATTTCCTGCGCTGTGGCAATCGCCTCAGATGCCAGCATCGCGGCGTACATCCCGCGTACATACAGCACAGAACCTACGTTGGACCCGTCACCGGCAGCATTGCCCGCATCGACTACCATCGCGCGGATTTCATCCAGAACAGGATAGTTGCGGATCGGGTTCATGTTCAGTGATTTGTAGCCATTGGCCGCATCACCTGCAGGACCTACGTCATGCTCGGCACCAGCCCACCAGTTGCCGATAAAGTTCTCCATCGGGAACCCGATGTTCGCAGCTTCCTGCACGGCCACTTGGTTCATCACGCCCCAGCCCCACATCAGGACATAGTCAGGACGTTCGCGGCGGATTTGCAGCCACTGCGATTTCTGTTCCTGACCGGGGTGATCAACGGCGATCTGCGTCAAATCAAACCCGTGCATCGCTGACAGTTCTTCCAGCGTGCGGATCGGCTCCTTGCCGTAAGCAGAGTTGTGGTAAACCAGCGCGATGGACTTGCCATCCAGCGATCCACCGTTTTCATCAAGCAGGTAGTTCACCGCAACCGACGCCGCGTCCCAGTAGTTCGCAGGATAGTTGAACACCCAGTTGAACACCTCACCGTTCGCAGCCGACGTACGGCCGTACCCCATCGTGTGGATCGGGATACCATCCGCCGTTGCTTTCGGGATCAACTGGTAGGTGATGCCGGTGGACAGCGGTTGATAGATCAGCGCGCCTTCACCTTTGGTGCTCTCGTAACACTCCACACCCTTTTCGGTGTTATAACCTGTTTCGCATTCAATGATGCGGACAGGCTCGCCGCCGATCCCGCCATCGCGTGCGTTCAGCAGGTTGAAATAGTCCTGATAGCCGTCCGAAAACGGTGTACCGCCAGCCGCGTAAGGGCCGGTGCGATAGCTCAGGTCGGGGATCACAAGATCGGCCAGCGCCGGTCCTGCTGCCATCGTACCCGCAAGGGCCATGGCTGCTAATGCCTTTAGTGTCATCGGAAATTTCCTCCCATTGGTTATACCGATTATGTGGGTGCCGGTGTGTCCGGCGTCCGGGCGGGTTGGTCCCCGCCTCGGGTCAATATGGAAACGGCCAGAGCCGTAATTTCTCTTTTGCCAGCCGCCAAAGTTGGGCCAACCCGTGCGGTTCCTTGATCAAAAAGAACATGATCAGACCGCCCACGATCACAAGCTGCAGATGCGCCACCAGATCAGTCGGCCAACCTAGAACATCCACGCCCAACACCTTAAGGGCGACGGGCAACAGCACAAGGAACGCGGCCCCCGCAAAGCTGCCAAAGATCGATCCAAGCCCGCCGATGATGATCATGAACAAGACAAGGAAGGATTTCTGGATGCCGAACGCCTCGCCCACCTCAACCGCGCCCAGATAGACCGCAAAGAACAGCGCCCCCGAGATGCCGATGAAAAACGACGATACAGCAAAGGCCGTCAGTTTCGCTTTCAGCGGGTTCACCCCGATGATCTCTGCGGCGATATCCATGTCGCGGATCGCCATCCATGACCGGCCCAATGTGCCGCGGGTCAGGTTGCGGGCGATGATCGCACAGACGGTCACAAACACCAGACAGATCATATATTGGGACATTGCCGTTGAATTCGGGCCCGTCACGGCCTGTCCGAACACAAACCGCTCTGGCGCGTTGATCTGGCCGGATGCGGAGTAATTGTAGAACCACGCCACCTTATTAAACAGCCAAACGAGGAAAAACTGCGCGGCCAGTGTCGCCACGGCAAGGTAAAACCCTTTGATGCGCAGGCTTGGCAGACCAAAGGCAGCACCAACAGCCGCCGTGATCCCGCCGGCAATCACGATATGAAACACGATATTCACATCAGGAAAGGCAGTCATCAACTTGTAGCAGGCGTAGGCCCCCACAGCCATGAAACCACCCGTGCCCAACGACACCTGACCGCAATATCCGGTCAGAATATTCAGGCCAATCGCAGCAATCGCATAGATCAGGAACGGCACCAAAAGCGACGACGCCCAGTAATCATTGATCACAAACGGGATGACCAAAAACGCAACGGCCAACACAGCCCAATAGCGATAACGGTCGAATTTAATCGGGAACGTCTGGCTATCCTCAGGATAGGACGTCGAAAAATCACCGGCCTCACGATACAGCATGACAGCCTCCTTTATTGCGCCCTAACAACTCAATTTGCGGGTCAGTCACATCAAACACGTTCAATGATTTTCTCCCCGAATAGACCCTGCGGTCGGAACACCAAGAAGATTAACGCCAGCACATAGGCGAACCAGTTTTCAGTCGCACCGCCCACCATCGGACCAATCATATATTCGAACAGTTTTTCACCCACACCGATGATCAACCCGCCAACAATGGCACCGGGGATCGACGTAAAGCCACCCAGCATCAGCACCGGCAACGCCTTCAGCGCAATCAACGACAGCGAAAACTGTACACCCGATTTCGCGCCCCACATGACCCCTGCGACCAAGGCGACAAGCCCCGCCAAAGACCACACGAGCACCCAGATGAAGTTCAGCGAAATCCCAACGCTCAACGCGGCTTGGTGATCATCCGCCACAGCACGCATCGCGCGGCCCTGCTTGGTGTATTGGGCAAAGCCAATCAACGCAGCGACCAAGATGATCGCGACAACCGTGGCGACCATGTCCAACTTGTCGATAAAGAACCCGTAGAAATCGTCGCCACCAAGGCTGGCAGTGAAATCTTCGACCACACGCGATCCACCCTGCGGCAGGCCCAAGGCAATCGTCTTGATCTCAGATCCCCACATCAGATCGCCCACACCTTCAAGGAAATAGGCAAGCCCGATCGTCGCCATAAACAGAATAATCGGTTCTTGGCCCACAAGATGGCGAAACACGAACTGCTGCACGAGCCACGCAAACAATATCATCACCAATAAGGTCACGAAAATCGCCAAAAGCGCGGGCACCTCCCAGCCGAAATGGTGGATTTCAGTGCCAAAGATCGCGTTGATCATATGGGCAAAGGGCACCTGCCCTTCCATGACACCAACAAGGGTCAAAGCCGCGAACAGCGCCATCACACCTTGGGCGTAATTGAAAATGCCGGACGCCTTGAAGATCAAGACAAAGCCTAGGGCAACAAGGGCATACAAAACCCCCGCCATCAGGCCGTTGATGACCACCTCAATTCCGTACAGAAAATCAGCTGACATGGGTTATCTCCCGGAATTGCGGTGCACGGGTTGTGCACGCATTGTGCACGCGGGTCACAAGTGCCAAATCAGTCATGAGCGACCCCCAAATATGCATCAATCACTTCTTGATTATTGCGGACTTCATCCGGCGTGCCGTCGCCAATCTTGCGACCATAATCCATCACGACCACGCGGTCGGACAGGTCCATAACCACGCCCATATCGTGTTCGATCAGGGCAATTGTGGTGCCAAATTCATCGTTCACATCAAGGATAAAGCGGGACATGTCCTCTTTTTCCTCGACGTTCATGCCCGCCATCGGTTCATCCAAAAGCAGCAACTTCGGCTCGGCGGCAAGCGCACGCGCCAGTTCAACCCGCTTCTTCAAACCGTAAGGCAAACGCCCCACAGGGGTCTTCCGGATCGCCTGAATTTCAAGGAAATCGATAATCTTCTCAACGACTTCACGGTTCGCCGTCTCTTCGCGTTCCGCCTTACCCTTCCAGATCGCTTGGGCGAGCATTCCGGCTTTCATATTCGTCAAACGACCCGTCATGACGTTATCGAGCACGGACATCCCTTCGAACAAAGCAATGTTCTGAAACGTGCGCGCAATCCCCTGACGGGCGACCTGAAACGGCTTCATCGGCGGGCGTTTGCTGCCATGAAACCAAACCTCGCCCTCTTGCGGGTTATAGAAACCGGAAATCACGTTCAGCATCGACGACTTGCCAGCACCATTCGGCCCAATAATCGCGCGAATTTCGCCTTCGCGAATATCAAACGAGATATTCTTGATCGCCTCGACACCGCCAAATCGCAGGGTAATGCCACGCATATCCATCATGACGCCGCCAATTTGACGCCCGTCCGCGGTGACGTATCCTTCATCTAGCATAACGCGTCTCCTTCGTGTGGCATGGGATGGTGGGCGGGGCGCATTGCGCAGCAAAAGCGTCGCACCATCATTCCGCCGCAACCTTCACGGCAGGTGCTACAATGGCGTCACGTATATCCAAAGTGGCGGTGATTTTACCCTTGCGGCCATCTTCGTAAGTGACTTCCGTTTCAGTATAAATCTCTGATTTTCCGTCATAAAGTGCCGCAATCAGATCGCTGAATTTCTCTTCCACGATCCGGCGACGCACTTTGCGCGTGCGGGTCATCTCCCCGTCATCTGCGTCCAATTCCTTGTGCAGAACAAGGAACCGATGCACTTGGCAACCCGCCAACATTGGATCCGCTGCAACCGATGCATTCACCTCCGCCACATGCTCTGCAATCGTATCAAGCACCTGAGGATGCTGCGATAATTCTTGGTACGACGAATAGGCTATGTTGTTGCGTTCCGCCCAATTGCCTACCGCAGTCAGATCAATATTGATGAACGCGGTGCAGCGATCCCGATCCGCGCCAAAGACAACAGCCTCAAGGATATTCGGGAAAAACTTGAGCTTGTTTTCCACGTATTTCGGCGCAAACAGCGATCCATCCGCCATTTTGCCCACATCTTTTGCGCGGTCGATGATCCGCAGATGGCCAGACTTTTCCTCGATAAAGCCCGCATCACCCGTCGCCACCCAGCCTTCCGCGTCTTTCGTAGACGCGGTGCTGTCCGCGTTTTTATAGTATTCCACAAAGACACCCGGCGACCGATAGAACACTTCTCCATTGTCCGCGATCTTCAGTTCAACACCCGGACTTGGGACGCCAACGGTATCAGACCGCACCTCGCCATCAGGCTGTTGTGTAATGAAAACAGTCGCTTCCGTCTGACCGTAAAGTTGTTTCAGGTTGATCCCCAAGGCCCGATAAAAATCGAAAATTTCGGGTCCAATTGCTTCACCAGCGGTATATCCAACCCGCACGCGGCTAAGCCCAAGTGTGTTCTTCAGTGGTCCGATCACCAGCAAATCGGCCAGCTTATACTGCAACCGATCACCAAAACTGACGTCTTCGCCATCCAAAAGGCGCGGCCCAATCCGACGGCCAACAGCCATGTATTTGTCGAACAGCCATTTCTTAAAACGACCCGCGTCTTCCATCCGGATCATGACGTTGGTCAGCTGCGTTTCAAACACGCGCGGCGGCGCAAAATAGTAGGTCGGTCCGATTTCGCGCAGATCGAACTGCATCGTATCGGGGCTTTCCGGACAGTTTACACAGAACCCGGTCCACATCGCCTGCCCAATGGAAAAGATAAAATCACCGACCCAAGCCATTGGCAAATAAGCCAAAACTTCATCGCCAGCTTGCAGATGATCGAACTCGGACGAATTGCGGGATGTCTCGATCACATTGCGGTTCGACAGCACAACGCCCTTGGGGCGCCCGGTCGTACCTGATGTGTAAAGCATCACGCAGGTGCTGTTGTAATTCAACGCCGCGGTTCGTTCCGCCATCACCGTTTCCAGATTTGACGCACGTCCAGCGGCCTGCACATCGGCATAGGATGTCATGGCAGAGTGATCGTATTTACGCAGACCGCGACCGTCCAAATAGATCACGTGGTCCAGTCCGGTCA
This sequence comes from Rhodobacteraceae bacterium S2214, assembly GCA_025141675.1. Classification (NCBI taxonomy): domain Bacteria; kingdom Pseudomonadati; phylum Pseudomonadota; class Alphaproteobacteria; order Rhodobacterales; family Paracoccaceae; species Rhodobacteraceae bacterium S2214. The sequence goes on from CP081161.1 coordinate 73,791, forward strand.
GCTGATCGCGGACGTCTTCCAGCTTATCAACCTGTTCCTGATCACCCACAATCGCGAAGCGCGCACCGCAGTGATCCATCGCATAGGCGACCTCTTCAGCAGCCGCGTCCTGATACATCGGCACAGGCACGCAACCCGCCTTTTGCGCCGCGACCATCGCCCAATACAGCGCGGGCCGATTGCGACCAACAATGGCAACGTGGTCACCAACATTGGCCCCTAGCGACAGCAGACCAAGCGCGAGCGCATCGATCTCTGCTGCGGCTTCGGCCCAAGTCCAGCTTTGCCAAATCCCAAATTCTTTTTCGCGATACGCAGCCTTGGCACCATGCTGTTCAACATTGCGCGCCAATAGTGCTGGTATGGACGTTGGACCCGCAAGGGGTTGCCCTGTCGCCATTGATTTTCCTCCCCCACATTGAATCGCCTCCCCGCGATCCATTGCTTAGGTTTGATACTGTGCCGACCACCTGCGATCCGTCAAATGGTTTTTTGAACAAGCGTTCATTTAATTTATCTGAACAGGTAATGATGCCCTGCCCGAAGCCGTCGCGGACGCCTTTTTTGCAAGCCGATTCAGCGTGAACGTGACACCGCTGAACCGGCCTCACAAAAGGGCACAATTGCAGCTATCTCTTAGATGCTACTGCCATTTTCAAGGCGTTTGGCGTCGAAACACATCTGATTTCAGAGCCAAACCGAAGCAGTTTGAATGGTGAACCACGAGGTACAAAAACTGAAGGAGCAGTGCCCAGATAGTTTTTGACGAAAACCTAAAAGGAGCTCACGACAATCAACCTAATCGCCGCCGCAGCAATTCTGTCCGGCTCTATTCCTGCACAAGACGTCGCAACAGATTCGGGTCGTGCCGATCAAAAGCGGTGGCATAATCTATGACAAAGTTATCGGCACGTTCCGCGGCAACAACGAAGATCTGATTTACGCTGGCGGCTTTATCGGCAACGTTCTGGACTAGGTCATAATGCAGCCCAAAAGTGGCTGGGGCTGCATTGCATTATTCGGCTGCGATGGTCGTTTCAACTTTCTCAACACGCACCGCAGAAAATTTGAATTCGGGAATTTTGCCGAAGGGGTCCACCGCTGGGTTCGTTAGAATGTTCGCGGCGGCCTCAACATAAGCAAACGGCAAGAAGACCATGTCAGGCGCGACAGCCCGATCCGACCGCGCCATGATTTTGATCGACCCACGCTTTGTTGTCAGTCGCAACAACCCACCCGGTTCAACACCAAGCTTCCGCAGCGTCGACGGATGAAGCGAACAGTTCGCTTCTGGTTCAACCGCATCCAGCACCTTTGAACGGCGCGTCATAGACCCCGTGTGCCAATGTTCCAACTGTCGTCCGGTCGTCAGGATCATCGGATAATCCGCGTCGGGCACATCATCCGGCGCGATCACATTGGCTGGTGTGAATTTTGCACGCCCGTCTGCGCGTGGGAAACCATCCGCAAAAACAATCGGTTGCCCCGGATCAGTTGATGACAATGACGGGTAGGTCACCACATTTTCAGCCTCAAGCCGGTCCCATGTGATGTTATCCAGCGATTTCATCACCTGCGTCATCTCGTCGAACACCTCGCTTGGATGCGTATAGGTCCAACCAAGGCCCAATCGTTTGCCAAGCTCAACTTCGATCCACCAGTCTTCCTTCGCATCACCCGGAGGTGCGACCGCTGGGCGTCCCATTTGCACCTGCCGATTGGTGTTTGTCACCGTCCCGGTCTTTTCGGCGAAGGCCGAAGCAGGCAGGATCACATCGGCATAGTTCGCCGTTTCTGTGATGAAAATGTCCTGCACGACCAGATGCTTAAGCTTTGCCAGAGCATCCCGCGCATGTTCAACGTCTGGATCAGACATCGCGGGATTTTCACCCAGAATATACATCCCCTGAATGTCACCCGCATGCACCGCATCAAGGATTTCAGTGACGGTCAGACCCTTGTTCGGGTCAATGTTACCTTCGTTCCAAACCTCTTGAAACGCAGACCGCACGCCGTCGTCACCTACAGGCTGGTAATCGGGCAGGAACATCGGGATGAGGCCCGCATCAGACGCGCCTTGCACGTTGTTTTGCCCCCGCAGCGGATGCAGTCCGGCACCCGGACGACCAACTTGGCCCGTCATCAAAGCAAGGCTGATCAGGCAGCGCGAATTATCGGTGCCGTGGATGTGTTGCGACACGCCCATACCCCAGAAAATCATGCCCGCCTTAGCGCCTGCAAAAGTCCGTGCGACGGCGCGCAATTCATCTGCTGGAATACCGCAAATGCCTTCCATCTTCTCTGGTGAGAAGTCCTTGAGATGCGCTTTTTCCGCTTCCCAATTTTCGGTATAGGCATCGATATACTGTTGATCGTAAAGCTTTTCTTCAACGATCACATGCATGATCGCGTTCAGCATCGACACATCCGCACCGGGGCGGAATTGCAGCATGTGGGTCGAGAAGCGCTTCAATGCCTGACCGCGCGGATCCATCACAATAAGCTTGCCACCGCGTTTGGTGAACTGCTTGAAATAGGTGGCGGCGACGGGGTGGTTTTCAATCGGGTTCGCACCGATGACGATGGCCACATCAGCGTTTTCAATCTCGTTGAATGTCGCGGTGACGGCCCCCGATCCGACGTTTTCCATCAACGCAGCGACGGATGACGCGTGGCATAGCCGTGTGCAGTGATCAACGTTGTTGTGACCAAAGCCTTGGCGGATCATTTTCTGGAAAAGATAGGCTTCTTCGTTCGTACATTTGGCTGACCCAAAGCCAGCGATCTTGGTCCCGCCGAGTTCTTTCATGCCATTGGCAGCAAAATCCAGCGCTTCGTCCCAAGACGCTTCGCGGAACACTTCGCCCCAATTGCCAGGATCAACGTTCAAGCCCTTTGCGGGCGCATCGTCGCGTCGAATCAAAGGTTTGGTCAGCCGGTGATCGTGGTGAATATAGTCGAAACCGAACCGGCCTTTGACACACAAACGGCCTTCGTTCGCGGGGCCATTGATGCCTTCGACGAACTTGACCTTGTCGTCCTTCACCTTCAACGACACCTGACAGCCGACGCCACAGAATGGGCAAACGCTTTTGACTTCGCGGTCGTAGTCCGCCGTATCGCCGATTTGGTTTTCGTCCGTCACGGTCGCGGGCAACAACGCCCCAGTCGGGCAGGCCTGTACGCATTCACCGCAGGCCACGCAGCTGGATGCACCCATCGGGTCGTCCATATCGAAGACAGGGTAAGCATTGTGGCCCCGACCCGCCATGCCGATCACATCATTGACCTGCACTTCACGACAGGCCCGCACGCACAATCCACATTGAATACACGCATCCAAGTTTACCGACATCGCGACGTGACTGTCATCCAGCAGTGGGATGTGGTCGCTATCCATCGTCGGAAAACGGCTTTCACTAACGTCCTGCTTGGCAGCCATGTCCCATAAATGAGACGATTTATCGTGCGCGACCGCCTGTTCAGGCTGGTCGGCGACAAGCATTTCCATGACCATTTTACGCGCCTGGACTTCGCGCGGCTGATCGGTTGTGACGACCATGCCTTCAGACGGTTCGCGGATGCAGGACGCCGCCAAGGTCCGTTCGCCATCAATCGCGACCATACAGGCGCGGCAGTTTCCGTCGGACCGGTAACCGGGCTGCGGTTTGTGGCAAAGATGCGGGATCACAAGGCCACGGCCATTGGCCACTTCCCAAATCGTTTCACCCGGCTGGGCGGTCACTGACTTTCCGTCGAGTGTAAATTTGATCTCGGCCATGGTGGTGCTCCTCATCCTCAGAGCAATCTACACCACTTTCGTGCAAGTTAAGACAGGCCATCCGCGACCACGATCCGCACATTTGCGCCATGTGCGGTTTCTGATGCGAAATCTACGTGTGGCTTTAGAAAAATACGCTCGCATTGTTGATCAGGATGATCCGGATCGCTTCCAGTCCCAAAAGGGCGACAATCGGCGATAAATCAATGCCGCCCAAATCGGGCATAAACCGACGGATCGGAGCGTAAAGTGGTTCCAAGATACGTTGCAGCGTGTACCAAATCTGACCGACCAACGGCTGACGCACGTTCAAGACATCAAAACTGATCAACCAGCTCATGATGAAATGCGCAAAGATAAAGAAACGGGCGACGCCGATGAGCATCAACAAGATTTCAAAGATGGACTGCATGGTATCGCCTTCAATTTGTGCACCGTTCAAGTAAGTTCTAAGTGGCAGTCCTGCAAGCCCCAGCTTCCGTTGCGTCAAAGTTGACGTTTACGTCAACAAGGCAGATGGAGGGGGTAATCGTCACCTAAAGGTTGTTCCGATGTATCCTTTCGTACGGCTTATCAAAGATATGTATCTTGCCCGCCGCGCACCTGACTTACCCATTATGGGTATTCATGTGTCGCAACACCGGTGCTGGCCACAAGATATCGACGCGTTCATTGAAATGAATAACGGACGTATCTTAACAATTCTTGATCTTGGGCGCACAGTTTTGGCCAAACGTGTTGGCCTACTAGACGCGCTCAAGGAAAAGCGTTGGGGCCTCACGATGGCCGGTGTCAGCGTGCGTTACCGTAAGCGCATCCGTCCGTTTGTGAAATTCAAAACGGTCAGTCGCGCTGTCGGCTGGGACGATAAATTCTTCTACCTCGAACAATCCATCTGGATCGGAAACGAATGCGCCGTGCAGGCTCTGTACCGGTCTGCTGTGACCGATAAAAACGGGATCGTGCGCCCCCGACAGCTGTTTGATCACATCGGCTACGAAGGCGACCGGCCGCCGTTACCTGCGTGGGCACAAAACTGGATCGACGCCGATCAAACACGTCCTTGGCCCCCAGAAGTGACACCAGACACACAGTCATAAACACGTCACTTGCAATGTGCCGTCCCTTCGGTGTCTTATCGCGGCACTTACGGGGGACGACCATGACAATATCGGCAAAAAAGCGCATCTGGGGCTGGATGAGCTTTGATTGGGCAGCGCAACCATACTACACGCTTGGGTTGACCTTTATCTTTGGGCCATACTTTGCGGTCGTCGCTGCGAATTACTTTCTCGGTCAAGGACTTGACCAAGAAGCCGCAGGCGCATCAGCGCAAAGCACTTGGGCCTTTGGCCAAACCTGTGCGGGCCTTGTCATCGCCTTTACCGCGCCGTTCCTTGGCGCTTATGCAGACAACACGGGCCGCAAGATGCCGTGGATCATCGGCTTTTCCCTTCTGTATGTCATCGGTGCATGGTCTTTATGGTTTTTGACCCCCGACAGCAGCAGCCTGATGCTGTTCCTGGTCCTGTTCTACGTCGGCTTTATTGCGGCAGAATCGGCGCTGAACTTTATCAACGCGTATTTGCCGTCGCTTGGCACACCGGAGGAAGTCGGTCGGATCTCGGGCACTGGTGCGTCAGTTGGCTACTGGGGCGGCTTGGTTGCTTTGATTATTATGTTGCTGCTGTTCGCAGAGGACGCGCAGACCGGCAAAACGCTGATCGGCTTGGACCCGCTGTTTGGGCTGGACCCAAGCGCGCGCGAAGGCACACGTGCCGTGGGTCCGTTCATGGCGGTATGGTTTGCTATCTTCATGATCCCGTTCTTCTTATGGGTGCGCGACAATCCTGCTGACGCAGGCGAGGTCCCCAAAATGTCGAAAGTTTGGGGCGATCTAAAACAGACGCTGCGCAATGTTGCCCGCCGCAAAAGCACCGCATCGTTCCTGCTCGGGTCGATGTTTTACCGCGACGCCCTGAATGCTTTGTATGCATTTGGCGGCGTGTACGCGACGCTCGTGTTAGGTTGGGGCACGATCTGGCTAGGCGTTTTCGGGATCATCAGCGTCATTACAGCAGCCGTATTTACCTATGTCGGCGGTCGGTTTGACGCGAAACTAGGGCCAAAACCAGTCATCATTTTCTGCATTCTTTGCCTTCTGGTCGTCAGCACGATTATCGTCGGCATGTCCCGCACACAGGTGTTTGGCGTCCCGCTTGCGGCAGATTCGATGGTTCCTGACATAATTTTTTTCGTTTGTGGTTCTGTTATTGGTGGTGCAGGCGGCGCAATTTATGCCGCATCGCGGTCCATGATGGTGCGCCATACAAACCCCGAACGTCCAACCGAAGCCTTTGGTCTATTTGCACTTTCCGGCAAAGCGACTGCGTTCATGGCCCCCCTGCTCATTGGGGTTTTCACCGCTTGGACCGGTAATGTGCAGCTAGGCTTCTTGCCTGTGATCTTCCTCTTTCTTCTTGGTCTTGTGATGCTATCATGGGTCAACAAAGACGGAGATCGCGCAGCATGGTCCGCTTCATAGGCATACTTTCATTGTTAACGGCTCTGGCGGCATGCCAAAGCGAAGACACGGCATCGGTTAGCCAAGCGGCAGCCATTTCGACGTCGAACGCGGGTGATACCCGTGTGGCCAAGACGCTTTTCGGCCACATCCCACGCGGATCAAACCAAACACCCGAAGCAATCGGCGGTTACGCAAAGGGTTGCCAAGCGGGCGCTGTTGAATTGGCTGAAACCGGTCCAACGTGGCAGGCGATGCGCCTGAGCCGAAACCGGAACTGGGGTCAACCTGCGCTGATCGACTATATTCAGGACCTAAGCCGTGAAGTTGCGCGCTTACCCGGCTGGGAAGGTCTGTACGTCGGCGATCTTAGCCAGCCACGTGGCGGCCCGATGTTGACGGGACACGCCAGCCACCAAGTCGGGCTTGATGCCGATATCTGGATGCTGCCGCCTGATCGGTTGAACCTATCTGCACAAGAACGCGAGAATATCTCTTCGATCTCCATGCGTCGTGCCAGCGGGGCCTACACGAACAGCCGTTGGACCGCCGAACATGAGGCGGTACTCAAAGCGGCTGCCTCTGATCCGCGTGTCGCGCGCATTTTTGTGTTCCCGGGCGCAAAGGTTGCGATGTGTAATTCTGCGACGGGTGATCGCAGCTGGCTGAACAAAATCCGCCCTTGGTACGGTCACCACTACCATTTCCACGTCCGCCTGAAATGCCCGGCGGGTGACAACACTTGCGTTGATCAAGCGCCGCCACCAGCAGGTGATGGCTGTGCAGATGCGCAGGATTGGGTGAATAACATCCTGAACCCGCCACCCCCAAATCCCAACCCGACGCCTCGTCCGCCGCGCGGACCGATCACAATGGCTAATCTACCCGGCCAATGCCTGAGTGTTTTGAACGCGGACTAAATGCTAAAAATTCTGTTTTCAGCGGCCATTCTTTTGATGGGCGGTCTTGGTTTCACCGAGACCGCCCTTTTCGGGCGTTTTGTCATCCACACGGACGGCGGACGGATCGGCGGCCTGTCTGCAGTGCATATCGCTGATGATGGCAGCACCATCATTGCGGTCAGTGATCGCGGCATGTTGATGCAAGGCACAATTTCACGGGACGCAGAGGGACAGATCAGCGGTATTGCCATGGGCACACCCGTTTCAATTGAAAACGCAGACCTGCCAGGAGGTCTGACAAACAACGATTCCGAAGGTATCGCTGTGGCGCCCGACGGCACGATCTATGTTTCTTTCGAAGGGCAGCATCGGGTCGGGAAATTCGCAAACTTCGGGGCCGCCGAACAGACCCTGCCAGTGCCCCGCGAATTTGAGGCTTTGCAAGACAACAGCAGCTTGGAAGCCCTGGCAATCGACGCGGATGGCGCCCTTTACACAATCCCCGAACGGTCTGGTCGATACGATCGGCCTTTCCCGGTTTACCGCTACAAAGACGGCAAATGGGATCAACCTTATGCCATCCCGCGCACCGGTGCCTATCTGATGGTCGGTGCAGATTTTGGGCCTGACGGCATGCTTTATGTGCTGGAACGGGATTTCAGCGGTTTCGGTTTCTATACGCGCGTGCGCCGTCTTGATCTGGATGCGGCAACTGCTGAAACGATCCTAGAAACCGGAATTGGCGTGCACGGCAATATGGAAGGCATTTCCGTATGGCAGACCGCAGATGGTCAAATGATCATGACCCTGATCGCGGATAACAATTTCCGCAGCATTCTGACGAACGAGATCGCGGAATACCGTATCGACGGTTGACCTGTCGGCCAGCGGGGCCTAAGTGGGCGCGTCCTTGAACGGTTCGAGGACCAAGTGCCGCACCCTTGTCAAAACGGAACCAATGACATGACACGTATTCTCCCCGGCGTTCTCGCCATGGCCGCTATTGTGGTCGCATCCAATATTCTTGTGCAATATCTGATCCTTGATGGGTTGCTGACGTGGGGGGCATTCACCTATCCGCTCGCCTTTCTGGTAACGGACATCATGAACCGGCTTTACGGGGCCGCGACGGCCCGCAAGGTTGTGTTCGCAGGTTTGGTCACGGGGATCATTTGTTCCTTGATCGGGACGCAAATCATTTTTGACAGCGAATACGGGCCGTACGCAGCCGTTGCGTTGCGTGTCGCGATCGGATCTGCGATTGCGTTCGGCGTGGCACAACTTCTGGACGTTGCAGTTTTCAATAAACTGCGGGACGGATCGTGGTGGAAAGCCCCGCTTGGGTCCACTTTGGTCAGTTCCACCGTGGATACGGCTATCTTTTTCACCATCGCTTTTTCTGCGCTTTTCAATGGCTTATCCGAATCCGCCATGGTGGAGATTAGCTGGGCGCAGGATGCTGTTCCGTTTTTGACCGTAGGTCCGGATGCACCGTTGTGGGTTTCTTTGGCGGTTGCGGACTGGGGTGTGAAGCTTGTGATTGCTTTGCTCGCTTTGGTGCCGTTCCGGATTATTGTTGGGCGATTTGTGGATGCGCGGGCTTAATCTGCGTTGTCACAAAAAATTATCTTGATTTTAAGATCAGGTATGCCACCTTCAAAGTATAGGCGAAACATTTTGAAAGGAGGTGATCCAGTGCATCATGAAGTATTGGAGAAGGCAGTCGGGACAACTTGTGGGGTCTTCAACTAGGGCAGCCCTTAGCTGAGAAAACCACAGGGTGGGCGACCTAACCGACCCCCCTCCGCTATTCAGAGAAGGGCCACCCCACGCCGGGGCGGCCCTTTTTCATTGGGGTTTGGGCGTGTTTTGCGGGCCTAATCTGATGGGGCGGGCGCTGGCGAACAGGTTGCGTGACGGTGGGATCACGTGTCGTTCATGGATGGCATCCGCAGGGGTGTGATTTGCGTGCACAACGCGTACACAAGGCGTGCACCGCGTTGTCAGCCCCTGAATTCCAGAAGTGTTAACGCATCATGAAGATTGGCCACGGCATTTGCGTCGGGGCCGCTGATGAGTTGTAGTGGACAGATGAAAATCAACGATCAGATCACGCTTGAAGATTGGGAATTGACCGAGCAGTTCGCGCGGTCGTCCGGTCCGGGTGGGCAGAACGTGAATAAGGTTTCGACGGCAGTGGAACTGCGGTTTGAAGCGGCGCGGTCGCCCAATTTGACCGAGGCGGTGAAGCGGCGGCTGCGGCGGGTGGCGGGCCAGAAATGGACGAAGGACGGGGCGGTGGTGCTGTTTGTGCAGGACACGCGGTCCCAAGCACGCAACCGCGAAATCGCGCGGGAGCGGCTGGCCGAGATGATCGTGCAGGCGCTGCATGTGCCCAAACGCCGGATCGGGACAAAACCGACCTACGGGTCGGTCAAACGGCGGCTTGCGGGGAAGAAGGTGCGGGGGGAGGTTAAGAGGTTGCGGGGGAAGGTGGAAAATAATCGCGACAACTCTTGAATTCAAATAACTCAATAGCCAATTGTCAGGTATCGGCGCACTTGGGGCGTCGCAGTCGATCGTTTAAACTGTCAAGTCCTAGTGCTTCTGTTACGCATAATGCGAGTTCCAATACATGTTCTCCTTTATCGTGACCTGGCCGCTGGACGGCAATCTGGCTCAGCCAGACCACCGCTTGCACAGTATACACGACCACGTCGAAGATTGAGTGTATAACGCAGAACGGTCAGGGTCGGAAATGCCATTTAAGAGCGAATACACCGCTCAATGTTCCGGCCCTTCTCGCGGGGAAATATGCAAAAACCATTCACGCCCGCCGACATCAAGCATTATCCTCATTTTGACCGGCATCTTACTCCCGACCAAATAAATGAGTTGGTAAGAGATTCGGCCCGGGTTGCTAGTAATAAATTTTATCCTTTTTTTCTTTACTATGAAACTTGGCAGCCATTCAGGACCAAAAAAGATTCTAACGGCAAGACGATTAAGCCGCCAATTAAATCGAGACCCATTAGATACGCCGCAAGGAAAGACGCGTACATTCTAACCCACTACCGTAGGATTTTGTCCGAAAAATATGAAGTTAGACTTTGTGAGATGGGAATTGAAGAATGTCCTATTGCTTATAGGAAGATTCCTAAATCCACTGGCGGCGGAAAAAGCAATATCGAATTCGCGAAAGATGCATTTGATGCGATTGACGCCATGGGCGACTGCATTGCAATTGCATTGGATATCAAAGGTTTCTTTGAAAACCTCGACCACGACAGAATAAAGTCTGTTTGGTGCGATTTACTTGGAGTCGAACGACTGCCTGAAGACCACTTTACCGTTTTCAAGAATGTAACTCGATACCGGGTGGTCGACCAAAAGGAAGTTTACCGCCGACTGGGGATCATCGCAAAGGGTCAAGACGGAATAGAACAATACACAGTTCCTTATTCCGACATGCCAACCCAACTTTGCAGCCCCAAAGAATTTAGGGACAAAATATGCGGTGGAGATCCGAACCTTCCTAGTATCATAGTGAAGAATGATGATCCCTTTGGCATCCCGCAGGGTGCCCCGATTTCTGACTTAATTGCAAACTTCTACCTGATGGATTTTGACAAATCCCTTTCTGATTTTGCCGCCGAGTTCGGTGGGACGTACATGAGGTATTCGGACGACATTTTGCTCATTTTGCCTTTCAGCGAAGGAATCGCAGACAAAGCAGAACAATTTGCGATTGCCGAGATTCGGAATTACGGAAACCAACTTAAAATAAAGCCGTCAAAGACTTGCGTCGTTCAATTCAAACGGTTGGACGATGGCCTTAGCTTTCAACACGTAAAGGGTCCACAAGGAAAGAATGGCTTCGAGTACCTTGGGTTCCGCTATGATGGGAGGAAAGTATACATCAGAGACAGCACTATTTCACGGCTCTACAGAAAGGTATCGCGAACTGCTAAAGGAATAGCAAACGGCTTCTCAAATGGGCACCCAGACATGTCTGTTGAAGAAATCATGTCGAAGTTCAACTACTCTAATTTTAGTCAGCGCTTTAATAGAGTTGATGAGCAGAATCTCTCTCCAGACGACTTCAATACTTGGACCTTCTATAGCTACTTGAAGAGAGCTAGCGAGGCGTTTGGAGAAAAAGGATCACCGATTATTCCGCAAGCCCGAAAATTTCGTTCTTTCATGAAGTCGCGTCTCAACGAAGCCATGAAAAGTGCCGTAATTAAGCGAGACAACCGAAGTTAAACCACAACCTCAACCTTCTCTTGCTCACCAACACCAAACACCCGCTTGTACCGTGCGATTTCCTCGACGGGGCCCATGGCTTTGTTGGGGTTGTCGCTCAGTTTGACTGTCGGGTTGCCGTTGGCCGCGACGGCTTTGCAGACGAGGGAAAACGGTGCGAGCGCGTCGTTGGGCGCCAGCCCTTTGAAGTCGTTGGTCAGCATGGTTCCCCACCCGAAGGACACCCGCACTCGCCCTGCGAACTGCTGTTGCAGCGTTGCGATTTTATCGACGTCCAGCCCGTCCGAGAAGATGACCAGTTTCTTGCGCGGGTCTTCCCCACGCGCTGTCCACCAGTCGATCGCCCGCTCTGCCCCTGTCGCCGGGTCTCCGCTGTCGATCCGCATGCCTGTCCAGCCAGCCAGCCAGTCCGGTGCGTCGTCCAGAAACCCCTGCGTTCCGTAGGTGTCCGGCAGGATGATCCGCAGGTTGCCGGAGTGTTCTTCCTGCCAGTCCGCGAGCACGTCGTAGGGCGATTGCCGCAGTTTTTCGTCCGTGTCCGCCATGGCTGCGTAGACCATGGGCAGTTCGTGGGCGTTGGTTCCGATGGCTTCGATTTCGCGCTGCATGGCGATCCGGCAGTTGGAGGTGCCGGTGAAGTTGTCCCCCAGCCCTTCTTTCAGCGCCTGCACGCACCAGTCCTGCCAGAGGTAGGAATGCCGCCGCCGCGTCCCGAAGTCCGCGAGTTTGAGGTTGGGCACGTCGCGGAGCTTTTCGACCTTGGACCAGACTTTGGTCATGGCCTGCGCGTAGAGGACCTGCAGTTCGAACCGCCCCATGTCCTTGAGCACCGCCCGCCCCCGCAGTTCCATGAGCGTGGAGAGCGCCGGAATTTCCCAGAGCATGACTTCGTGCCATTTGCCTTCGAAGGTGAGTTCGTACTGCCCGTCCCGTTTTTCGAGGTGATAGGGCGGGAGTTTGTGGTTCTCGAACCATTCCATGAAGTCGGGCCGGAACATTTGCCGTTTGCCGTAGAAGGTGTTCCCCCGCAGCCATGTGGATTCACCGCGTGACAGGGACAACGACCGGATATTGTCGAGCTGTTCGCGCAATTCGCCTTCGTCGACGAGGTCCGCGAGGCGCACGTGTTTGGATCGGTTGATCAGCGAGAATGTGACGTTGGTATCCGGGTGGTTCCGGAAAATGGATTGGCACATCAGGAGCTTGTAGAAATCCGTATCGATGAGCGACCGCACGATTGGGTCGATCTTCCATTTGTGGTTCCAGACCCGTGTTGCGATGTCGACCATGTGCGTGTTCCCTTTGACTTACAGGCGGTTAGACCAAGGGCACGGCCCATTGGCAAGGGCGATCCAAAATAGTTCAATTTGTCGCTGTTTATCGAACCTCAACGAAGTGGACGTATCGGGTACCGGAAGGAACCGATCATGACCAAAACTTTCTATGCGCTCGATAACGAATTTGCTGCCGCGTCCGGTAGCAATGTAGATGTCCATCAGGACTATAGTTATTTCGACCACCCGCCGGGATCGACGACTAACCTCGAAATCACGTCGAATATGGGCGACGATAAACCGATTTTGTTTGAAGTCGGGGAAACCTACGACCTAACGTGGTCGGGTCATGGCGGCGGTGGTGACATGCAGGACGCGACCATTATTCGCAGCGACTACGTTGGTCCGGGCGAAGGCGCCGTAGTCTTTGAAGGCACGAATTCTGTTACTGGCGAGCTATTTCAAATGGTTTGGTCCCCCGGATTTGATTTGGAAAGCTGGTATTGGGACACCGGCGGCGGGCCAGACAGCCCGAACGCCTTTTGGACCAGCGACCAGAACGCAGCCGAAACATATCAGGCCGTTTGTTTTGCGGAAGGCACGCTTATCACGACACCCGACGGCCCCAGACCGGTTGAATACCTGCAACCTGGTGATCTGGTCGTCACGTTGGACGACGGCATTGTGCCGATCCGGTGGGTCAGGTCGGATACCCAACCGCTGGAAGATACGTCACCTGACGCGAAACCCGTCTTGATCTCTGCAAACGCCTTTGGAAAAGGGCGGCCGTCGACGGACATGGTGGTGTCGCCCCAGCACCGTTTGTTCGTTGGGGGCAAAGGTCAGTTAGAAGCCCTATTCACAGAAGAAGCCTTCGCGCCTGCAAAATCACTGACCGCTTTGCCGGGTGTTCGCCACATGAACGGCAAGAAGAACGTCACATGGGTCCATTTTGTCTGTGATGCCCACCAAATTGTCCTTGCGAATGGCTGTTGGTCTGAAACGCTTTTGTTGGGGCCAATGGTGTTGGCGCTGTTGTCAGAAGATCAAAGAAGGGTCTTGAGACACATATTTGGCGCCCCGATCGTTCCCGATGCCCCACTGAATGGGCCGCCAGCGCGCGATTGTTACACGGTGGGTATGGTGCAGCGCCGCCTTGGTACCCTGCGTCGATCGTTGGGGCCGCTTGATGTGAACCAAATCGCGCGTAGCGATGTCACCCGCGCGTTGGCCAACCCGACCCCACAACGACGTAAAAAGGATCGCCGTGGACCGCAGAAACCATGGCCCGCAGCCAACGAAAGGCGTGTGGCGACAGACAGGCGGCGCGTGCGGGATAAAGCGGACAGGCCCTTGGTGAACGCGAAGCCAGTTTTCTAACGTTGGCCGTGCGCGGTGTGCGTTCTAGCCCTGATTGCGGGCTGCCATTGCGGCATCGTGCAGTTTTTTACTGACGTCGGGTGATACGCCCAAGATTGCTTCTACTTGATGCAAAAGTTGATCTTCTGCTTCCGCTTCAACACCATCTGCGAAAACAACAGCCCAAAGTGCCGCAACTGTGGCTTCGCGTTCTTCGAGACTAATCGCGTCATGCAAGATGGTCGACAAAGCGTCGGTATCTGGCATCGCTTCTTCCAGTTTTTCGCATTCGGCCCGCATTTTCGCGGCCTGAACAGGGTTTAATCCGTAGCGGTGCGCCAAAACGTCATCGATCTGTTCAATTTCTTCAAACAGATACGCTTTGTCGATTTTCGCCGCGCGCACCAACAAAGCCCCCAGCGCATGCTGTGCATCCGCCTCTGGCAGCTTGGTGACGTTGGTTTCTTTATGAAACATGGACAAAATGCGATCGAACATGGTGAAGCTCCGGAATGTCGTTAACGAAGTCTAGCCGTGCGCCGCTTTGGGGGCTAGCCCCCAAACCATCGGGGATTTGCGTCTGACGCTGTACGAAGGGCGCTTGACCACAGTCGGGGCAAAGCAGAGTGTGCAGCTGATTTTGAAGGATAAAACATGACGGGTTCATTTCAGCTTCGCGTGGTCGCCATGGTTGTTGGTGCGATGATCCTGATCGTTGGTGGTGATGTGGCCGGTCGGATGTTGACCAGTGCCGGATTTTCACAATTTTTCGTAGCTTGGGCCCGTTTTGCCTTGGCGGCCGTCGTTCTTGCCCCTGTCGTCGGCCTTCAAAAAGGTGAAATGCGGCTTTTGCTGAAACCTGCGTTGATGTTTCGCGCCTGCCTGATCGCAGGGGGGATCGCGTCAATCCTGACTGCGCTCAAGACCGAACAGCTGGCGACTGTGTTTGGCGGTTTCTTTGTTGGGCCGATCATTTCTTATGCACTGTCCGCCATATTCCTTAAGGAAAACGTAACGATCCCCCGCACGGTTCTGTTGTTGGTCAGCTTTGGCGGTGTATTGTTGGTCGTGAAGCCGGGATTTGGGATGACACCGGGTCTTGGATTTGCGTTGCTGGCTGGCGTTTTCCACGGCAGCTACCTTGTCGCGACGCGGTGGTTGGCAGGATCCTATCGCCCACGATTTTTGCTGTTTTCCCAGCTTGTTATCGGTTCCATTGTCTTGGCCCCGCTCGCGATCGCGCCGCTGCCGTCGATGACTGTGCCATTTGTCGGGTTCATTACGATCAGCGCGATGGGGTCAGCGATCGGTAACCTGTTGCTTGTGCACGCAAATCGCGCGGCAGAGGCATCCGTGATCGCCCCTTTGATCTATAGCCAGATCATCATCGCGACCGTCTTTGGGTTCCTGTTCTTTGGCGAATGGCCCGATTCAATTGCCCTATTGGGCCTCGCCGTGATTATCACCGCTGGTGCTGGATCGATCTGGGCGGCAGGCCGCGCGAAATAGGTGATCTGTCGCAAACGTGAATTTACCAAACGCACGAAGTGATGGATGCAAGAGGCCTGATAACAAAGGATGTCCCGATGCGTTTGATTTTGATTGCGATACTTGCCCTCTGGTCCGCGTCTGCGATGGCCCAATCCGTGACCCCGCGCGATGGTTGGGTTGTTATGGATAGTGACAAACCTTTTGATGTTTTGCTGAGCGATTTGCGCGAAGCGGTCAGCGCCAATCAGATGGCCGTCGTGACCCAAGCGGGCCCGACAGGTGCCGCTGCGAACCGTGGCATCACGATCCCTAACAACCGTGTTGTCGGGGTTTTCAACAATCTGTTCGCCGTTCGCATCCTGAACCTGTCCACGCCTGCGATGATTGAAGCCCCGATCAGGTTTTACCTTACCGAAACAGAAGATGGCGCTGCGACCCTGTCTTATAAGACACCTTCGTCTGTGTTCGCCCCCTATGTCGATGACGCAGATCCCGATCTTTTGGCCGCCGCGACCGAGTTGGACGCCATTTTTCTGGCGATTGCCACCGCCGCCCGCTAAGACATTCTAAACAGTTCAAGGATACAACATGACCGAGACTTTGCGCGCCGCTGATGTGCTTGCCCGTCGATTGTATGAAGCAGGATGCCGGCACGCATTCGGCATGCCCGGTGGTGAAGTTTTGACGCTGATCGACGCGTTGGAAGCCGCCGGCATTCAGTTTCATCTGGCACGGCACGAAAATGCCGCCGGTTTTATGGCCGAAGGGGTGCATCACGTGGACGGCGCGCCTGCGATCTTGGTGGCGACAGTTGGTCCAGGTGCGATGAACGGCGTGAACGTGGTTGCGAACGCGGAACAGGATCGTGTGCCATTGATCGTGCTGACGGGCTGCGTCGATGCCGCTGAAGCCGAACAATATACGCACCAAGTGCTTGATCATCGGAAGGTTTTCGACCCGATCACAAAGGCGACGTTCACGCTGGATGCTGCCGCCGCCGGGATTATCGCCGAAAAAGCAGTTGGTATCGCAACTGAAGGGCGTTCTGGCCCTGTGCATATCGACGTGCCGATCTCGGTTGCTGACTCCCCTGCCGTGCCTGCACCGTTCCGCCGCGCTGTCGCGAGTGATGTTGTTCCCGTCGGAACCGATTTGAGCACCGCACGCGATTGGCTTGCCGAGGCCAGCCGTCCGGTGATGATTGTGGGTTTGGATGTTATCAAAGACAAATCCACCGAAACACTTCGGGCGTTTGCAGAAATTCACGGCGTTCCTGTCATCACGACCTACAAGGCGAAAGGCGTTTTGCCTGAAGATCACCCGCTTTGTCTTGGCGGTGCTGGTCTGTCGCCTTTGGCCGACAAACACTTGTTGCCTTTCGTTGACGAGGCCGACCTGATCATTTGTGTCGGCTATGATCCCATTGAAATGCGGCCCGGTTGGCAGAATGCGTGGGATCCGATTGTGACGAATGTCATCGATATCACGGCAGCGCCCAACCATCACTTTATGCACCAAGCCACGCTCAGTTTTATTGCCGATACGGGCGCTACGCTTGCCGCCTTGTCCGAAGGCATTCCGCCCTGCACGACATGGCCAGACGGTGAAATTGCGGAAGTTAAGACAGCGCTTTCCGCCGCGTTCCCTCGTGACGAAGAATGGGGGCCCGGCGCTGTGATTGCTGAATGTCGCGACGCATTGCCGATGGACACGATTGCGACCGTTGATAGCGGGGCGCACCGGATTTTGCTGTCGCAGATGTGGGAATGCGCCGATCCGCGGACCTTGCTGCAGTCAACCGCGCTTTGCACGATGGGATGCGCGGTTCCGCTTGCCATTGGGGCCAAACTTGCCGCGCCTGAGCGCACAGTGGTTAGTTTTTCTGGCGATGCCGGTTTGCTGATGGTGGCTGGTGATCTGTCCACCGCGGCTGAAAATGCCCAAAACACGATTTTCGTCGTGTTTGTCGATCAATCGCTTGCGTTAATTGATTTGAAACAACGCGGTCGTAAGCTGGATAACAATGGCGTTGATTTCAGGGGCCATGACTATGCCGCCATCGGGCGCGCGTTTGGCGGACATGGTGCAACTGTAACAAATAGGGCGGAACTACGCGCTGCATTGGAGGCGGCGCAAACAGCTGACAATTACACGTTGATCGCAGCTGTGATCGACAAACATGCGTATGATGGACGTATCTGATGGCAGGTGCACTGGATGGTCTGCGTATCCTTGATTTGACCCGTATTTTGGCAGGTCCGACATGTACGCAATTGTTAGGTGATCTTGGCGCTGAAGTGTTGAAGATTGAAAACCCCGGAACTGGCGGGGATGATACGCGCAGTTGGGGGCCACCTTTCGCCGAGGGCACTGATGGTGAACCAACCGACCTGAGCGCATATTTCATGTGCGCGAACCGCAACAAGCTGTCCGTGGCTGTTGATATCGCTACACCCGAAGGCCAAGATACGATCCGCGCTTTGGCCGCAGAATGTGATGTTGTCATCGAGAATTTCAAACCCGGCGGGCTTGCCAAATACGGGCTTGATGCTGCGACGATGCTCGAGAATGATCAGAGCCTTGTTTATTGTTCTATTTCTGGGTTCGGGCAAACCGGACCGAATGCGAACAAACCCGGTTACGACCTGATGGCGCAAGGTTTTGGTGGCATGATGTCCCTGACTGGTGCGCCGGACGGGGAGCCGATGAAGGTTGGTGTTGGGATCGCTGACGTGATGTGCGGCATGTATGCGACCATCGGGATCTTGGCGGCGCTGCGTCACCGCGACAAAACCGGTGAAGGCCAACATATCGACGTCGCCCTTGTCGACAGTCAGATCGCGTGGCTGATCAATGAAGGCGTCAACCACCTGACGACCGGCGAATTGCCGAAACGGCGTGGCAACGGTCACCCGAATATCGTGCCCTATCAGGTTTTTGCCACGAACGACGGCCATGTGATTGCAGCGGTCGGAAACGATAGCCAGTTTCGCCGGTTTTGCGAATTTCTGGACGTCGCGCATCTGGCCGATGATCCGCTGTATGCAACCAATCCGGCCCGGATTGAAAACCGTGACAGTCTTCTCGCGAAGATCATTCCACTTTTGGCAGCGTTGCCGATGGATGATGTTATTGCGGGGCTCGAGAAACGCAAAGTACCTGTTGGTCCTGTGCAAACGTTGGATCAGGTTTTTGGCAGCGATCAGGTCAAAGCCCGCGACATGATCGCGACGATTCCTTGTGAAGATACGAAAGACGGTGAAGTGCGGGTCATCGGGAATCCCCTGAAATTGTCGAAAACGCCTGTAACCTATCGCCGCCCGCCCCCGCATTTCGGGCAGGACACAGAACACGTTTTAGGCGAAATTCAGCCGAAACGCTGATTTAACAATCACTTACCCGCTGTCATCGAGATAACAGGTCCGTTATTCACGGGTCTGTGAGATTAAATCTTGCTGCACACCCTGTATGTCAGACTTAACAGAAGCGCGGCGTGTCCGTGTAGTATCTTTTTGTAGAACGGGACGAACGCATGACGCAGGATATTTTTGGCCAAACAACGACTGTGGCTGCGGGCCCCGCTTTGGACGCGTGGAACAAGACACAATTGGCGTTTTTGGCGCACGGCGCTGCAACGCCAGGTCATTTGGGTGACGCGCTGACGGCAGCACCCGATTTTGCGTTAGCGCAGGCCGTGAAGGGAATGTTCTACACGCTTTTGGGCCGCCGCGAGTTGATGGAAACCGCGATTGAAGCGTTCGCCGCTGCCCGCGCCGCCGCGCAAGCCACGCCGGTCAGCACCAGAGAACAACATTTCATTGACGCATTGGCCTGTTGGGTTGTTGGACAGCCAAAAGCCGCGCTGGTTCATTTTGAAGCGATCATTGCTGCCGCACCGGACGATATTCTTGCCGTCAAACTTGACCACGCCACACGTTTTGTCGTCGGCGATAACGTCGGCATGCGCCAGATGCTGGAAAAGGTGATGCCTGCTTATGGTCCTGATCATCCGGGTCGCGGCTATCTGATGGGGTGCTACGCTTTTGCGCTGGAAGAGACCGGCGATTATTCCCGCGCGAAATCGGTTGGTCGCGAAGGTATGCTGATTTCACCCGACGATGCATGGGGTTTGCACGCCGTTGCGCACGTGCATGATATGACAGCGGATGCCGCAGGCGGGATCGAATGGCTGACAGGGCGTGAAAACGCGTGGTCCCATTGTAACAACTTCCGCTACCACGTGTGGTGGCACAAGGCGTTGATGCACTTGGATCTGGGCCAGCATGAAACCGTTTTGGACCTGTATGACCGTGAAATCCGTCAGGACAAAACGGATGACTACCGCGATATTTCTAACGCCACGTCGCTTCTGTCTCGGTTGGAATTGGACGGGGTTAATGTCGGTGATCGCTGGGAAGAACTGGCTGATCTGTCGGCGAACCGGACTGAAGATGGCTGTCTGATCTTTGCTGATCTGCACTACATGCTCGCCCTTGTTGGCGACAACCGCGAGACCGAAATCACGACGCTTTTGGGACGTTTGCACCGCGATGCATCCGAGAGCAAAAACGACATGCAAAAAGCTATGGCCGCCCCCGGCGTTGCCGCGGCCGTTGGGCTGGAGGCCTTTGGCGAGGCGGAGTTCGACAAAGCTTTCGTCAATCTCGCCCGTGCGCGCAAAACCATGCAAGATGCCGGTGGGTCACATGCCCAGCGTGATGTTTTTGAACGATTAACTATCGACAGTGGTATTCGCGCTGGCTACTTGGACGAAGCCGAAGACATCCTTGCCGCCCGTACGATGCGTCGGAATGGCCACGAAGATGGCTATGCCGCTGCACGCCGGTCCTTGATTTCAAAGGGCCGTGCCGCCGCTGGTGTTGCTGCTCGTTTTCCGGCCCAATAAAACCGGATCCAAGGACACCCTTTGATGGCCACTGCCTCTTCTTCAATGCCCCCACGCGTGCGCGATCCGCGGCTCGATTTTTATCGCGGTATTGCGATGTTGATCATTTTTACGTCGCACACGCCCGGAAATTTCTGGGGCGACTGGATTCCCGGTCGTTTCGGGTTTTCTGACGCGACAGAGATCTTCGTGTTCTGTTCGGGCATGGCATCAGCCATTGCATTTGGCGGCAGTTATGACCGTCGCGGCTGGGTTTTGGGCACCGCGCGGGTGCTTTTCCGGTGTTGGCAGGTCTATTGGGCGCATATCTGTTTGTTCTTCGCTTTGGCGTTCATGCTGATCGCGCTCGACAGTTTCGGGTTCGAAAAGAACTACGTGAATAGTTTGAATCTTGGTCAGTTTTTCAACGACACCAAGGACCACCTGTTCGGGCTGCTGACCCTGACCTATGTGCCGAACTATTTCGACATTTTGCCGATGTATATCGCCATCCTGCTGATGATGCCGATCGTCATGGGGTTGGCGTCGGTGCATGTTGGGCTGGCTTTCGCGTTCTGTGCAGCCCTTTGGTTTATCGCGCAAACACGTATCATGATGATGCTTGGGATTGAACAATTTGCCGTATCCCTTCCCGCCTCTTTGACGAGCGATAGGCCGTGGTTTTTTAACCCGTTCGCATGGCAATTAGTGTTTTTCACAGGTTTCGCGCTGGTGCGCGGCTGGATTCCACGCCCACCAGTGAATGCCGTGCTGGTGACGATCGCTGCGATTATCGTGCTTGGCATGATGACGCTATCGCATGTCGCAATACGCGAATGGGGATTTAGCTGGGCCGGTGATTGGCGCCGTGCCAATCCGCATTTGGTGACAAAAACCGATTTCGGTCTTGGCCGTTACACACATTTTCTGGCGCTTGCGTACCTCGCCTATGCGGTCGCTGGCGATGGTGGACGGCGTTTGATCATCACGGGCCGCAACGTGTTGGCAAGGATCGGCGAAACACTCATCGCGTTGCTGACGAAAGTCGGCCAACAATCGCTTGCCGTGTTTATCGTGTCGATGATGCTCTCGATTTTTGTAGGGGCGATCTTTACTGAAACAGGAACGACGGCTGATGATGTCACGGCCTTCAAGTCACACACGATGGTCGCTGCCGGAAATATTCTTGGATGGGCCTTCTTAGTGTTCATCGCCTACACCGCCGCTTGGTTCAAAAGCCAACCTTGGAGAAAGTCTGCAACAGGATGATTTCACGACGCGCTCTTCTTGCCAGCATGGCCGCTGCCGCCGCTTGTCCCGCATGGGCGAAGCCTGAATTGGTGATCGCAGAGGCCCCATTCACGCCCGACACTGTCGTCGAAATGGCCCGTACGCTGGCCCAATCTGCATATGAACCTGTGCCGCAAATCCCGCAGGAATGGCTTGATCTGACCTATGATCAGTTTGCCCACATCTGGTTCGATCCGCGTAACGGTATCTGGGTCGATGAGGATCGTCCGCTGAAAATGGACCTGTTTAACGCTGGCCTTTATGTCCCGCGTCCCGCGCAGGTGAACCTTGTCGAAGACGGTATGGCCAAGACGCTCGGTTTTGACATTAACCTGTTTGATACCACCGACGAATTCCCCGATCTGCCGATTGGCGATACGATGGGTTATTCTGGGTTCCGGCTGCGTGCTGCGCTGAACAGACCTGATATTTTTGAAGAATTCGTCGTGTTCCAAGGTGCGTCCTATTTCCGTGCGATCGGGAACGGTCAAACTTACGGACTATCCGCGCGTGGTCTTGCCTTGCGCACGGGCGATCCGAATGGCGAAGAATTTCCAGATTTCACGAAATTCTGGATCGAAGCCGCGAAGCCCGGCGATACCGAATATGTCGTGCATGCCCTGCTGGATGGGCCGTCTACGACTGGTGCCTACACGTTCCGCATTGGTCATGGTGACGTTGGTGAACCGACCGTCATGGACGTTGACGCAACGCTGTTTCCGCGTGTTGATCTGATGCATGTCGGGGTCGGCCCGCTGACGTCAATGTTCTTGTTTGATGAAACGAACCGGAACCGTTTTGATGATTTCCGTCCCGCCGTGCATGACAGCGAAGGTTTGCTGATCCTGAACGGTAACGGCGAAAAGATATGGCGGCCGTTGGCGAACCCGACTCGCGTACAAGTGTCGTCTTTCACCGATATGGACCCGCAGGGCTTTGGTCTGATGCAGCGGAACCGGACTGCAGATGACTACGCCGATCTTGAAGCGCATTACGAGGGCCGTCCGTCTTTGTGGATCACGCCAAAAGAAGGTTGGGGGAAAGGCGTCGTGGAACTTGTCGAAATTCCAGCGGACAAGGAAATCTACGACAACATCGTCGCGTACTGGCGCCCGTCGGAACCGTTGATGACGGGGTCCGAGCATCGGTTCAGCTATACGATGGCGTGGGGCGATGAGCCGACAGGTCTGCCAGAGGTGGCGCGCGTGACGAACACCCGCGTTGGTAAGGGGTTCGATCAGGTCAAAACCGTCTTTGCCATCGATTTTACCGATCACCCGGATCTGCCTGACGATCTGGACGAGGTTAGTCTGACGATCAGATCAAATACCGGAGAGATTTCGCCAGGCATATTGCAGCGCAATCCTGGCACTGGCGGCGTACGGCTTGCCTTTTCGCTATTGCCGGGCGATGCGCAAGCCGTGGAAATGCGGGCGCAAATGCATGTGAACGGAACCCCTGTCAGCGAGGTATGGCTTTATAGATGGACGATCTAGACCGCCAAAACCAAGCCGGATGGATGCCATCCGAAGCTGCGCGTGCGATGCCGATCCAGTCACTGGACCAGCCCTATCGGGATGCGACCGCCCCTGCGCAGGGCACGGCAAAATCACGTACGGTCTGGTGGCGGGCAGCAACGTTTTTGCCAGCAATCGCAGCAACTTGCGCGTTGATCGCCGCCTTCACGGACTGGTTCGCGATGGACGGGTTTTCGGCCTTTGAAGGGGTTGTGATCGCCCTGATCGCCTTCACCTTCTTCTGGATTGCACTGTCGGTCAGCACGTCGTTTCTTGGTGTGGCGAATTTGCTGTGGGCGCGCCCGCGTATTGCGCATGACGGTCCAGTGCCCGCGATGAAGGTCGCCTTGCTGATCCCTGTTTACAACGAAGACACCGCGGACGTGTTCGGCAATGCGGCCGCGATGTTGCAGGCTTTGGATGAACAACAACACGTTCATAGCTTTGATTTGTTTATCCTGTCTGACACGCGTGACCCCGTGATCGCGGACCAAGAAGAACGCGCGTTTTTGGCACTGCGGGCCCAAATGGGCCTTGGTAGCGAAGTCTTTTATCGCCGCCGTATCGAGAACGTGGATCGCAAAGTTGGCAATCTGGCCGACTGGGTCGAAAACTGGGGCGGCGCGTATGACGCCATGTTGGTGCTGGACGCCGACAGTTTGATGGCTGGCGAAGCGATTATCGGCCTGACCGATGCGTTAGCGTGTGATCCTTCGGCTGGGTTGATCCAATCGTTCCCGACATTGTTCGGCGCACAATCCGTTTTCGGGCGAGTTCAACAGTTTTCGAACCGCGTTTATGGCGCTGCGTTGGCCGAAGGTTTGGCCAAATGGACCGACCGAGAAGGCAACTACTGGGGGCATAATGCGATCATCCGATCTGCCGCGTTTGCGTCCTGCGCCGGTCTGCCAAAGGTGAAAAACCGTAAGGGCAACGGGCGCTTGATCCTTTCCCACGACTTTATCGAAGCGGGGCTGCTGCGCCGTGCTGGCTGGTCTGTTCGGTTCTTGCCGCGCATCGGCGGGTCATATGAAGAAGTCCCAGCGACGTTGATTGACTATGTCCTACGCGACCGCCGCTGGTGTCAGGGGAACCTGCAACACCTTGGTTTGTTAGGATCCCGTGGTTTTCACGCCGTGTCGCGGTTTCATTTGATTAGCGGCGCGATGGGCTACCTGATGTCGCCTGCATGGTTTGCCCTGCTGCTGGTGTGGGCTTTGATCGGCAATGGCCAAGAAACAAACGCGATCCGCTATTTTTCAGGCTTTGATCCTCAGGTGAGCTGGCCGGTTATGTCGACCGCAAATTCGCTCGCGATCTTGGCATTTATGTATGGTATGCTGCTGGCCCCCAAACTGATGAGCGCCGCTGCGGCATCACGCTCGGGCATCACAATGCGCGATATGGGTGGGGTATTCCAGTTTTTGGGGTCTCTGATCGCCGAGATCATGCTGTCGATTTTGTACGCGCCAATCATGATGGTGCAGCAGACGATTGCGGTCCTTCGCACAGCGATCGGATATCAGGAAAAGTGGAACCCACAGCAACGACGGGGCGGCACATATAGCCTTGGCGTGATGATCAAGTTCCACATCGTTGAAACGATCATGGGGGCCGCGATGATCGCGGGCATGACCCAAGGTCTGGTCACGCTCTGGCTTTTGCCGATTGCGATCAGCCTGATTGGCGCTGTGCCGCTGTCGGCGCTGAGCGGTGTGAACCTTGGCGCGAAAGGCTGGTCTGGTCGGCAAATGGGGACGCCCGAGCACCTGAATGCCCCGCGCATTATTCGCGTGGCAATGGCGGAACGGCAGCGTTTTGCAGCTGTGCTGGCGACGCCTGAAAATGGCATCGCCGCTGAATAGGCTAATCCGACAGCGCTTCGAACCAGTCTAGCATGTAGGTTGACCAGCCGCGCGGAATACCGTGGCCGCCGGGATGCAAGACGAATTCAAGCGCTGTGCCTGCATCGCATTCTTCCCAAGTTCGCACCCAAAAATCACCTGACGTGTCAAAGGTGTCGGCCCGCAGCCCATCGCACCCATTTTCCGCACGCCACAGACCCATTGCATGCCAAACATCCCCTTGCAGGATAGTGCCATTCCCCAACGGGCGGCCTTCTAGCGGCACGGTTTTGTCTTTCCAGCCATGCGTATGCAGCAGTTGAACCGGTCCAGCGCAATCAACTGGGTGGGGGCGCCAAAAGCTACCCCCAACGGGCGCATAGGCCGCAAACGCGGTCGGATCGTCACAAGCGATATAGCTGGTCATTGAACCGCCAATCGAAAACCCACCAAGGACGATCGCATCGCGATCCACCCCAAACCGCGAAGCTGCATCTTCAGCGACTTGCAGCAGAAACGCCATTTCATCGCGTTGTTGCGGACGGTCGGGGTGAAACGACCAACCGGGGCCGAAACGAGCGTTTTCTCGCTGCAAACCGTTGGGACCAATGACGGCGTAACCGCGACTGTTAAGATTATCGGCCATGCCGCCAGACCGGGTCGACCCCGCGCCGGACCCGCCAGCACCGTGCAAGAACATCAGCGCGGGGATTGGACCATCCGCGGTGTCGGGCAGCGCGATGTGATAGGTGCCCAAAGGCACGTCGCATGGATCGGGGTCAGGGCCACACCCAGCCTGTGCCGTTGACCCGAGTAGCGTCAAGCACAGCGCTGCAGCGCCTTTAGTTATCTGTGACAAGCGGCAATCCTCGCGCGATCCATCCCGGCCCTGCGGCGGAGCCTAACATACCCTCGGGAATGTCTATAATGTTGGTGAAACCGGCTTGGATCAGCTGGTTCGATACCCGCGCAGACCGCACGCCACGGGCGCAAATCAAGGCAACGGGCGCGTTCAGATCGCCCCCAGCCGCTGCTTGGACACGCGCCGCAAATTCGTCGTCGCGTAGATCAATCCGGTGTGCGCCTTCCCCCGATCCGGTCCGCGCCCATTCATCAGGACGGCGGATATCGATCAGCGTGATTTCACCGCGCGCGGTCTGATCAAACGCTTCTGGGGCTGTAAGGATACCCCCCGGGAAATCTTCGGTAATGGCGGAATAAAACAAATTTTGCCCGTCGGCGGCAACAAAACCACCGGCAGATAAAAGGACCAAAGCCCCGCCCCCAAGAAACGCACGTCTGTCCATGAATTAGCCTATATACTTTGAAATTATCGCGATGATTTCGTCATCCGAAAGCACCGGTGGGATCAACGTCAGTGTCGTTCCATCGCCATCGAGCAGGTAGATGAAGCTGCCATGCGCGTAGACCGGCCCGTATTCGGGGTCATCGAACAGGAACTCTTTTTCCACCGAAAAGGCGTCGTAGGCCACCTGCAGTTCAGCTTCGGTGCCGGTCAAGCCGACGAATGCGTCGTGGTACGTCGTGAGCGCAGGACCCAGTGTATCGACAGTGTCTATTTCTGGATCAACGGTGATCATGATTGGGCGAACGATGTGTCCATCTGTCGCCAGTTCATCCGTGATATCAGCCATTTGCGGCAGCACTGACGAACAGATCTGCAAGCAATTCGCATAACCGAAGAACAATAATTGGGCGTGCCCGTTGGGGTCAATATGTGTGCGCTGCGCACCATTTTGATCCGTCAGCTCGTAAGCACCGCCGACCAAAAACGGCAGCCCCTGACCGGACGCCAACATGGGCATCAGCGCAAATAAGATGGCGAGACGATTCATTCTGGGAATACCACATCTTTCAGGGCTTCATCTTCGGCAATGCCAAGACCAAAATACCCTTCAGCTGCAATTTCAGATAAGACGCGCGGATCACGACGGAACCACGGGCCCCGTCCTGCAGCATCTGGATTTTCTTCCGCCCAGTTTTTCGTCCAGTTATTCGCCGTGACCCATTCGTCTTCGCCAACCCGCCGGATTTTCTGGACGAGGTAGATGTTCACCGCACCCAAGTCTTCATCGTACAGTTCCAAACCGTCAACTTCGACGTCTTGACCGCAGTAGGGCAACAGTTCGACAGTCGCACCGGAAAAGACGGTTTGACTGTTTTTGTTTGGGTAGACCAAGACACCATCAACGCTACGCAGCAGACCTAACTGGCGTCGTCCATCACCGCAGTTGTCCGTGCATTGCCCCGCGACCTCGCACAACAGATCGACGACCGTTGCTTCGAAACGCGCTGGATATTCGGCATATAGGTTCCAAGATCGTGCTTCTGATCCTTCTTCGAAATTGACATCTTGCGCCAATGCCGGCGCCGCGAGGAACATGTTCAGAGCGAGTATAGGTTTCCACATCTTAACGATCCCCTTCCGGAATGGCGAAAGGCGGAACCGTTCCGTAGCCTTCGGCATTAAAGACTTGGATATCAAAGTCTTCGACGACTTCTTCGACCACCAAATAATTCAGGCCATCACGTTCATACAGCATCCCGTCCGCCGTGACCGTGTGACTGGCAAGGCGCAGTTGGGTGTCGCCACCCGCGCTTTCGTCGTCGTCTTCGATCTTGAGAACCATGTAGACGGTGCCATCATCGCCGAGCAAACCAACCGGAATCCCACCCGCCGAACACCACAAGGCGCAGGTGTGGTGCGCGGTGCCAACGACGGCGTCAGGACCACCCATCACGCCCGAAAAATAGCACCACGTATCCATTATTTCGCCGGTGATTTGGACACGTGTCCCTTCGTCAGCGGCGGCGGCAGGGCCAGCTATGACGGCCATAAGCGCGGCTAGCTTTTGGATATGTTTCATTCTGGGCTCCTGCTGCGATGCGGTTGTCAGCAGTGTACCCTAGGTCAGCCCATTAAAAGCAAGTCACAACAGAGTGACGCCAGCCTTTTCCATCCCGGACTTTGCGGCATCCAAGGACCCGTCAAAGTCGATCGCACGGCAAAGCGACGTGTTCACTGTGACCTTGTAACCAAGCTGCGCCGCATCAACCGCAGAGAAATTCACGCAAAAATCAGTCGCAAGGCCAACCATCACAAGATCATTGATGCCACGTGTTTGCAGATACCCGTGCAGACCTGTTGGCGTTTCATGGTCGTTTTCAAAAAACGCAGAATAGCTGTCGATGGCTGGATTATATCCTTTGCGAATGATCATATCCGCCGCATTCGTGTTCAAATCCTTATGAAACGCGGCGCCGTCGGTGCCCTGAATACAGTGATCCGGCCACAACACTTGGGGGCCGTAAGGCATGTCCATCATGCTCATCGGGGCCGCGTCGTGCGTCGAAGCAAAGGACGAATGGCCTGCGGGGTGCCAATCTTGCGTCAAGATAACCGCGCCGAAATCCTGCATCAGCGCATTGATACCGGGCACGATAAGGTCGCCTTCGGCCACGGCGAGCGCACCACCCGGGCAAAAATCATTTTGTACGTCGATCACGATGAGGGCTTGCATGGCTATTCCTTTAAAACTTGCGCGGATTTTGACCGATTTGAACAAAAAAGTCACCCACAGCCCGACGGCTTTTCAGGTGAATGACGGTCAAATGGGGATGTTCGGCGATCAGGCGCAACAGGCGCACCCGATGGGATTTGCGCGTATCCCAGATCCATTTCCAAAAGGCGGCTGTGTCGCGATCAATCCGTTCGGGACAGTTTGGTGCGGAATCGGGGCGCGTTTTGCCGTAAGACGTGACCAGACGCTTCAAAACCCGCCAGAACCGAAGGCCAACGGGCAAGTCGATCCAAACCAGCGTATCGGCATTGGCGGCGCGATTGTCATAAGTCGCAGACATCCCCCCTTCAAAAATCCAAGCGTCTTTTGCTTCAATTTCATTGGCCAGCTTAACCTTTTCGGACAGCGGTCGTGGCACCCAGCCGGGCATGTGATGTATCTGATCCATATGAAAAACAGGGAGATCAGTCGCCTGTCCCAGCGCGCGAGCAAGCGTGCTTTTTCCTGACCCCGGTCCGCCGTTAATCATAACGCGTCGCATAGAGCGGACCGTTCTTTGTGGGTCGAAATCAATCATGAGGCGAACATGCCTTTCAATTTTTCGACGTACAAGACCAACAGGGCTTGGCAGTCCACGTTGATTGATTTATCGCCGCGTTTTTCGGCAATGGAGCGGCACATGTTTCCCCAAACACTTGGCATTGATTTTGGCACCTCCAACACCGCTGCAGGTGTGATGGCGGGTGATCGCCCTTATCTGATTGAAGTCGAACCGGGGCAAACGACGCTGCCTACATCGGTGTTTTTCGACACACAACGCAAGGTGACGACCTACGGGTCCGCCGCCAATGCCGCGCTGATCGACGGGCGCGAAGGCCGTTTCATGCGTGCGTTGAAATCGGTACTCGGCACACCGTTGATGCGTGAACGCCGTCAAGTTGCCTATGAAACACTGACCTTGATTGAGGTGGTCGCGCGTTTTCTACGCACGATCCGCGAACGTGCCGAAACCGCGACCGGATTGTCGTTAAAGCATGCAGTGTCAGGTCGCCCTGTTTTGTTTCATTCCAAAGATGCCGCCCGCAATGAGCAAGCCCTGGTAGACCTGCGCGAAGCATACGGGATCGCAGGCTTTGATAGCGTTGAGTTCTTGTTCGAACCAGAGGCCGCAGCGCTTGCCGCGGGAACGACCAAAGGTCTTGGGCTGATTGTAGATATCGGCGGTGGGACGTCCGATTTTTCGATCTTCACGCGCGAAAACGATGAAACCAATATCATCGCGTCCCATGGCGTCCGTGTTGGCGGAACGGATTTTGACAAGTCAATCAGCCTTGCGCGTGTGATGCCACTGCTGGGGCGCGGTGCAGAAATCCGTAATGATATGGGACCGGGCACCTACATTGCCCCCAATGCAATCTATAACGACTTGGCCAGTTGGGAGAAAATTCCGTTTCAATACAACGCCGAAACCCGCAGGATGGCGACGGTTTTTGCAAAGCAGGGTATCGACAAAGCGTTGTTTCAGCGGCTTTACGACACGCTGGATCTGGAATTGGGACACGACATCGCATTCGCCGTGGAACGCGGCAAGATCATGGTGAACAAGCCCGACGCGTCAGACGCGGCGATCGATCTATCCGTACTGGAACCCAATCTGCGGGCCAAAATGACCAACACGCTTCTACGCGATACGCTGTCGGACCATGGCGCAGCGATCCGACAATGCGCGATCGAAACGCTCCAACGCGCCGACATCACGCCGGACAAAATAAACAGCGTTGTCTTCGTGGGTGGGTCAAGCTTGATGCATGTCGTCCGCGACGAAATGCAGGGCCTGTTCCCCGATGCGCGTTTTGTTGATTCCGAAGCATTTACAGCCGTTGCAAGTGGTCTGGCCATCGCGGCCGCCGCAGCTGACGGACGGCGCTAAGGTCTTATTGTTAACGCTTTGAATGACATACGGCGTTTCGGCATGCGTGCTCTTGCCCCTTGCGCTGGACAGGCGTAATTCAAAGCTATGTATATCGTCGCTGCCCTATATCACTTCACCCGTTTCGCTGATCCCAAGGCGTTGCGTGAACCATTGTTGGAATTGTGCAAGACGCACGGAATCGGCGGCACATTGTTGCTGGCCCATGAAGGGGTCAACGGCACGATTGCCGGAACCCGTGCTGGCATCGATGCCGTGCTCACACATTTGCGCGGTCTGTCTGGTTGCGCCGATCTTGAGCATAAAGAAAGCCTATCTGACACGCCGCCTTTCAATCGGATGAAGGTCCGTCTCAAGCGCGAGATTGTGACCATGGGCCAACCCGATGTCGACCCGCTGGCGGGCACCGGCCACTACGTCGATCCTTCAGATTGGAACGCGTTGATCACGTCACCAGATGTCGCTGTCATTGATACACGTAACGATTACGAAGTGGGCATTGGAACGTTTGAAGGTGCCATTGACCCTGAAACAAAAAGCTTCGGTGAATTTCCAGCATGGTGGGAAGAAAACAAGGAACGCTTTCATAACAAGAAAATCGCGATGTTCTGCACGGGCGGCATTCGGTGTGAAAAGTCTACAAATTTCCTGATTGGTCAAGGTGTGGAAGATGTTTACCACCTTAAAGGCGGAATCCTAAAATACCTTGAAGAAGTCCCTAAAGAAGAAAGCACTTGGGACGGAGAGTGTTTTGTTTTTGACGCGCGGGTTAGCGTCGGGCACGGGTTAGAAGAAGGCCCACATATGCTCTGTTATGCATGCCGCCGCCCGATTCTGCCTGAAGATAAGAACCGCGCCGAATACGAAGAAGGGGTGTCGTGCCACCAGTGCTTCAATGAAAAATCGGAAGACGATAAAGAACGTTTCCGCGAAAGACAGAAACAGGTGGCTTTGGCGCGGTTGCGCGGTGAGAAACACATGGGTAGCCTGTAGTCTCAGGTCTTTTTTGGGCGAACGCGTCCAAGGTGGTCCGTTCCAAACGACTAGCGCTATTCAAGTTGGAACAGGGCAAGTTAACGCAGGGCCTGTCGCGTTCGACAATCGGTAAAATGACCCGCCAATTGGCGCAATTGCATTGGTATTTCGGGCCTTCTAGCTGCTTACGCGAAACTAGCGGACAATAAATTCAGCGTGCAAGGCTCCGCTGGCCTTAATGCTTTTTAGGATGTCGATCATGTCGCGTGGCGCAACGCCCAACGCATTTAGACCTGCCACGACTTCGCTTAGTGAAGTGCCTTCACGAATCTCTGCAAGCCCAATACCCGGCTCTTCTTCGATCCCAGCATTTGTGCGCGGGACAACAACGGTCTCACCTGGCGAAAACGGATTTGGTTGCGAGACCAGTGGTGCTTCTTCAATTCGTAGCGTCAATCCACCCTGACTGACAGCGACACGACTGATCCTAACGTCATCTCCCATTACGATCGTACCTGATCTTTGGTCAACGACCACACGCGCACGCCGTTCAGGTTCGACCATTACATTCTCGATACGTCCCAAAGCGTGTGCGGGCGACCTTGCATGCGTACCTGCAATATCAATCCGGACGGTTCCCGCATCCAGCATGACAGCCACGGGATTCCCAAAAGTCGCGTTGATCGCCTGTTCGATGCGGGCAGCTGTCGTAAAATCCGGCGTTCGGAGCGCAAGACGTAAACTGGTGAGCCCCGCGAAATCGAAATCAACTTCTCGTTCGATAATAGCCCCGGACGGAACGACCCCCGCTGTCGGGACGCCCTGCGTTACACGCGCACCTTGTCCCTCGGCGGTCACGCCCCCCGCAATAATTGTACCTTGGGCAACCGCGTAGATCTCGCCATCAGCCGCATTCAATGGCGTCATGATCAAAGTCCCACCAAGAAGGCTTGTCGCGTCCCCAATTGCAGACACAGTCACATCCATCGGACTGCCGGCCCGTGCAAATGGCGGAAGACTTGCGGTGACGAGAACTGCGGCGACATTCTTTGGCCGGAACTGTTCACCTGTAACATTGACGCCAAGCCGTTCCAGGATGTTCGTCATAATGTCTTCGGTAAACGGCGCGTTTCGCAAGCCATCTCCCGTCCCATTCAAACCAACGACCAAGCCATAGCCCAACAAATCGTTCGATCGTACACCATCGAATTCTACCAAATCTTTCAACCTGATAGGCGTGGCCGCAGTAGCAACAGGCACGAATATACAAAATGACATAATCAGAATGTGCTTGAGGAAGATCAACGTAAATACTCCGACAGACTTAGCCGCGACAGGCGCGCCGTCATTGCATAGTGTGTTTCAAGTTGCAGCTGTACTGCCTGTAATTCGGAAGCAGTATCATATGGGTCTGCCTGCGTGATTAGATTACGGGCAATATTTAGCGCGGCTTGCTCTGCACTTTGTGCCACCGAAATCCTTTCGACTTCTTCTTCTGCGTACCCCAGACGCCCTTGAATTCCCGCGACGTCACTTGCG
Source organism: Rhodobacteraceae bacterium S2214 (assembly GCA_025141675.1). Lineage (NCBI taxonomy): Bacteria > Pseudomonadati > Pseudomonadota > Alphaproteobacteria > Rhodobacterales > Paracoccaceae > Rhodobacteraceae bacterium S2214. The sequence continues at coordinate 106,910 of CP081161.1, forward strand.
GCGGATTGCAATTGAAGTCCCGCTTCAAACAACAAGCTAACCTTGACCGACTTGTCGAGCCCCGGGATGTCGTCAACAAGGGCGGCAATAACGGCGCCTTTCAGCACAGACTTGATGCCGTCGTCGTCTGCTCTAGCTTCGATCGCAATTTTACTGTCGCCATCCAATCGTTTTTGCTGCTGCGCACCCGTATCGCCAGTGTAACCAAGGGCGGCAAAGCCGCCCGCCGGGTCGTCGAACCACGTGTCCACGGTGGATAGTATCGTCGCGGTGTCCGTTGCCGCCCCGATTTGTGTAAATATGTCCGCTAACATCGCATCAGACGACGTCAAGGCTGCCTGATCAAAGGCCGTTCCTGCAAATAGGCTATCGTCACCGAGTTTGGTGTTCAATGTACTGACCAATCCGTCCAGGCGGGAACGTCCTGCCGCAGCGGCTTGTGTGACTTGAAAATCGGGACTGTCAGGCGTGATCGGCAATAGCTGATCAGCAAGCGCGCCGCGCTGCGCATCAAAATTGTTTAGAGCGGTTTGCATCGCAGAAAGCGTAAGTTGGGTTTCCTTCGCAACAAAGGCTTGCGACGAAAGGACTTTCAAACGGTTGTCGATTGCACTGAAGCGGGATGAATCTCCGTTTGTGGCTTTCACCTTGTCGCTTTTCTCACCGCTGCTTAGCTCATTCACGAGGGTATTGAGGTTCGTTTTGATGGACAGATTTTGGCGCACTTGTTGGAAATGACGGACGCCATCGCCGAGAGATGCGTAGTTCATTTTAAATCTCCATTAAGCGTGACATCATGGCGTCAAGCGTTTGCAATACACGTGCATTTGCCGCGTAGGATTGTTCTATTCTCAAGAGATTTTGGAGTTCTTGATCACTGTCGACACCACCGGCGAGCTCTGCTGTTTTGAGGCTGTCGAATCGGGCCGTTTCGAAGCCAAGGGTTTCTTCTGCATCCAAACGTAGACGCCCCACGGTATTGATGTGATCACTTGCGTGACCAACGGCGCTGCGCGCTGTTCCCCCGCCGATAAGCGCGACGGGATCTTGTAACGCACCCAGCCAACTGTCGATCTGAGCGTTGTTGCCGACTGGACCCAAAACGGTCGCATTCACGCCATCGCGCAAGCGCGAGAGCGCACCGCCCTGCGCCGGCTCAATGTTCGTGTTTACGGTCAAGCGCGCCGCAAGCCCACCGATGTCCAGTGGATCGAAGGCAGCACCCCGATCCGTGAAAAGACCCGGGTCACCGACAGTTAATGTTGGGTCCGTTGATGGAGATTCAAATCGTTGGATCAAGTCGGCAGCCATTTCGTCCAGACCAGTTTGAAGTCCAGTCAAAGTCTGATCCCTCAAAACAAAAGCTGCTTCTAGAGAGCCACCTTTCATCCGTCCGTATCCGTTTCCGAGATCAAGAGGATCGCCATTGAGAGAAACCCCAGCCAAAGCCCCTGACGCCAAAGTCATGTCCGCGACGATCGTCCCGACCGGAGAGAAACCAAAAGTCGCGGGCGATCCATCAATAAGCGCAACGCCGCTTTTTGTATAAAGCGCCACTTGGCCACGCCCCCGATCAATTTCAGTGAGGGGGACAATGGAGGTGATTTTATCAATCGCAGTCTGGCGCGCATCAATCGCTGCAGAAGGATCATTCCCCGACCCAATCAACCGGGTGACATCTGCATTCAGTTTTTCGACCTGTTTGAGAGTCGTATTGAGTGTTTCAACATCAGATGCGATGGCTTTGTCAGCGTCCTGGCGCTGTGTTTGGATCGCGTCAGAATCCGATCGCATCGCAGTGGTCACGTCTTCGAGACGCGACAACACAGTTTGAAGACGCTGTTCAGACGCAGGGTTGCTGCTGGCGCTGATCAACGATTGTTCCAGAGCAGCGATGCGGCCTGCGACACCACTTGGGTCACCTACAGGTCCAAATGCTTGCTCTAGTTGCGATAACGCCGTCGCGCCGCGTTGCTGAGCCCCAACATCAGCTTCTGCATTACGCCGTTCCCGCAGAGCGCCTGCGTCCACAAGACGTGAAACTCCATCTATTTTGACGCCCCCTAGGATGCCCGACGAAAGCGTCAGTTCACGCTTTCCATATCCGTCGGTCAAAGCATTCGACAGATTGGAAGACACGACTTCTGCCATGCGTGCAGAGGCGGTTAAACCACCAGATGCGATGTTAAAGGCGCTGGAAATAGCCATGTCTTCATCCTTTCAAGGAAGGGTTAGCGTTTAATATTTGTGGTTTCTTGCAGCATTTCGTCCACGGTCTGGATGACCTTTGCGTTTGACGAATAGGCCCGCTGGGTCTGAATCAATTGCGTCAGTTCGCCTGCAACATCCGTGGCCGATTCTTCGCGCGCGAAGCTGACGACATCACCGGTTGGCCCGTCCCCCGCGTCCCAAAGGAAGAAACTGCCGCTGTCCGGGGACACCCGATAGCTTTGTTGATCCAACGCTTCCAATCCGTTCACGTTGGACACATCCACAAGTGGCACCTGATACAAGACCCGATTGATACCGCTGTCGAAGGACGCCCGCACGAACCCGTTTGCGTCCACATCAATTGCAGTCAGGCTACCAACGGCGGACCCGTTTTTGGAAATGGACGTAGGTGCAAAGGTGTCAGACAATTGGGTCAAGCCAGTCGCGCTGCCCAATGTTCCGACAGTCAATTCTAGCGGCCCACCGGCGACTGCAAGCGTCACCGACCCCGTTGCGGGATCATAGGGCGCGGTCCCAAGGTTGTCGGTCACATTGAGTAGCGTACCACCGCCCGCGCGCGAAGGATCAAAGTCTAACTGGTAGTCGCCAACAAGCGTACCGCCAGAAGCCGAATCGAAAATCTGCAGCTGCCATTCGTTCGCCGTGCCTGTTGCGGGCACCGTCGGGCTGAATGTCATGGTCAGGTTTGCCGACTTGCCGAGATTATCAAAGTATTCGATCGATAACGTTTCAGCGCCCGTGGTCGACCCTGCTTCTGTAGATGTCGCGGGAAGATTTACGGCAAGGTCAACTTCGGTCGTTGGTTCGCCCGCGAATTGGTTGCTGTTAATCTTGATCGGTTCAAGCCCGTCCACGGAATCGCGCGGTTGCGTCGGGATCGTGCCATCTGCATTTGCGGCCCATCCCAGCAGGACAAGACCCGCGGGACTGCGCAAATATCCTTCTTCATCAGCCCTGAATGACCCTGTTGTCGCGAGCAATAGCGGATTTTCACCGTTTCCAACCTGAACTGACGCTTCTGTTGTTACAGGCAACATGCCCCGACCACGTACCGCCAAGTCTGTGGAGTTCGATGTCGACACCAGCGATCCCCGCTCATCCACCAAACGCCCGGTCGTGGTGCGCACGCCACCCGCAGTGTAACGGCTATTGCTGTCAGAGATCACCAAAGACTGAAAATCAGTTACGGCCCGTTTATACCCAAACGTCGAAGAATTCGCGATGTTGTCCGAAATTGTGGCCAAACGCGTGGCATTGGCGGATAACCCCGCAACACCAGCGTTGAGGGAAGAGGAAATCGTCATATCGGGGCCTTTCTGCTTCAGGAATGACTGCTTCCTTTCACGCCTATCCGATTTCCCCTTAACGCCCCCCTAATGCCGCAAATTTTAGATATCACTTCTGAGAACGATGATTTCGATCCGGTTGTTTCGGACATCGGTACGGTCATCGGCGACGGGATCACGGTCCGCTTCACCGGTGGTCCGCATGATTTTTTGCGGATTGTACCCATCCGCTTCGAGTAGTTCGCGCATCTTCGTCGCCCGTGACGTCGACAATTCCCAGACCGAATTATCACGCACAACAATGGGTTGGGTCCGCACATGGCCTTGGATTGCGAGCGGATTATCAACGATTGGGATGATGTCCGCGAGGATTTTGGCGATGTCATAGGCCACAGGCATCGGTTCGTCCGTGCCTTCTACAAATAATGACGCATCGGGCAGGTCATAGAATTCAATCACCAAACCTTCATCAGTTTGACGTGTCACAATGTGACGCAAGGCGAGTTCTGCAATGATGCTTTCGCCACCGCGCCCCATCAGTTCTTCTTCAAGGTTTTCAAGCGCTTTGACCATCGCCTGCTCTTCGCCGCCTGCTTGCGCTTCGTCAGGGGTTTCGGCTGAATTAATCTCTTCGCCGGAATGCCGCATACTGGCGCCTTCCCCGTCTTTTTGCAGGTTGTCTTGAGAAGTTGTGCTGTCGCCACCGAACATGCCATCACCGCCACCAGAGGTTTTGTTGATCGTCACGGTCGGGGCAAAATAATCGGCCAGCCCAGCGCGTTGTTGTTCGCTGGATGCGTTGAGCAGCCACATCAACATGAAGAACGCCATCATCGCGGTCACGAAGTCGGCATAGGCTACTTTCCATGCACCGCCGTGATGACCGCCGCCTTGAATGACCTTCTTCTTCTTAATGATGATCGGACGGTTATCGCCTGCTGCTGCGCTCATTTTGTGCACCCTTTTGTTGACTTGCAGCCAATAAGGGTGCGGCGCGTAAAGAGAGCCTTAAATACTGATTTTTATGAGATTCTTAGTTCTTGCGCAGTGCGTAAATCTCGTCTGGGCCGCAGAAATCGATTAAGTCATAATTGTGTTCCCGCATCAGTTCGACAATCTCGCGAGTGCCGGTGTTGTTTTCGATCGACCACATGCCGACGCGGTGATCCGCAAAGGGAAAGCTTTGCAAAGCAGCCAGTTCGCCACCTTCGATATCAAGCGACACGAAGTCTGGATCAGTGATACCAGCCTCAATCAGGATCGCTGCAAGCGGCTTTGTCGGGACTTCAATTGTGGTTTCTTTGTGGCGAGGGTTGTCGCGGACGCGTTTCAGCATCGCTTCGTCGTAGCTATGCGATAAACCACTCATTTGCGTAAAACCTTCGGTAACGGTGATAAATTCGGCCGTTCCTTCCTGATCGGCGACTGCATACCCCAGACAAGGGCAACTGCGTGCCGCTTTGGCCCGTTCCAGATTCGCGGCAACCGGTTCGACCAAAACGCCAGTCCAACCGCGCCATTGTTCGAGAAAAACCGTATTGGACCCCGTCACGCCATCGTATCCACCAACATCAACAAAGGTTCCGCCCCGTTTCTGGCGAAAATGACGATCCACGACGACGTCTTGTCCGGCCTGCGACATGAACGCGTAGGCGGGCGTCAGCATTTGCCGGATTTCATGGGCCTTGCGATTGAGATCAGCGCGTTTGCGGGTCTTTTCTGATTTCAGCGCTTGGCTGATCTCGGATTGCGCCTTGAGCAGTTCACGGCGGATTTCATCCATACGTCGCTGAGAAATCATGCGTTTTCCGATGGCGAATAATAGGATTTCTCTTCCACGATTGCGGACCCCAGAAGAAGATTGATTTCTTTCTTGATGGCCGCCCGTTCATCGTTTGTCACATAGACGGACCGCGCCAGCGCCACAAAGCCGGGTCCAAAGTCGCCGCGCCCTTCGAATTCACGGATATCGTCTTCAATGACCCACAAGTCCGCGTTGATCTGATACAGGCGTTCCCAAAGCTGTTGAAGCGCATCCGAAGGCGGCAAGGCGCTGTCAGCGACGCCTTGCAGAGCATCAAATTCGTGCCGAACATGAGCCAACTTTTCCGGATCGGTTATGTTTTCCGACTTCAGCTGCAGAATTGTGAGTTTATCAATCAGTTCGCCGGGGGCGATTGGTACTAAAATATCGTTCATGCGCGGTCTCCAATTCTGGCACGTAGCGCGGTGCCGACCTCTGCCAATACATCGGTCCATTCTAAGGCTTTGCCCTGACGGAAAAGCCGCATTCCCGGATACCAGTCCGTCGTATCCCCTGCGTGTCGCCACACCCAGAACGGGTCCCAATGCAGGATGGTCCAAGTGGGGACGCCGAGGCTACCCGCCAGATGTGCTGTGGCCGTATCGGAGCTGATGACCAGATCCATTTGTTGCATCATCGCGGCGCTATCACCAAAGTTACGTTCCGTTGCGGCCGTATCCACGATGAACGCGTCACTTCCGTCCGCATGAAACTTGGCCAATTCAGGACCTTTGTAGAGCGAAAACAATTGCACACCGGGGATATCCGCCAGCGGCAGGAATTCGGTGTGTGAAAAGGACCGAAAACCATTGCCTTTGTACGTCACAGAACCGGTCCAAACGACACCGACTTTCATCACGTCTTTGAACGGGGCAACGATTGCGGCAGCCCGTTCATTTGCATCGTCTGGAATTGCTAAACGCGTGGGCGCAGGCACATCGTTTGTATCAGCGAAATGGACGCGGGCCATGTCCATCAGATTGATCCAGCAATCGACCGCAGCATTTGGTGGCAAAGTCGTTCCGACCCAATCCGCAGTTTCAAGGTCTTTGAATAGCGGGTAGACCGGTTTTTCAGCCAGAACCCAGACGGTCGCGCCCAGCGCCTTGAGCGCAGGTAAAAACCGCATGAACAATATAGCGTCGCCAAACCCCTGTTCCGGCAGCACAAGGATTGTTTTGCCCTGCAACGGTTCACCCGCCCATTCAGGGAACGGTATCTTGCGCGGCGTCAGTTCATCCGTATTCCAACGGGCCCGATACGTGTCGAAAGCTTCATTGTATAATCCAGCGCCCAATTGCGCGAATGCCAGCTGCATTTGCAATTCGGTGTCGTCCGGATGATCCGGAATAACGCTGGAAAGGTAATCAATCGCCCCCCGATAGTCACCCTGACCGCGCAAGCACCGCCCGATCATGGCCTTTTGGTTTGCATCATCTGGCCGCTGTTCCAAAATCCAACGGCGCGCTGCTATGGACCTGTTGTAGTGACCTAAATCGCTAAGAATATTGGCGTAATTGTTCCGCAGGCCAACGTCGTTCGGCGCATAACGTTGCGCCCGTGCTTGGGCACGCAACGCTTGATGATACTGGCCTTGCTTACGGAACAACGCGCCCAGATTTGACCAAAAGGGCCCATCTTCAGGCACCTGCGCAAGATAGGCCGCATAGGCCTGCACGGCATCGGGCGCGCCATCGGTATGCGCCTTGTGAGCCGCACGACGTAATGCTGCTTGGTCTTTTGTTAGAACGCGGGACGCCATAGTTGCTTAACCGCCCGACTTGCGTTTGATGGGCTTCACGAGCGTTTCAGGGCGTCGCGCCTCTGCCGCTTCGAACAGCGAAAACGTCTGGTTCACGTAATTCACCGCACCCGAAATCAGTTCCATGTAGTCGGTGAGTTCTGGAGTGACTTCGACCTCTGACACGACAACGCTGCGGTCCTGCGGCATCGTTTCAAAAGTAGCGTAAAACAACGGATCACCGCGGTTGATTTTGATCGGTTTGCTGGTGTCGTGCCATTCAAACGCCCACATCAGCGGACGCGGCCAGACATTTATCGGGAACCGCCCACCGAAGATCGTGCCGGGTAGCGGTTCTTTGGCGTAATGCATGAACGGCGCAACCTGCGACATGTAAACCGGTTCATCCGCGATAAAGACGTAGGGCAATTCCAACTGGATTGACGGCACGCCGGGGTAACGCCATTCGACTTCATTCGTGATGTGCAGCTTTTGGCCAAGTTTGCTGGCCCGCACGGCGCTTGCTTCGCCAGACAGATTACGCAGCACAGGTTTGCCGTCTTTGTCGCGCGCAAAACCGATGTTGATGTCGAAGGGACATTTGACCGCGAAATACCGGCTTTCCAGATTGATCACAGCCGGACAACGCGACGCGGATTTCGCGTGCTTCTTGTTCACGTCGGCGGATCGGACACGGGTCGGCGGATCGTAAATGATGCCGCCCTTTTGAGTGGTCAGAAACCACCCGACCTGCACAGGTCCAGACCCCGGTTCTGTTCCGCGAGTATTTTCAAAATTCACTGACAACTGCATGTGCTGTCCCTTTTACTGCTCTTCAATGCTACTTTTTGCAGCTTAGACGGGTGGGTATCACCCAATTCGGGCGTTATTTTGTTCTAAGCCGTCAATGGTAAGGAAATCGTATTTCGCCAGAAACAAAAGCGTTCCAAGCGTCGCGGGCAACGAAACACCCGCCTGTAGCGCCACCTGAGCCGCATCAGTTGTCTCCGCCTGCGCCACCAGTTCCGCAATCCGCAGGGTTTGGACATCGGGGAGCAAACGTCGGCGGTACAGATGACGCCCGTTCAAGCTATCCAGCAAATGCAAAGTCTCGGCGGTCAATGGTTTGCGATGGGTGACCGTGACGGTCGGCTGCGCCGATTGTGTTGGATAACTGGCGTAAAGCGCGAATGGATCAATCTCTGTTGGATTGGTGGATCGCGTGCCTGCATCGTCAGCGCCCGCAGCCCCGCGCATTTGCGCCAGTTCGTCGGCGAGTTCTTGGTAGCGCGGCACAACATTTGTCCAATCCAGATTTGATCGCACATGCCTTACCCCTGCTTGTCCCATCCGCTGCCGTAAATCCGGGTTCAGGATCAATGCGGTCAATGCCGTCACATAGGAACGCATATCGATAACCGTCTGTTGTTCGATCATCATCAGATATTGCAAGTATCCATCGGTGCCATTCGCGAAACGCCGTGCGATATCACGGCCAATCCCGCTGGCCGGAGCCATCATCGTCGGGATCAGAAATCCGGTTTCACCGTCCACCACCGTGTCGCGGAACCCGTCCCAATCTGGCATCACCACGGGCAGACCAGCGGCCATCGCTTCGACAGGAACGAGGCCAAAGGTTTCTTGGATGTTATCAACAGGCAGCGTGAAGATGTCCGCACCGGACCAGATCGTCCGACGAATGTCCGCATCGCGGCCATCAATGATGTGCACCGTGACGGACGGACAAAAGGCAGCCGCACCATCCACGTGCAATTGGTGTTCATCCGGCGTGCTGGCCCAGCCGACAAGCCAGAACTGGATGTCCTTGCCCGTCGTCTGCGCGATCTCTTCCAAGGCCATGAATAACGGGATCGGGTTCGCCTTTTCCACGACTGTCAGGCGGCCCATCGACATGACGACGACGGTGTCTTCGGTTGCACCGTACGTATCGCGGAGCGTTGCCCTTGCGTCAGGTTCATTTGCAAAATCCGCCGCATGAATGCCCAGCGGGATCACTGGCAACTGTGGGACTGTCACGCGCGACGCGCCAAAATGCGCTTTGATGTAATCGACCTGCTGATCCAATTGCGTTTGCACCACTGATTGCACGGCACGCGATGTGCAAATCAGCGCATCCCACGGTTTGATCGGCTGCAACATCAGATGAAACAGGCTGTCCATCACCCGCTTGGTCGACACCGTATGCGTGATCCCCACGAGCGAACAGGCCGATACATCCAGATGTTGCCTGCGCCACGCCGCATCAAGATAGCCCGGACCCGGAAAAAAGACGGTGCCAAAACGGGCAAAGTCATCGCGTCCGCGTAACGTCAGCCCGTCAATATCGCTTTGCGACCCCATATTGCGTGCGACGGTCTGAAACGTTTCAATATCGCGTTTCGTTTGCGCCAAAACACGCACCGGATTGTCAGCCGCATGATCAAGGTAGCCGCGCAGAAACGATTGTCCCGCAGATCGGCGACCAACAAGGTCGCGCCCATCGCCTTCGATCGCATCCGCATGGAAGAAAAACGCAGTCGGTGATGTAGAACGAGACATGACAAAACCTAAAACAGTGACGTCCCACTGTGTCCACAAATCGCTTTGCGATCAAGCAGGCTGGACCAAGGACGCGTTGCGGGCGACATGTGTAAACTTCAATTTACACTTGCATAGACTCAATATGTCCACTTTAATTGACACATGAGCGTCACAACCACCTTACAGATCTCGCCCACACGGCGATACCCGCAGCCCCGCGCGGTGTTGCAACTGATCAAACCCGTCACATGGTTTCCGCCTATGTGGGCTTACCTGTGCGGTGTTGTGTCCGCAGGCGCGGTTCCTTCGGGGCATTGGGGTCTGGTAATCTTGGGCATTGTGCTTGCTGGTCCAATCGTGTGCGGCATGTCCCAAGCCGCGAATGATTGGTGCGACCGTTTCGTGGACGCGATCAATGAACCGGATCGCCCCATTCCGTCCGGACGCATCCCCGGAACGTGGGGCCTGTGGATCGCCCTTTTTATGACGGTTCTATCACTTTGGGTCGGGTCACTCCTGGGGCCTTGGGGGTTTGGCGCAACGATCCTCGCGGTTATCGCTGCATGGGCATATTCCGCAGAGCCTATTCGGGCGAAGAAGTCCGGCGTCTGGGGCCCCGGATTGTGCGGGCTTGCCTACGAAACGTTGCCTTGGGTCACGGGGGCTGCGGTTATGTCCGCTGGTGCCCCAAGCGGGCCGGTACTGCTGATCGCACTGCTCTACGGGATCGGCGCGCATGGGATCATGACGCTGAACGATTTCAAGGCCATTCGCGGCGATCGCCAGATGGGTCTTTCATCGCTGCCTGTGATGTTGGGCGCAGACAAAGCTGCGCGGATCGCCTGTATCGTTATGGTCGCGCCCCAAGTCGCTGTGATCGCGTTGCTGATCATCTGGGATCAACCGTTCCACGCGCTTGGTGTCGTCGCCATGCTGGGCATTCAAATAGGTGCCATGCAGGTGCTGCTGCGCGACCCTGAAGGGCGAACCCCTTGGTATCAAGGCATGGGAATTCTCTTTTACATCAGCGGCATGATGATCGCCGCCTTTGCACTGCGGGGCATTTAGAATGACATTATCATGGCTTCAGATTGTAAGACTTGGCATCGTGCAAATGGCGCTTGGGTCGATTGTTGTGTTGACCACATCCACGCTGAACCGATTGATGGTTGTCGAGCTATCGCTGCCTGCCGTTTTGCCCGGTTTACTGGTTGCGCTGCATTACGGCATCCAAATGACGCGACCTAAATGGGGGTTCGCATCGGACGCAGGCGGACACCGCACGCAATGGATCATTGGCGGGATGGTTGCTTTGGCCGCAGGCGCAATGCTCGCAGCAGTTGGCGTGTTAGTATTGGCCACATCTTTTGCATTTGGGATGGCGCTTTCGATCGTTGCCTACGCATTGATCGGGCTTGGCGTTGGTGCATCGGGCACATCGCTTTTGGCGCTATTGGCGACGACGACTGCACCCATGCGTAGGGCGGCAGCCGCGACAATTACATGGCTCATGATGATCTTTGGAATCGCCGTGACGGCAGGCGTCGTCGGCACTCTGCTCGATCCATACACGCCCGCACTTTTGCTGAAAATCGTGGGCGTTGTAGTGACCGGAGCAGTCGTAATCACCATGCTCGCCGTTTGGGGCATCGAAAGAAGGCTTGCGATTGTGCGCACGCCTGACGCAACCCCGTTTTGGGATGGCATGCGCGACGTTTGGTCGGAACCAAAAGCCCGAAACTTCACATTGTTCGTCTTTCTGTCGATGACCGCATATTTCATGCAAGAACTGATCCTCGAACCCTATGCTGGTTTGGTTTTTGCCTTCACGCCGGGTGAATCGACGTCCTTGTCAGGGGCGCAGAACGGCGGCGTTTTCATCGGGATGCTGACAGTCGGGATCATTGCAACGGGGTTCAAACGCGGATCATTGCGCAATTGGGTCATGGCGGGCTGTATGGGATCGGCCGCAGCATTAGCCGTGATCACCTTGCTTGGCCCTATCGGGCCGGGTGCGCCGTTGATGCCAGCGGTCGTAACGCTCGGGTTCTTTAACGGCATGTTCGCGGTCTCGGCCATTGGGTCGATGATGGCACTGGCAGGCGAAGGCCACACACAACGCGAAGGCACCCGCATGGGTCTTTGGGGGGCGGCACAGGCTGTCGCCGCCGGATTTGGCGGCCTGATTGGTGCGGCGATGGTCGATTTGTTGCGCCTTGCAACGACAGACGCCCAAGCGTTTGGATTCGTTTTCATATTTGAAGGCGCATTGTTCATCGCGGCCACATTGATGGCTGCAAAAATTATGGACCGCAACCCGCCACGGGCTGCAATGGTTCCGGGGGAATAATCATGACATATGACGTTGTTGTTGTTGGCGGTGGCCCGTCTGGTGCGACCGCAGCTGAAGACCTTGCACGGTCTGGGCACAAGGTCGCGATGATTGATCGTGATGGACGGATCAAACCGTGTGGCGGGGCAATCCCACCACGCCTAATCGCTGATTTCTTTATCCCAGACGACATGATCGTCGCCAAAGTGAATACGGCTCGCATGATTTCCCCGACGCAACGCCACGTCGATATCCCAATTGAAAACGGCTTTGTAGGGATGGTGGATCGCGAAAGTTTTGACCCCTTTCTGCGCAAACGCGCGGTCGCCGCTGGCGTGCATCCTTACACGGGAACATTTACAAAAATTGAACGTGATGCGGAGGGTACGCATGTTCTGTTCCGCGACAAAATCAGCGGCAATACCACGAAACTAACAACCAAACTTGTCATTGGCGCGGATGGCGCGCGGTCCAATGTAGCCAAAGCCGAAGTCCCCGGCGGTGACAAAATCCCTTATGTCATTGCCTACCACGAGATTATTGAAGCACCGAAAAAGACAGCAACATACGATCCGGAGCGCTGCGATGTGATCTATGATGGCGCGATTTCGCCTGACTTTTACGGCTGGATATTCCCGCACGGTGGGCAGGCCAGCATCGGAATGGGGTCAATGATCAAGTCTGTTGACGTGAAAGTTGCAACCGCATCCTTGCGCGAAACCGCCGGACTGACGGACTGCAAAACCATCCGCAAAGAAGGCGCGCCGATCCCTTTGAAACCCTTGGAACGGTGGGACAATGGCAAGGATGTTGTGCTCGCTGGCGATGCCGCCGGTGTTGTCGCGCCTTCATCTGGCGAAGGCATTTATTACGCTATGGTCGGGGGACGTGTTGCGGCGACGGCTGCTGCGGCCAGCCTGGCGTCCGGACGCGTCAAAGACCTGCAACTGGCGCGGAAGTTGTTCATGCGCGAACATAAGCAAGTGTTCAGGGTTTTGGGTGCGATGCAAAATGCGTATTATCGTTCCGACGAACGCCGCGAACGTTTTGTGTCCCTGTGTCATGATGTCGACGTGCAAAAGCTGACCTTTGAGGCTTATATGAACAAGAAGCTTGTGAAGGCCCGCCCAATGGCCCATTTAAAAATCGGACTGAAAAACTTGGCACATCTCTCTGGACTGGTTTCCGTACTGCGCACATGACGATCATGATCCCGGCCTGGGTAAACGGCACATTGACGCCTGTTGAAAAGCTGGACGCACATGTGCGCGGGCTAAAGCATAAGGCCGTGAGTGTGTTTGTCATGAACCAAGGGCGCGTTCTGATCCAGCAGCGCGCAATGCACAAATACCATACGCCGGGCCTGTGGGCGAATACGTGTTGCACCCATCCGGATTGGGACGAAAACGACGCCGATTGCGCCGTGCGTCGTCTGGACGAAGAGCTTGGTATTAAGGGTCTATTTCCGGTTTACAAAGACACCATCGAATACCGTGCGGATGTCGGTGACGGCCTCATCGAACACGAAGTCGTGGCGGTATTCGTGGCTGAAGCACAGTCGGATTTGAACATTGCGCCGAACCCGGATGAAGTCATGGCGACGCGTTGGGTTGATATCTACGATCTAGCCGCAGAGGTCGAACGGCATCCCGATAAATATACGCCATGGCTGCGGATCTATTTAGCAGATCATATGTCGCTTATTTTCGGCGATATGGCGCGTGTCGGTTAGGCCGTTAACGCCACCTTATGGTTTCAAAAGGATTATCACCAAAATTGTCCTAATTCAGGTGATTCCCCGTGCCAAGAATATCTAACGACATCCTTCTTTACGCGCTGCTCTATTCCGTTCTAGCATCTGTGGTTTCGACCGCTTTGACTCAATTTGACGCCCTGACGGACGCTACGACGTTGGATTGGCTTCAGATCGGTATGGCGGCTGCGATGCCATTTCTGGTTGCTATAGCAACTGTTTGGGCAGGCCAGGCGCAGTCAGATAAGATTGCGCCTGATCAACCTGAAACATTGATACTCAAGCCTGAATTTGCTGTGCCCGCACCCCCAGCTGAACCCGAACCGACCTTTGATTTCGCCAATGCACAGGCGACAATTTCAGAGATTAAAAGCAATGCCTTGCGCGTGAACACATCATCGACTGAACGGGTGCAATTCATTGATGATCTCATTCAGAGGTGCGCAAAAATAAATGACGATGTGAGCCATCTTAGCGCAGATGCGGACAACACTTCGTCCGCAATTCAAACCGTACAGACCAATGCACATCAGGTAACAACCAGCATCAGCGATCTGCGCCAAGACACCGCAAATGTTGTTGAAGACGTGACCAAGTTTATTGCAATCGCGCGTGATTTTTCGGCTCAGTTTGCGTCTGTAAAGGACGCAACCGCAGCACTGAACGAATTGGGTATGAAGGTGCGCCTCTTGTCGCTGAACGCATCTGTTGAAGCAGCACGCGCAGGTGATGCCGGAAGGGGTTTTAGCGTTATCGCTGAAGAAGTACGTGCGCTGGCTGAACAATCGAACATCGACACCGCAACGATTGCGAATGTCTTGGGGACATTAGAAGATACGCTTGAAAGACTAACCAGTCAGGTGAGCAGCGTGGAAACCCGACTGCGGCAGGCATATTCACAGACCGATAGCAGCGTTCTAGTCGCGGAAGGCGCTGAACAGGAAATCAACGGGCTTGGCCAACAGTTATCCAGCTTCCGCGCCAACATTGCTGCCCAGCTTCCCAACTTTGCGTCGTTGACGCGCGATGTCAGTCAAATCAAAGCCAATACCGAAGCAGCCGTCACCGGATCTGCGCATAACATCGCACTTTGCGAAGACGCATTGCGATATTTGGCACCCACTGACTTCACTTTTCGGAAAGCTAGCTAGAAACCGACGCACGACCACGATGCGCCCGCTGCCCCATCGCTTGCAGCCCTGACGCAGCAATATCGACGGCAGCCAACCCTGCGTCGGCATACATCGCATCTGGCGCAGCTTGATCAATAAAGCGATCTGGCAAAGTCATGGTCCGCACTTGGCAACGCCCATCAAGAAACCCGTCATTGGCCAGCAGATGAAGGACCATCGCGCCAAACCCGCCTTTCGCGCCTTGTTCGACAGTCACCAGCGCCCGGTGTTGCCGCACTAAGTCGGTGATCATTTTATGATCCAACGGCTTTGCAAACCTCGCATCAGCAATTGTGACTGAATACCCTTGCGCCTCAATCATTCGTGCGGCCTTTTTGCTTTCACCGAGATGCGCCCCGAACGACAAAATCGCAACGTCTTCGCCCTGCTGCAAAATGCGCCCTTTGCCGATTTCAAGAACTTCGCCGCGTGCGGGCAAAGTGACACCTTCGCCTTCGCCACGCGGATATCGGAATGCAATAGGGCCGGTATCGTGGGCGGCCGCTGTCCGCACCATCGACATCAGTTCTGCTTCATCGCCAGCAGCCATGACCACCATGTTGGGCAAGGCAGTCAGATAGCCGATGTCAAAGGCACCCGCATGGGTCGGCCCATCCGCCCCGACCAATCCCGCCCGATCAATCGCAAAGCGTACGGGCAAATTTTGCAGCGCAACATCATGCACAACCTGATCGTATCCCCGTTGCAAAAAGGTGGAATAGATCGCGCAAAATGGTTTCAACCCGCTGGCAGCCATTCCCGCTGCAAAGGTCACCCCGTGCTGTTCGGCAATCCCGACATCAAAGACCCTTTTGGGGAATGAATTGGCCATGATATCAAGGCCGGTACCGGACGGCATTGCCGCAGTCACTGCCACAATTGTAGGATCATGCTGCGCCTCAACGGTTAATGCGCCTCCAAAAATCTTCGTATAACTTGGCGCATTAGGACGGGATTTCGCCTGCTGCCCAGTGCCAACATCAAATTTGGACACACCGTGGTATTTATCATTGCTGCTTTCTGCAGGCGCGTACCCCTTGCCTTTCACTGTACAGGCGTGAATCAAAACAGGGCCCGTTGCCCGTGTTTTGGCAGTCCGCAATACTTGCAACACTTGGTCCATATCATGGCCGTCTATTGGACCGATGTAAGAAAAACCAAGCTCTTCGAATAGCGTGCTTTGCCCGCCCGTCGCACCAGTGACCAACTGCCGTGCCCGTCGCGCGTGGTCACGGATTGGACCAGGAAGAGCGGCCTCAAACCCTTCGGCCATACGATGCATATCGCCCAAAGGTGATGCGTAGAGCGACGACATGTATTTCGACATCGCACCCACGGGTGGCGCGATCGACATCTCGTTATCGTTGAGAATGACAAACATGCGCCGCCCTTCAGAACCCGCGTTGTTCATCGCTTCATAGGCCATGCCTGCGCTGATTGATCCATCGCCGATGACCGCAATTGCGTCACCCGTCGGCATCCCCATATCCCGCCCGACAGTAAATCCAAGGGCGGCTGAAATTGAGGTCGAGGAATGCGCCGCGCCAAATGGATCATAGTCGCTTTCGGCGCGTTTTGTGAAACCAGACAGTCCGCCTTCTTGGCGCAGTGTCGTCATGCGGTCACGCCTGCCCGTCAGTATCTTATGGGGGTAACACTGATGCCCAACGTCCCAGACCAATTTGTCCCGCGGGGTATCAAACACCGCGTGGATCGCGACGGCCAATTCCACCACGCCCAATGACGATCCAAGATGGCCACCAGTTTGCGATACAGCTTCGATGACTTCGTTACGCACTTCGTCGGCGAGCGATTTCAAAGCGCTATCAGGCAACCCTTTCAGGTCAGCGGGGCCTGCGATTTTATCGAGGAACAGCGTCGGAAAACGGTTCATTGGAGCCACCTTTCGCAATGAAAAAGGCGCCGCACCAATAGAAACCTAAAGCTGCGACGCCAAGATCCTGTAGCCAACAGGAGGGAACTGAAAGGGTGTGGACCCTCTCAAGACGGACCGACCAGGGAGGGTGGCCCGACGGCGTAGGTCTCAGGCGGTGGCATCTGCGCCGCCCGCGACCAATGCTTTACGTGATCAGCAAGGGTGCCGTGGGCAGAGCAAGCGACCCTTGCAAGTTAGGATCAGGATTGAATTTGCTGTCTTCCGGCAAGACCTTGCTGATGCCAACCAAGACTGCGAACAACAACCAAAGTGCGAGGCAAAATACCAAGGCGTACCCCCCACCCTTGAGCATCAAAAAGGTGATGTCGGCTGTCAGTCGACTGCGCCCGTCCGTGCCAAGGATATCATTATCGTCGCTCATTGCGTTTCTCCTTAATTCACAGGGGCAAAGCCGTGGACTTGCGCCCAGACAAACCAGTTTTCAACAACCGTGCCGGACAGCAGAATGCCGATCCCGCCAGTCAATGGCGTCAGCACGGCGAACCACCAAGCCCAACGATGGATACCTTCCATCGTGGCGTTAAAGCCCATGGTCCAGCGCCAGAACAAAGCGGCCCTCTCAGACGCTGTTCCGCGATCCACGATCTGTTCGATTTCGCGTTCCCCACCAAAACGGCTGACCGCAAGGATCGTCGCGCCGTGCATCGCAAACAGCAGGGCTGATCCGTACAAGAACGCAATCGAAAGCGCGTGGAACGGATTGTAAAACAGGTTGCCGTGCGTGATGGAGAACAGGTTCGTCCAATCAAGGTGACTGAAGATGCCGTAAGGCACTGCCTCTGACCAACTGCCCATCATGATCGGCCGGATCAGGTTCAACACAAAGATCAACCACAAAAGGGCGGTAAAGGCCCAAGCAACGTGCATCCCCATGCCAAGGGCTGCGGCCCGATTGTACGTCCGGATCCACCATGTGCAGCAGCCGACGAGAAAGAAGAAGCTGGCGATCAGCCACCAACCGCCTTCGGCGAGGGGCGCAAACCCGAGACCATATTCAGGACCGGGCGGTTCGAGTGAAAAGTAGAACAGGTCGCGGGCAAAGACACCGGGGTGGTAACCCGCCTGCGCCCAGAAATTCATCCCGATGATGAAGAACCACGCCGCAAAAGATACGACCGCAACAAGCCCGTATGACCCAAGATGAACGGGACCCAATTGGGCATTTCCGAACCACCCAGCGATGGTGGAAAAGCCCGCACTTTTGGTCCGTTCTCTGTCGGTGGTTGCACCGCCAGAGACGCCCATTTCAGCAGGCCCTTGAACCTGAACTTGCGTGAAGATGTTCTGATACTCAGCCATTGATGCCGCCCTCCAGATTGACCCACCACGGCAGGTCGACATACCAATACCACCAGTCAGCCCACACATCGAACCAGACGGTGCCTGAAATCACGATGCAGACCGCCGACCAGAACCCAGCACTTAACGCGAGGAAAAGGCCAAGCCGGTGAATACCCAATGGCCCGATCGAATAGCCGATCAGATCGCGGAAATAGGTGTCTTCGTGATCAGGTGATTTAATCACTGTGCCCTTCGGCGTGTTCACAGCGGACAAGACCAGCGATCCATGCAGCGCCAACGCCACAGCCGTGATCCAGAAGAACGAGATCGCAATCATGTGGGCCGGATTGTAGTGAAAGTTGCCGTAGGCGTAGCCCACGTTGTTCACCCAATCAAGATGGCTGAAAATACCGTATGGGAACGCGTGCCCCCATGCGCCCAGCAACACCGGACGGATGACGACGAGTGTTACGTAGGCAAGGATTGCGACGCTAAATGCTAAAGGAACATGTATTCCCATGCCTAATTTGCGACAAATCTCAACTTCGCGCAACGCCCAGCTGCTAAAAGCGCCAACAGCGCAAATCGTAATCAACTGCCACAAGCCGCCTTCCAATAGCGGTGCGGCACCCAAACCGTATTCAAGCGGCGGCGGGTTAATTGATATCAACCACGGGTTCCACGTCGGGCCTTGGCTGGCCCCGTAAAAAATCAAAATCGTCCCAAGGACAGCGAAAAAGAACGTGGTGACCCCAAAGAAGCCCACGTAAAACGGGCCAACCCAGAAGTCGAACAGGTCCCCACCCAACAAGGTGCCGCCCTTGACGCGATACTTTCTCTCAAAACTGAGTTGCGCCATGTGTCTTACTCCATCCATGACAGGCCGCGCGGCCACGCCGGGCCTGTCCTGTCGCTCTCTTCATTGGTGTTTGCTACGGGCGGGCAGATGTTGTCCGCCCGCAGCTTTTTTGAAGGATCACGAGGCGCTTATTCAGCAGCTTCAACTGCGAATGCGCGCTCGAACCAATTTGTCTGGGGGTTGCTGAGCAGGACGAGATGAATCATCGCAGCTAGCAAGAATAGGAATACGCCCTGTGCCACGAACACGCGGCGCGGGTCGAATACCAACCAGATCTTATAGAACTGTGCCATCGATAGGTCTCCTTAACCCCAAGCAAACCAAGGGAGCTTGATGTACGTCAGAAAATGAGCGACGACCGCGACGATCGTGAAGATCGCGAAACCGCTCATATAGACTGAGTGCAGCTCCTGGGCCTGCTCGTCAGTGAGACCTGTGAAAGACAGGTCAGATTTGTCAGCCATGTTTTGTCTCCAAATATTGGTTCTGACACCGCGCACCCCCCGCGGCTGGGTTACGACAGGGGCTCATCCCCTGCCCTAATCCGCCGTACCGAGGGGGGACGACGAAACTATGCGCAGTGATCTCAGGCCGAGAAAATATGCGGCGTAATGATGCGGGCTTGGGTCCATGCCCGTGCGACTGGGCCTTTGTCCGGAAAGGCCATTTGACGCGCAGCGGTCAGCGTCCACGTCAAAGCCGACAGCGGCAATGTCGCCAGAAAGATGATGCCGAAATAGACGTAGTATTCACGCGTCGGCGGGGCCGTCTTTTCGCGCACCAGCGGCGCATCTGTGGTGAAATCGGTCATGATCGTCCTCCCGTTGAAGTCTGCAATGTCTCGACAGTTTCCAGAACCACGCGGTCGGCCCCTGCATCGAGAGCGGCCCGTTCAGCCGCATCACGCAGCGTTTTCGCTGCGGAAATTCGTGTGAGTATTGGATGCGATGCTACGATCTGATCCAACTTGGCCTGCGCATCTGCATCCCAAGGAAAATCGCGCCGCAAAGGCGTCAAAGTGGCATCCGTTTCGTCCATATCCGTGGCCAGCGGCAGGATATGGAACAGGCTGTCAAACAGCCCATTACAGACCTCTTGCAACAGATACGTCGCACCGCTGTAGCCCATGAAAGGCGTCCCAGTATGTCGCCGGATCGCCGCGCCGGGAAAACTGGCAGGTATGAAATTCGGCGCAGGCCCAAAGCCCGCTTTCATTTCTGCCATATACATTTTTTCGTTGATCGACCCTAAAACAACCAAGGGCCGCTTTGTGTGGATCAGATTGCGGACTTCGTCGTTGTTGGTCTTCTTGCCGCGACAGCGTGACACTGCAAACGCACAGGGAAACCCAAGATCGCCTTCAAGATAATTGCGGATGCCACGCGTGTAAGTTTCGGACGCGACGATGCCGAATTCAGCAGTCGCAAAGAAATCCTGCGTAACGGATCGCCACAAATCCCAGACGGGTTTGATCGTCGAATGCTTCTCACGCGCGATGAACGGTTCGGGGTCGAGGCCCGTAAGATCGCCCAAACTGCGCAGAAACTTCGTCGTTGAATCGATACCAAACGGTGCTTGCAGATAGGGTTTGCCCAACACTTCACACAGCCCGCGCCCGAATTCGCGGTACATGCAGATGTTGACGTCCGCATTCACCAGATTGCGCATTTCAGCCAGATGCGCACCCAGCGGCATGACCATGTTGATCTCGGCGCCGATGCCTTTGACCAGACGCCGTATCTCTGCCAAATCGGACGGCATATTGAATGTGCCATACATCGGCCCAAGGATATTCACGCGCGGCTTTGCGGCTTCGTCGCGCTTCTTTTCCGGCGGCATCCGACCCTTGGTCATGCCAAATTCCGTAAAGATCCACGTCATCGCACGATCCGCACATTCCCACTGATCTTCATCAATGGTGCGCGGCAAAAACCGTTGGATATTTGTGCCTTGCGGGGTGACCCCACCACCGATCATTTCTGCAATTGATCCTGTCACGACGACGGCGGGCAAAGCGGGATCAAGCACATCCCAAGCGCGTTTCATCGCTTCTTCGGTGCCTTCGCCCATCTCGGTTTCGCCAAGACCCGTTACAACAATCGGCAATTCGTGCGGCGGCAGGCCGTCGGTGTAATGCAAGACGGACGTCACAGGCAGATTTTCGCAGCCGACTGGGCCGTCGATTACCACTTGCAGGCCTTTGACGGCGCAAAATGCGTAAACAGCGCCCCAATATCCGCCCGCGCGATCATGATCGGTGACAAGCATCAGATCATCTCCTGCGCTTTGGCGACGCGGGCTGCTTTGTCGATCTTCTTTTGATGTGCGGCACGGAAATCAGGGCGCAAATTCGGACTGCCTGACCAAACGCCAGCTGTGTCGCCCGCGCCGACACCTTCAAAGAACGCCTTCATCTTGTTCAATTTCTCT
Organism: Rhodobacteraceae bacterium S2214; assembly: GCA_025141675.1. NCBI lineage: Bacteria > Pseudomonadati > Pseudomonadota > Alphaproteobacteria > Rhodobacterales > Paracoccaceae > Rhodobacteraceae bacterium S2214. Next base: position 128,298 of record CP081161.1, read on the forward strand.
GCGCCGTTGATGGCCGCGTTGACCACTTGCGCAAGCGACCCTGCCCCGGCAGGCCCCATCAAAGGACGCGCGGAAATCAAGTTCGTGAAGTAAAGCGACGGAATGGCGCGTTCTTTGGCGTGCTGGACGACAGGCGTTGTACCAATCGCAAGGTCGGGTTTAATCGCATCAACTGCAGCCAGATCATCCTCGAGCGACGCACGGAATTTCACGGTGACACCTTTGGCTTCAAGCCATGCTGCGTCATCAGCAGACCAAGGTGTTTTCGGGCAGGCCGTGCCGACATATGGCACTTGCGCGCCGCTTTCGATTAGCAGGCGGGCCACCAACAGTTCGGACCCTTCGTAACCGGACAGCGTGATTGTTCCGTTGATCTGGGCACCAGCCAATGCGCCTTTGATTGCAGGCAAAAACGCGTTCTGCGCGGTTGCGATTTGATCCGGTTTGATATTAAACGCGTCACCAATCCCCGCGAGCCACGCTGCCGTCCCGTCATGGCCGACAGGTGCGGACCCAACAATCGGGCGACCTGCCGCCTGAAATTCGCGGATCGACGCGGTGTAAAACGGATGGATCGCGGCAACTGCGCCGCAATCAAGTGCCGCATATAATTCACGCCATTCGCGTGTCGGCACGGTTGGACCAGCCGCAAGGCCCATCGGGGCCAACATCGCCCCAATCATCATAGGGTCCGCAGGGAACATTTCACCTAACAGGGCGACGGTCGGCCGATCAGATTTTCCGCCAACGGGCGCTTGGACCGGTCCTGCGCTAATTTCTTCACGTGCGTAGCTAAGCATGGCCCCAGCGAGGACATCTTTCGCTTCGGCGTGTGTGGGAATGCCGAAACCCGGCACATCAATGCCAACAATCCTGACGCCGTTGATTTCCTTAGGCAAAAGCCGCAATGGCACGCCAGACGCGGTTGGCACACATAGGTTCGTCACAACAATCGCGTCGTATTTGTCGGGATCGGCCATGTCGTGGACGCTGGCGCGAATGTCTTCGAACAACTTGCCCGTCACCAGTGTTTCCGAATTGAACGGTACATAACCCACGGACCGTCGCGCGCCATAAAAATGGGACACGAACGTCAGCCCATAAACGCAACACGCCGACCCGCTCAGCACTGTCGCCACACGTTTCATTCGCAGCCCAACGCGCAACGACCCAAAGGCAGGACACATGGATTGCGGTTGATCATGGGGGCCTTGCGGGTAGTCGCGGGCGAATTGGTCCAGCAATTCGGATTGACCGGCAGCGACTGCGGCAGCTTTCATCGTTGTAGCGCCAGCAGTGCATCCGCCTTGAAGGGCTGTGGTTTCATCGACGTTTGGCCGCCCGTCGTCAGCCGTGATCTGCACGTTTCCGGCGGCGTCATAGCCCACGTCATAACCTTGGATGTCTGTATCAGCTGTCATGGGCACGCTGTGTTTCTGGCCGATTTTCGGTTTCGCGATCATCTTGCTGCAGACGCGTCGCGATTTCAGGCATGGCTTGCAGCAACAACGCGTAGATGTTTGAGATATCTACATTTTCAGACTCAGACTTCATCATAGATGACCTCCAAGCTTTCTTTGGGTTTTGCGTTTTTACCGCGCATATCGACGTCAGTTGCTGGGATCAGTTGGTAATCCGCGCCGGTATCTTTGGCGTCGAAAAGGCCCAACAAACCGTCTTGATCCAGCGGCGTTGGCCGGACGGGCGGGGCTACGCCAACGGCCTCTGCCAGTCCTTCAAACATTTCACCCCATTGGCTTTGTTTGGTGCCAACGATTTGATAATTTGCTGATTTTTTACGAAGATCGTCGTCCTGCGGGATCGCCGCAAGAACGGGAATATCTACGGCTTTGGCAAATGCTTGCGCTTCGCCTGTTCCATCGTCCTTGTTAATAACAAGACCGGCAACCCCAACGTTACCTCCAAGCTTGCGGAAGTATTCGACTGCCGAACAGACATTGTTAGCAACATATAGCGATTGTAAATCATTAGAGCCTACAAGAATAACTTTCTGCGCCATATCGCGCGCAATCGGCAGACCGAAGCCGCCGCAAACAACGTCGCCCAGAAAATCGAGCAACACATAATCAAAGTCCCAATCGTGGAACCCCAGTTTTTCCAGCAGTTCGAACCCGTGGATGATCCCGCGACCACCACAACCGCGCCCGACTTCGGGCCCACCCAGTTCCATTGCAAAAACGCCACCGCGTTTGAAACAGACATCCCCGATCTTGACCTCTTCCCCCGCGATCTTCTTTTTCGCAGAGGTTTCGATGATCGTGGGGCAAGCTTTACCGCCGAAAAGCAGACTGGTCGTATCTGACTTGGGGTCACACCCGATCAGCAGCACGCGCTTGCCCATTTCAGCCATCATGTGTGACAGGTTCGCGAGCGTGAACGATTTGCCGATCCCGCCTTTGCCGTAGATTGCGATGATCTGCGTTTTTGAGGTTGGTTCGCCCTGCGGTACTTCCAACGACGGCTCCGCCGCTTCATCACGGAGCGCTTGGTCGTAGTCCTTCAGGTTCGGGATTTCATCCTTCATGCAGCGCTCCAATTCAAAATCATCTTCAGGCATGCGGGGTCCGTGAACGCCGTCGTGTAAGCGTCCGGCGCATTGGCAGCCGTGTCGGTGTGCGTGATCAGGTCATCAAGACGCAACGTCCCGCTTTCGACCAAAGCCTTCGTCGCGGCCATGTCGTCAGCGACCCATTCTGACGCGATCCGCAAACGCGCCTCTTTCATAAAGGCAGGCGGAAACGCAAAACTGATCGGGGCCGTATAGAAACCCGCCAGAACAATCTCACCGCCCTTCGCGATACGACCCATCAGGTCATTCAACAGGCTGGCATCACCGGAGGCATCGTAGATCGACCGGTAGTCGCGGCGCGCGTCATCTTCGGGGCGCACAACATCGTACCTATCCGCCCCATGCATGCGGGCCGGATCAATTTCCCAAACTATCGGGGCAGGCGCACCGGCGGCAACCGTCAAACGGGCCAAGAGCCGCCCCAAGACACCGTGCCCGACAATCAGGTCAGGAACGGCCTTTCCGTCACCAGCCATGGCATGTCGCGCAGTCGCGGCAAGCGCTAGCAACGCGCCAGCAGCCCCCAGACCGCGATCAATCCGCGTTACACGATCCGCATCGGTGACAAGCGTCGCCGCGGCAGCGCCAAACAGACCAAACGCACCTTCGTAACAACTGGCACCCGGCACAAACACATGTTCGCCCACCCGAAAACCGGAATCGCGACCCGCCTCGACGACCTCACCAGCCGCTTCGTAGCCCGGGATCAACGGGTACCCCATGCCCGGAAACGGCGGCATGTCACCTGACCAAAACAGTTTTTCAGTACCGGTAGAGATGCCAGAATGGCGTACGGCGACAACAATATCGGTCGCAGTTGGCGGCGTCATACCCACGACATCAAGATCAAGCTTGCCCGGTGCGTTTAAGATAACCGCCTGCGTTTCCAACTATTTCTCCCCGTCGCGGTGCGTGAATCACGATGCGACATTTTGTCTTTGTGTCAGTTTAGCCTGACACATCACTATGTCAATCATTATGGACATCGCTTGTGTCAGGCTGGCTTTACAGCGACGACAGCGGACGTGATGAAAGGACGCTTCGCACGGGGGATTTGGACATCTGTGAAACCTGCATCGGATAGTAACGCTGCGATTTCGGCAGACGACCGCGCGCGTCCTGTCCGCATCGCCATGCAATACAGCGCGAAATAGGCGTCTCCGGCCTTTTCCGGCTGTACCCCGCCCGTCATCGGTTCAGAAATCAGGAGCCGTCCTGCTGCCGGTAACGCCGCAAAAACCGCGCGTAAAAGCCGCCGAACTGTGTCGTCGTCGTGATCGTAAAGCACCCGCACCAGACTGATCATGTCGGCATCATCGGGCAAAGGATCGTCGCGAAATGACCCTGAAACGATGCGCGTGCGACCGGTCAAACCAAGCTTATCGAATCGATCCTGCGCAAAAGGCGCAACGGCAGGCAGGTCAAACAGCGTCAGGTTCATATCGCCATAGCGCGCGCCGACAGCCGACAAAAACGCGCCCGTTCCACCGCCAACATCCATCAAACGGCGCACCCCGTTAAGCGGAACAATGTCTAATGTGTCGGCGGCGACCAACGACTGGCTATCAGCCATCAATTCCGAATAGCGCGCGGTGACTGACGCATCCGTCGCACCATCTGCGCCGAACACGTAAGGCCAAAATGCGGCTAGTTCTGTTTCGGTTTCACCGCGAAAAAACGCAACTGGATCAGATAAATCACGGTAAAGGACATCATGATGGGCGATCATCCCCTGTAGACCAGGCACCCCAGCAAGCGCTGCCCCCCTGCTCGTCAAACCGATCAAGCCGTCGCGTCGTACCTTGACCAGCTTTAGCGCAGCAGCGCCGTTGATTAGGACAATCATCCGTTCAATCGGAACGTTGCAAGCACATGCCAGCGCATCGGCTGGCATTGGTTGTTCAAGCAGCAAATCAGGCAATTGAAATTTTACGACGGCCTGCAAAATCTGCGCATGACAAAACCCCGCGACGATATCAAACATCGCCTCGCCTTCGCGCCGCACCAACCGCCGCGTCAGCGGGAAACGCGCCGCCCATGTCTGGAATTTCGGGTTCGCCAGAAGACGCAACCAGCGGCTGGTCTTAGGTCCGCTCTGCGTGGTCACTTTATCGGCTGGAAATGCGGTGTCCGCCATTATTCGCCCGCAACACGCGGACGTCGTGCATCTGCAGGAACCAATCGATCCGCATAAGCGCGCACCATTTGAGCCAAGGCGGCTTCCCCCGGACAAGCGGGAATAGACGAAATTGCCCCGCCCAAAATGTTATCGAACCGTTGGATCGCACCTTGCACGCCGTAAACAGCAACAGCATTTGGACGCCCATGCAGATCATCCTGACCTGCGGGCTTGCCCAGCGTTGCCTCGTCACACAAGGCGTCCCGCAAATCGTCGGCGACCTGAAACGCCTCGCCGATACGCGCACCCAATTCTTCCCATGGTCCCGGTTCTTGTCCAGCGGCCACCGCCCCCATCTGCGTCGCCGCAATGAACAATGCACCTGTTTTTGCTTGGTGATAGGCGGAAAGATCAATCGTCGCTTCGCTTTCCCATCCCTGCCCCGCACAAATCCCAAAGGGCATTCCCGTTCGGGTGCCCAAGATATCGATCAGGCCTAAGGTGCGCTGTGGCACATCGCCTGCAGCGCGGGCCAAAATCTGAAACCCCATGACAATCAAACTATCGCCCGCCAAAACCGCTAGCGGTTCGGAAAACGCTTTGTGCAGTGCGGGTTTACCGCGCCGCATGTCCGCATCATCGAAGCAAGGCAGATCGTCGTGCACGAGGCTGGCGCAATGTATAAGTTCAAGCGCCACGCCAGCGGCATTTGTTAGCGCAGGCCTGTCGTCTCCACAGGCTAAAGCAACCGACGTCAGGATCGTTGGTCGAATGCGCGCACCACCCGGCGTGACCGCATAGTTCAGCGCAGCGGACAATTTGGCGGGCGCGACCCCGCCCTGCCCCGACCGAATAGCGTCTGCCATCGTCGCGTCGATCCGTTCCGCTATCTTCATGATACCCTCGTGTGTCACTTACGCATGACAGCGTATATGTAAACTAAACTGGACATATTGCCGCAACGAGTCAACACTCTGGACAGGAGCAGTCATGAAAACACCATCGGTCATCATCATAGGCGCGGGCATCGGCGGGTTAGCCGCAGCGCTGCGGTTGGCGCACGCGGGCTATGAGGTGACGGTGTTGGAAACCCACAGCGGACCGGGCGGGAAAATGCGGACGGTGCCGTCTGCCGCGGGGCCGATTGATGCGGGTCCAACCGTGTTGACGATGAAACATGTGTTCGAAGATCTGTTCGCGGATGTGGGCGAAACACTAAGCGACCACATCACGTTACAACCACTTGATACCTTGGCGCGCCACTATTGGGACGACGGTCAAACGCTTGACCTGATGGCAGATATCGACGCGTCAGCCGAGCAGATCAAACAAGCCTTCGGCATCCGCGCGCGCGAAGAATTTCTGACTTTTTCAGACCGCGCGAGGCGTCTGTTTTCGGCTTTTGACGCACCGATGATGCAGCATCCATCGCCGCAGTCGATTACTCTTGCGAAATGCGTCTTGCGACAACCGAAACTGGTGGCTGACATGGCCCCGCACCAGTCGTTGCATACATTGCTGCGCAACTCTTTCAGCGATCCGAAATTGGTGCAGCTCTTTGGCCGGTACGCCACATATGTCGGCGGATCACCGTTTCAGTCGCCAGCCATTCTTTCGCTGATCTGGCATGCGGAAGCCGCAGGGGTTTGGTCGGTCAAGGGTGGCATGCACCAGATCGCGCAGACAGTCGCGGCCCTAGCAGAGACGAAAGGCGCGACGTTTCATTACGACACACCAGCATTGCGGATCAGCCAACAAGGCGGAAGGGCCGCTGGCGTCGAGACCCCTACAGGGCGCATCTGTGCTGACGCTGTCATTTTCAACGGCGATCCCCGCGCTTTGCAAACGGGCCTGCTGGGCGACGCAATCACGTCAGCCGTGCCAGAAGTGTCCGTCGCACCAAGGAGCCTGTCGGCACATGTTCATACCTTTGCCGCGACCCCGAAAGGCTTACCTTTAGAGCATCACACGGTGTTTTTCGCACAGAAAGAACGCGCCGAATTTGAAGCCCTATCCGCCGGACGCACACCTGATGATGCGACCCTTTATCTGTGTTCGCAGGACCACCCCGAAACAGGTACGGGCCGTTTTGAGATTATTCGCAACGCACGCCCCGATCTGTCGCAATCGCCAAAGGAGATCGCAGAATGTCACGCGCAGACTTTCCAAAGGTTAAAGGCATTTGGCCTCACGTTCGATCACGCGCCACCAGTGGACGCGCTGACCACGCCACAAGACTTTGCGACGTTGTTTCCCGGCAGTCTGGGGTCCCTTTACGGGCGGTCCCCACACGGGATGATGGCGGCATTCAAACGTCCGACGGCGCGCACCCAGATCAAGGGGCTGTACCTGTGCGGCGGCGGGGCACATCCGGGGGCGGGGGTGCCGATGGCGACGCTCTCAGGGCGGCACGTGGCAGACGCGATCATGACCGACCTTACTTTGACCTCGCGGTTCCGCCAGACGGCTATGCATGGTGGTATGTCGACGGCATAAGCGCGTGCGGGACAAAGGCCGTATCCGTCATCGGCTTTATCGGGTCGGTATTTTCGCCGTGGTACAAATGGTCAGGGCGGCGTGACCCCGCGAACCACTGCTGCATCAACGTTGCGACCTATGGCAAGGGGGGGCGTTTCACCATGACGGACAGGGGGCGCGACGCGCTGCGCACGTCCGCTGACACGCTGCAAGTTGGCCCATCAGAGATGCACTGGGATGGTGATAAGCTGATCATTTCGATCAACGAGATCAGCAGCTTACCGCTTGTGTCACGCGTGCGAGGGACAATCACCGTAACACCCAAAGCGATCACATCGGTCGAATTAGCGCTGACCGAAGATGGCGCACATATCTGGCGGCCATTTGCGCCAGATAGCGACATATCAGTGGCGCTGGAAGCGGAGGGTTGGCAGTGGGACGGGCACGGGTATTTCGATGCGAACTTCGGGACACGTGCGCTTGAAACAGACTTTTCATTTTGGACATGGGGACGGTATCCGACTGCTGCCGGTGCGACCTGTATCTATGATGCACAACGGCGCGATGGCACTGTCATTGATACCGCAATTGCATTTGATCGAACGGGCGCTGCGCAGTTGATTGACGCACCGCCAGCAGTGCCATTCAAACGGTCACTTTGGCAGGTCAAACGCACAACGCGGGCCGACGTCGGCGTCGTGCCTAAACAAGTGCTGCCGATGCTAGATGCGCCATTCTATTCGCGGTCCGCCGTTCAAACCCAAATCAATGGCGAAGTCGTCACCGGCGTACACGAAGCGTTGGATTTGGACCGTTTTAGATCGCCGTTCCTGAAACCGATGTTGGCTTGTCGTGTTCCACGTCGGGCGGGTTGGGCGTGGTGAAACCTTCCCCGCGGGGAAAACGCCCGTTGCGGTTACAATGTGTTAACGCCCGAGGGACTGTATGCGGACCGAAATCTAGGTTGCTTCGAGAACGATGATGTCACCGCCTGCCGCCTGCGCGTCTTCTGCATCATGAGTGACCATCAAGATCGGCAGCGCCCGCGCCTTGGCCCGCGCGAACACCATCTCGCGCACCTGCGCGCGCAACGCAGTATCCAGCCGAGAGAACGGTTCATCAAGCAACAACGCACAGGGTTCGGAAAGCAGCATGCGCATCAATGCCACGCGTGCTTTTTGCCCACCTGAAAGCGTCGCGGGATCGCGATCTGCGAAACCGTCTAGGCCTACTTCTTGCAGCGCTTCATCCACCTTTGCGTTGCGCGCCAATTTGCTGCCGCCGGACGGTAATCCGAACGACAAATTCGCCCCGACAGAAAGATGTGGGAACAGCAAATCGTCTTGGAACAAAATACCGACGCGCCGCAGATGCGGTGGCGTTGCGGTGATATCTTTGCCGTTCAAAATGACCGCTCCGGTTGATTTAAAACCAGATGCCAGCGTACCGGTCACAAAAGCAAGCAACGTCGATTTTCCGACGCCAGAAGGACCCATGATCGTCAAAACTTCGCCTGGTGCGATGTGCCGCGACACGCCGACCAAGGGTTTGTTGTCCTTGTAGATCTGCACGTCCGACAGCGTCAAACCTTTATCCATGTCGTAATCCTTTTCGGTTCCGCCACACCAATGTCGGGATCAAAAGCGCCAATGCAAAAGGTACCAGTGCCGCACCTGTTTGCATCAATCCGTATGCCCCGATTGCACGCCGATCGCCCCCCGATGCAAGCGCCAGCGCTTCGGTCGTGAGTGTTGCAACACGCCCGCCGCCGATCAGCAATGTTGCCAGATATTGCCCCACTGACACCGCGATCCCGACTGCCATTGCCGTCAATATCGGGCGCAAAAGCATCGGTAGTCTGATCCGCCACAGAATACGGTCCGGACTGCTTCCCAAGGCTGCTGCGATGGTACCCATGCGTGGATCCCACGCGCGGAATGGATCAGCTAACGATAAGAAAACGTAGGGCAAAACAAAGATCAGGTGTGCCGCGATCACCGGCCAACGCCCGACGCTGGCCCCCACATTGAGGAACAATGTTTGCAGCCCCGGCAGGAAGGCGATTTGCGGAATGAGGAGCGGTAGATATAGCAGCCATGTGCCGATTTTGCCGAACTTGAGATTGTAACGGCATTCGGCCTCAAGACAGCCAATGGTGAGCGTGATGGCGATGAATGTCGTCGTGATTGCGATGATCGCCGTTTCGATCAGCGCGTCGGTTGTCCCCGGTCCATGTCGCATCCATGAACGCAACGTGAAGGTATCGGGAAGCGCGTTTGGAAAGCTCCATTGTGCGGCGAAAGACCATGTTGCGAGGATCGTAATGCCGAGTAGGATCATGAGGGCGGATGTCGTGCCTAGCACCATCGCGATGCCGCTGATCACGCGGTCTGCGCGACCGCGACCGCCCGCTGCGATCCAACGCCTGCCCAGTGCCGCTACCACCTTTTCACCGCACCACCAAAAGGCGAGCACGCCGATGACAAGACCAAGTTGCACAAGCGCGGCCGCGGCGGCCTGAAGACGCATGGCAAGGTCAGGGTCGGACATCCATTTGACGATTTGGACGGATAGCGTGGGCGGCGTATTCGGCCCCAAGATCACCGCGACATCCACGACGGACATTGCGTAGGCCAACACGACGTAGATCGGTAATTTGATTTGTGCATAGACCCGTGGGAACACCGTTTTCAGCCATCCGGTCATGCGGCTGTACCCCAAGGCCTGTGCGATGGTCACGGACCGCGCGGCGTCAGCTTGGCCCAGCGCCGCGAGGGTCATAAGCAACAGGAATGGCACCTCTTTTGTGATCATGCCGAGCGTCAGGGCCAGCCCCCATTCATCTTGCACGATCAATAGGTCGGGTGGGCGGTCCCAGCCTGTGAGCCAAGGCGAAAACAGACGCGCGATCCAGCCTGATGGCGCAATGAGAAACGCGAGACCGAAGGCCGCTGCCGCATGGGGCACGGAAAGAAGCGGTGACAGTAGACGTTCGAGCGCGCGGAAGGCCGGTGTGCCGGACCAACCTGCGGTGATGAGCATAACAATCAACAGCGATATCGCAGTTGCCAGCAGACCTGTCGTCACCGATAGCCGCGCGGCGTCTGCCAAGCCCGGCCAATCGAACAGGGCGCGGAACGCATTCAGGTTTGGACCCGTTTCACCTGCCGCTGGCAAGTGTCCGAATGCCGGTAAAACAGTTCCGTACAGACCCGCCAAAACCGGCCCAAGCATCGCCAATAGCGTCAGCGCGGGCAGGATTGGTAGAAAACGGCGGGACTTCATTTATGTAGCCCCGCCAATAGCTTATTGCGCAACGCCGTAGCGGCCTGCCCAGTCGTCTGCGATGCGTGTCATCCAGCTTGGGTGTGGTTCTGCGACAGCCGTACCTAGTTCGGCAGGCGACAGTGTCGCAACGCCCAGTTCAATCGCGTCGAACAGCGCTCGGTCATCTGCGTCCAGTGCATCCATGTTCAGAACGGTGCCGTAGCCAAGCAGATCAGGGTTTTGCGCGCGCGCCTGTGCCTCTGGTGACATGATGAAGTTCGCCACAACCATGGACGCGGCTTTGGACCCTGAATTGTAAGGGATCGCGACGAAGGATGCGTTGCCGATTGTCCCTTTTTCCAAGACGAATGTCCGCACCGTATCAGGCAATTCGAAGTTCGCGATTGCAGCAGATGCCGCCCCTGGAGAGAACGAAATCGACAGATCAATTTCGCCATCTGCGATCATCGGGAACATCGCGGTGCCTGTTGGCGGATATGCACGTCCTTCGCGCCACAGATTTGGCGTCAGTTCATCAAGATACGCCCAAAGCGGTGCAGTGACGTCATCGTAGGTTTCGTCAGTTGCCGCGACCTGCAGAACGGACGGGTCAGGCAGGATATCAACCAGAACCTGCTTGAGGAACGTCGTGCCAAGGAAATCAGGTGGCTGTGGGTAGGTGAAACGACCGGGGTTTGCTTTGGTCCATTCCAGAATGTCGTTCATGGATGCCAAAGGTGCGTCAATGTCTGCCGTGTCGTAGTCGAACACCACCTGCGCCATCGCCCATGGGCTTTCGTAACCATCTGTTGGCACTGTGAAATCTGTCTGGACAGTCTTACCGTCGACATCGACAAAAGCCCAATTCGGAAGTTGTTCTGCGTATGGGCCGAACAGCAGGTCCGCGTCCTTCATCGCCGCGAAGTTTGCGCCGTTAATCCAGATCATGTCGACCGCACCGTCGTCGTTTTCGCCCGCTTGCTTTTCAGACAGGACGCGGGTCACGGCATCAGCCGTGTCCGTCAGTTTGACGTGTTCGAGCGTGACGCCGTAATCCTCGGACACACGTTCACCGACCCATGCGATGAAATCATTGGTGTTGGTCGATCCACCCCACGCGTTCCAATAGACGGTTTGCCCATCAGCTTCGGCAATGACCGCATCCCAATCAGCGGGATCAACGTCAGCGTAGGCCGCGAAGGGCGTCAAAGCTGCAAGAACGGCAAGGTATTTCATAGTTTAGTCCTCATGGTGAGTGGTCGTCGTCGAAAAGGTCCGGTGGGCCCCATAGATGCGCAGGATTCCAGTTGCAAAGCAAGCTGTCCCAAAGAGGTAGGCCATTGGCACGAACCATGCAGGCAGCAGGCAAAGGAGCACGAAGAAGACAATCGTTTCCGTGCCTTCCAGAATGCCATTGGAGTAATAGAGCGATTTTTCGCCCTGCGCCCGTGTCGTCATGTCATGCTTTTCCGCGAGGATCGCGAAGCCAAGGAAGGACGTTCCATTGAAGTAGAACGACGTCAGCAGAAACGCACCGGCCAGCCCGTTTGATTGGGGGTCCATCACGACAAATGCCAGCGGGATCATCCCGTAGAACAGAAAATCTGCAGCAATATCAAGGTATCCGCCGAAGTCCGTTTTCTGTGTCGCACGTGCGACCGCGCCGTCCAACCCGTCAGCAATCCGACTGATCAGAAGCGGCACTACCGCAAGACCCGGTAGGCCGCAGCAGATCATTAGGGCCGCAATCAGACCGATCCCGAGACCTGCAAGCGTCACGCCATTTGCAGTCGCGCCGCGCGCGGCAAGCGACCGCCCGAAGGCGTTCAGTGGTGGATCAATTAAAGTGCGAACGCGGCCATCTATCATGCCGCTGTTCTGACCTATCCCCCCTATCCGCGCAACTGAACTGACGGAATTGTGAGACAACTGTTAGTGGCGGGTTATGCCGTATCGGCGATCCGCGGTCGCCCTTGCGCCGTAACTTTGATGGTTGCCTCAAGGAACATGGGCTGCCCTTCGATGGTGGCTTCTTTGATGTCCCGGCTGATGGTGAACCTGATGTCTTCGACACCGGCGGCTTTTGCTTTGTCGGTCGCTGTCGATTTTAGCTGTGCTTCAAGTGCTGTCATCGCAGCGGTTTGGTCCGTGAAACTTTGCCCAAGCGTCGCAAAGTGTTCTACCCCGTTGCTGGTGACCGTGCCCGTTTCATGCATCGCGACCTGCCCTACAACCGCACCGATGGCGTTCGCCACGCCTGCGTGTTCCGGCAGGATCATGCGCGTGTTCAACCTGTCCCCGACCGCCCCGTAATAGGACGACGCCGACGCCCCAAGGCCAATGACGGGCACGCCTAGCTTCACGGTCGTCTCGATAACCCCGCGGTGTTGATCGAGCCCGGCTTTGGTCAACACGTGCTGGCTCAGGTCAGCGGGGTCCATGTCCCAATTGCGGTGGTCCTCGGCAAAAGCCGCCTCGAGTAGGCAATCGACAGTTTGCGCTGTCAGTTGATCGACAATCATCTGCGCCAAGTGCTGCGCATCAGGTGCGATCTTGTCACCGCTGCCGCTGCGTTTGCGCGCAAACAGGATCAGCGCCTTTTCGGCGGCGTCAGCATCCCACGTCGCAACGCGCCCAAGGACATGTGCCGCGTCAGACGGCGTCACCCCAGCCAGCATCACAAGACCGCGCCCAACAAGGCGCATCAACGCAGGGCTTTCCATCCGCGTCGTCACGGCCTCTCCGAAACGTACAGGTCCTTGCCGCAGCCGTTCTGCAACGATGGTTTCGCGCGGGTCCAATCCTTGCGGAAACGTCGCCCAAAGCGGGATCACAATCTGACCACCGTCGACCGCCGGACGGTCCACACTTAACGCCTGATCAAGCGCGAGATGCACGATGTCGGGGTAATGGGTGGCGGCAAGTGCGATAGGCATCAAACGACGCGGCCCAAGCCGCAGCCCAGCCTGCAAACCTTCGACGACATGGACTTCGCTGTCGCCACCCAGCCCGCTTGTGCGCATCGCCACCGCTTCGACCATCGTGCGAAACGGACCGACGCGCGCGCCCTGCGGGTCAATTTGCGGGCGTCCGTCGCGCAACAGGCAAACGTCTGTCGTCGTCCCACCAATATCGCTAACCAAAGCGTTCTGTTCGCCAGTCAGCCAAGCGGCCCCCGCGATCGACGCGGCAGGCCCACTTAGGATCGTTTCAATCGGTTTTTCGCGCGCCACGTCAGCAGACACTAACGCCCCGTCGCCCCGCACAACCATCAGCCGCGCATTGATCCCGCGTCCGGCCAAGTGCGTTTCACAAGCTGTGATCAACCCATCGATCATCCCGATGAGGCGGGCGTTCAGCAAAGCGGTCAGGGCACGTTTCGGTCCGCCCAGCGCTTGGGACAGTTCATGCGAACAGGTCACAGGCAGACCCGTTGCGCGGCGAAGGGTGTCACGCGCGATGATTTCATGTTCAGGATTGCGGGTGGCAAAACTAGCGGCAACAGCGAAACCCGTCAGTCCATCCGGTAAATCCGCGATGGCAGCCGCGACATCATCCTCGGTCAAGTCATGCAGCGGCGCACCGGCGTGGGAATGCCCACCCGCCAAAAACACAACTGGATCACCGCGCAACGCGTCATTCAGACCAGCGCGGTTCAGCTCTGCCTCTTCAAAACCGATCAGGATCAGCGCAACCCGCCCACCTTGTCCTTCAACCAGCGCATTCGTGGCAAGTGTCGTGGACAGCGACACCATAGCGATGTCCGCCGGATCAATCGTATCCAGCACCGCATCCATCGCGGCCCCAACGCCCAAGGACAAATCGGGGCGCGTGGTCAGCGATTTCGCGGTCGCGAAGATCGCGTCAGCGGCTTCATCCAAGATGACCGCATCGGTATATGTCCCGCCAGTATCGACGCCGAGTAGATAAGCCATATGCTCTCCTTTGCGCCAGATAGGCCGCAATCGCAAAGGCTTGCCAGTCCAAATGCGACATCTGGTTTCTTTGGGTCTTTCCAAATCCCCGCCAGAGGCTCCCGCACAAACAAAAAACGCCCCGGCCCGAAGACCGAGGCGCATCATTTCAACGAAAACCTGCTTACTTCAGCGCTTCGTCCGTGATCGCATGTGTCCATGCGCCCTCCGGAGCTGCAGAAATCACCGGATCAGACCCGCCAGCCAGCAGCGTCGCCACTGTGCGTTCGTAGTCCGCCGGATCAAGCGTGCCGTCGGAACCCGCTGTCAGTTTCGCGATTTCGCCCATCATGCGCACCTGAGCTGCCTCAGTTTGCGCACCGGTTTCGTCGTTATCCAAAACGATGCCAGCTGCTTCTTCTGGGTTGGCTTCCGCGTATTTCCAGCCTTCCATAGACGCACGTACAAAGCGGACCATTTTGTCGACGAACACTGGATCTTCAAGGTTCTCTTCCAGCACGTAGATGCCGTCTTCCAACGTTGCGACGCCTTGTTCTTCGTACTTGAACGTGACCAGTTCATCAGGGTTCACGCCTGCGTCCAGCACCTGACCATATTCGTTGTAGGTCATGGTCGAGATACAATCTGCTTCGCGGTTCAACAGTGGATCAACGTTGAAGCCTTGCTTCAGGACCGTCACGCCATCCTCACCGCCGTCTGTGGAAATGCCCTCTTGGGACATCCATGACAGGAACGGATATTCGTTGCCGAAGAACCAAACGCCGATGGTTTTACCTTTGAAATCCGCGACAGTTTCAATGCCGGTGTCTTTCCAGCAGGTCAGCATCAGGCCGGATGTTTTGAACGGCTGCGCGATGTTCACAACGGGCAGACCCTTTTCACGGGCGGCCAATGCAGACGGCATCCAGTTCAGCATCGCGTCAGCGCCACCACCTGCCAAAACCTGTGGCGGTGCAATGTCTGGGCCACCTGCCAGAACAGTCACATCAAGGCCTTCTTCTTCGTAGAAGCCCTTATCAAGTGCGACGTAGTACCCTGCGAACTGCGCTTGTGTCACCCACTGCAACTGCAGCGTTACGGTGTTTGCGTGGCCGTCCGCAAAAGCGGATGTGCCCATACCAGCCGCCATTGCAGCCGCAATCATAATCTTGTTCATGTCTCTCTCCTTGTTCATAAATGCGCGCCATTTTGGCGTCGTTTTTATCGTCGTCTTATCGTTGAGACGGGTGCCAAAACGTCACCCGCTTTTCGATCAAAGTCATCGCGCCATAAAACGCACTACCCGCAAGGGCTGCGATGACAATCTCTGCCCAGACCATGTCCAGCGCAAGCTGACCAAAGCTGGTTGATATCCGGAAACCCATCCCGACCGTGGGAGAGCCAAAAAATTCAGCAACAATAGCCCCGATCAGCGCCAAAGTGGTCGCAATCTTAAGCCCGTTAAAGATAAACGGCATCGCCGCAGGCAGGCGCAATTTGAACAGCGTCGGCCAGTAACCTGCCCCATATGTTCGCATCAGGTCGCGTTGCATCGCGCTGGTGTCTTTCAGCCCCGCAACCGTATTCACGAGGATCGGGAAAAAGACCATCACGGCCACAACAGCTGCTTTGGATTCCCAATCGCTACCCAACCATTTCACGAAAATCGGCGCAGTTCCTACAATCGGCAAGGCCGCCATAAAACCACCGACCGGCAGGATGCCCCGCGTTAGGAAATCGGACCTGTCGGCCAAGATGGCCACACCAAACGCCGCCAGCCCGCCGATGATGTAGCCGGTCATCGCCCCTTTGATGATCGTCTGTTGGAAATCCGCCCAAAGCCGCGGTCCTTCGACCATCAACCGCGCCCCGATGGATGACGGCGCAGGCAGGATTACGGGGTTCACGTCAAACCCGCGCACCAGCAGTTCCCAGACGATCACAACAGTGATCCCGAAGATCGCGGGGATAAGTACCTTCACAATCGGGTTTTCGGATTGCGGCCCATTGGCCAGCTTCACATTCAACCACCATCCGGCGGCCCAAATCAGGATTGCATATAAAACGATCATGTCGCGGCCATCCCCATCCGTTTCAGCGTGATCCGTTCGATGAGGCTGAATAGTCCGACGAGCGCCGCTGCCGTCAATGCAGCCGCAAATAGCGCGGCCCAAGACACCAACGGTTGCCCGTATTGATCGCCTACCAACATGCGCGCGCCGAAGCCTGCTTTTGCGCCTGTCGGCAGTTCAGCCACGATGGTCCCAACGAGTGACGCCGAGATGCCGATCTTGAGCGAAGCGAACAGATAGGGCGCAGAAGCTGGCAAACGCAGTGCCCAGAACCCTTGTGATTTCGATGCGTTATATGTGCGGAGTAGATCGAGCTGCATCCCGTCAGGGCTACGTAATCCTTTGACCATGCCGACCACGACCGGAAAGAACGACAGGTAGGCCGCGATGATCGATTTCGGGAAAAGCCCCTGAATACCCATTGATCCAAGGACCACGATAATCATCGGGGCAAGCGCCAAAATTGGGATGGTTTGGCTGACAATCGCCCACGGCATCACCGATTTGTCCATCACACGGCTGTAAACGATCCCCACAGCCAAAAGGATGCCCAGCCCGGTCCCGATCAGGAACCCAAGCAGAGTAGGCGCGAGCGTCACCCAGCCGTGGTAGACCAGACTGCGTTTCGACGTGATTTTCTTGTCGATGATCGTGTCGTACATCTCGCCCGCCACCTGATGCGGTGACGGCAGACGGGGGCGCACGAAGGTGTAGGTCAGCGGGATCAAATGTGTGTTGCGCAGTACAAGCCCCGCACCCGAATAATCCTGGCGCGCGGCGGGTGTGTCAGGTGTGACGACCAGTTCGTCGCGCTGCGCCTGATCCGCAACCAAATGCATATTCATCATTGGAACACAAACGATCCAGAACAACAGAATCGCGCCGATGACGGTTAAAACCGGAAGGATCGACTTCATGCGAGGCCCCCTGTCTTATTTATGCGAAACACTATGATCTCACGCATCATCTTGATGCCCCGCCCGCAGTCCATCGCGCACGCGGTGGGCAATTTCGATGAATTCGGGACTATCGCGGATGTCCAAGGGGCGTTCGCGGGGCAGTGTGCTTTCGATGACGTCAGAAATGCGTCCCGGACGTGGGGACATGACGACGATCTTGGTGGATAGATACACCGCCTCTGGGATCGAATGGGTTACAAAGCCAATGGTTTTTTCGGTCCGCGCCCAAAGCTGCAACAATTGTTCATTGAGGTGATCACGCACGATTTCATCAAGCGCACCAAAGGGTTCGTCCATCAGCAGGATGTCGGCATCAAACGCAAGCGCGCGCGCAATCGACGCCCGCTGCTGCATCCCACCTGACAACTGCCATGGAAATTTGCGATCAAATCCGTTGAGGTCCACCAGATCAAGCACACGTTCAACGCGCTTGGCCTGTTCGGCCTTGTCGAAGCCCATGATTTCAAGCGGCAACCGGATATTGCCCCCGATTGTGCGCCATGGGTACAGACCCGCTGCTTGGAAAACATAGCCGTAGGCGCGCGCGCGTCGCGCTTCATCCGGCGTCATGCCGTTTACCGAAATGTCGCCTGCCGTTGGCGATTCCAAACCCGCAATGCAGCGCAAGAATGTTGTCTTACCGCAACCCGATGGCCCGATAAAGCTGACGAAATCACCCTTGTTGATATTAAGGTTCACGTCTTTCAACGCATGCACCGGACCGTCGTTTGTCTGAAATGTCAGATCCAGATTACGGGCCGTGATCACAGCGCTTGCCGCAGGATTTGTTCCTGTCGGGCCAGAGCCTAGTTGTTTCGCGGCCAATTCGGCGACTGTGGGCATGCGCGTTCTTTCTATTTCAGATCGTATAGGTGTCTTGGGGTCCGACAAAAGCGGCGACCGTCATCGCGAGCGGGTGATGCAAGATCCATTGCGGCGCGCCAGCGGATTCGGGGTATTGCGGCCATGCGGTGGGGTTCACGGTCGGGATAATTTTGATCAACCGTTTCGGGCCGGATGTGTGAAACTCCATCATCATGACTTCGTTTTTCATGGTATCGACAGTGTAGCCATTCGCGATCAGCGCCTCTTCGGCTGTGCGTGTATCTTCGCCCATTTCTTCGGGGTCCCAGTCGGCGGCGTGTCCGTGCATCTGGGTGTACCGCCGGAAGGTCCAATCGTTGTATTTCGGCGCTATTTGCAGGTGCGCGACGGTGTAACCCTGCGCCAGGTGGCCTGCGTTGAACCCCATGCAACGCTCAACATCAAAGCGGTTTTTGCCAACGATCTGGCTTTCTTGCGTGAAAATGCCAGCTTCGAAAATCGTCCGGCCTAAGGGGATGGGCGGATTGGTCATTGGGGTACACAGACCTTCATTTCAGTTACAAATTCGGGGTAGGCTTCGGGGTGGATAAGCAGAGTGTTTTCATCCGCAGTGGTCATGATCATGTAGTAATCTTCCCACGTGTCGCCTTCGCCGGAACATTCGACGGTTACGACTGTGGCCCCTGATCCGACTTGCAGGGCACCAGTGACGGGGCATGTGCTTTCGGCACGTTGGATCGTGTTCTGATCGTAAAGGTAAAGGCTATCCGTCGCGACAGGCTCCCCCGCGAGCCAAGCGCATCCAGCCGCATCGCCGTAGACTTGGGATAAGCCGACAGACGGCACGAGAGACAAGCAAGCGGTTAAAGCAAATTTCATACAGGAACCTCGTTAGATAGGGTCGTTTGATTGCGCCCTGATAACGCCTTTTCAACCCACCAATACAAAACACCACTGGCACACCCGATGCCAGCAAACACAACTGTGACCCACAGCGCATCACTGCCCAAGCTCGCATCTGTCATGAAGATCATTGCGGCAAGCGCCATAACACCGGTGAACCCGCCATCTACGCTTGCTGCTTTGTAGTGGAGACGTCCACGTCTTCCGGCCAGCCAACGGAAGGCGGCGAAGAATGGCAAGCTGGCCACGAATCCGACGCAATAGGCACCAATGAACATTTCCAATGCTGTTGTCCGGATTTCCCAGTCCATCTGTGAAACTTCGACCGGGACCGGATTTTGCAGATTTTGAACCAACGTCATAAGCGCCAAAAGAATCGCGACGGGCAGAATTGCCACAGAGTACCCGACCGCGATTGATGTGAATGGGCGCGCCATGCTTTGGATTATACCCCTGTCGCCGGAATGCCGGACCGCTGTACGGGTCGTGGTGCAGTTAGGTCTTTCCAGGATGACAGCGCCCGATTGACTGGCGTGTTGGCTTCGCGTTGTACGAATTTGCCGTGGCCTTCTTGTGTGCGGACTTCGCCGTCGTGGATCGCGACGTGGCCGCGTGTGAGGGTGAAGCGCGGCAGGCCTTTGACTTCTTTCCCTTCGAAGACGTTGTAATCGATTGCCGATTGCTGGCTGCCTGCAGTGATTGTCTTGGATTTCTCCGGGTCCCAAACCACGATATCCGCGTCTGCCCCGACCAAAATAGCACCCTTTTTCGGGTAGCAGTTCAGGATTTTCGCGATGTTCGTCGACGTCACCGCCACGAATTCGTTCATCGTCAGGCGACCCGTTGCGACACCATGGGTCCAGAGCATCGGCAAGCGGTCCTCAAGACCACCTGTGCCGTTAGGGATCTTTGTGAAGTCGCCCACGCCGAAGCGTTTTTGTTCGGTTGAGAACGCACAGTGGTCTGTCGCCACGACGGACAGCGTGCCGGACTGAAGGCCCGCCCACAGACTGTCTTGGTGCTGTTTATTGCGGAAAGGTGGGGACATGACGCGACGGGCGGCGTGATCCCAGTCTTTGTTGAAGTATTCTGACTCATCAAGCGTCAGGTGCTGGATCAGCGGTTCGCCCCAGACGCGTTTGCCCTGCATTTTCGCACGGCGGATCGCCTCGTGGGCCTCTTCGCAGGACGTGTGCACGACGTACAAAGGTACGCCCGCCATATCGGCGATCATGATCGCGCGGTTGGTGGCTTCGCCTTCAACTTGGGTCGGGCGGGAATAGGCGTGCGCCTCTGGTCCTGTGTTGCCTTCGGCGAGCAGTTTCGCGGACAGTTCCGCCACCACATCCCCGTTTTCGGCGTGTACCATCGCAATGCCGCCAAGGTCAGCGAGGCGGTTGAAGGATGAGAAGAGTTCATCATCATTCACCATCAACGCGCCTTTATAGGCGAGGAAGTGTTTGAACGTGTTGATCCCGCGATCCTTGATCACGGTTTCCATGTCGTTGAAGACCTGTTCGCCCCACCATGTCACGGCCATGTGGAAGGAATAGTCGCAGTTCGCACGGGTCGATTTGTTGTCCCACCGCTTGATCGCATCCATCAACCCTTCGCCTTGGTTCGGCAGGCAGAAATCGACGACCATTGTGGTGCCGCCAGCAAGACCAGCACGGGTGCCGCTTTCAAAGTCATCGGTGGAATAGGTCCCCATGAACGGCATCTCTAGGTGCACATGGGGGTCGATGCCACCGGGCATGACGTAGCAGCCGGTGGCATCAAGTTGTTCGTCACCTGACAGGTTCGGCCCAATTTCAATAATCGTTCCATTTTCAATCAGCACGTCTGCCTTGTAGGTCAGATCAGCTGTGACAACGGTGCCGTTTTTTATCACTTTGGTGGTCATTGGGGGTCTCCTGCAGTCAGAATGCGTTAAGCGGGTGGCGCAGCAGCAGCGGCAGCTGCGGTTGCTGTCGGACAAACCGGGTTCACGCCGTCAAAGGACACGGGCCGGATGTCGTCGCCGAAGCGGTAGAAATAACAGCCATCTTGGACTTTCACGGCAGAGGCCGGGATTTCAGGTGGCAGCGCTGCAGTTACTTCGGCCGGGAATGGTTGGGTTGCTGCAACAATCGGGCCGGGTTCAACTGGTTCTGGTTGGCCTACCGGGATCACGACAGGGCCGGAACAGGCGGACGCAAAGGTGGCAAGTGTCAGGGCGGCAAGTGTTTTGTGTGTGATGGAAAACATGGAAGTCACTTTCTGAAATTATGCGTTGCATTGAACAGCGGCGTCGGGCGCCGCTGTTGTTTCGATCAGGATAAGCCTGTCGAACGATGGGTAATAATAGCAGCCGTCGCGTTGAAGGACGCTGAAGGCAGAAACATCGTCAGGCAGGGATTGTTCGACCGTTAGCGGTACAATCCCGTCCGTTTGAACAAACCCCTGTGCGGGCAATGGACGCTGGCACGCAGCCAACGTCCCGAGGGCGGTTATGATCACCCCCGCGTGCATCAGGTCGCAGCAGGCAGCGTCGCGGCTGTCGTTTCGATCTGATCTGGCGCGATCACGCCTTCGTTGCAGACCCAGTTGCCAGCGGCATCACGCAAAGGCCTGCCAGTGCGCGGTTCACCCGCTTCGATCCCAACAGCCCAACATCCGTTCGCAGCTTCGAACACAAAATCACGCGGCATGCCGTCAGGCATTGCGGCCTGCACTTGTGGTGGCAAAGGCGGCGGTGGCGGCGGAATTGGCACACCATTTTCATCAACAGGACCGGGGGTCAGATCTGCACAGGCCGCAACCAGCGGCAGTACAAGGAGTGGGATCAGACGTTTCATTAACTTCTCACTTATTCTTGGTCATCATCTTATAAGACTGGGTCTTGGGTTACTGGGCGTAGTGGTGCCACACATTAACCATCAGTGACCAGCCCTTCGACATGACCACGCCCCATTCAACCGACGATCACTGCCGTTTCGACAACTGCGTGGAACAAAACATCCGTGCCAGCGGTGGCCCATTCTTGGCTGATTTCTTCCGCTTCGTTATGCGATAGGCCGTCCACGCAGGGGCACATCACCATCGCCGTCGGGAACATCCGGTTGATCCAACATGCGTCGTGCCCAGCGCCCGAGATCAGGTTCATATGGGAATACCCCAACCGTTCAGCGGCGTTGCGCACCGCTGTCACGCAGGTTTCGTCAAAGGTGACCGGATCAAAACCACCAACCTTTTCGAATTCAATCGACATGCCCATTGCGTCGACGATGGCCTGCGCTTCGGTCTTTAGCCGTGCTTCCATATCTTGTATCACGGAAAGTTCTGGCGACCGGAAATCAATCGTAAAGACTGCTTTACCCGGAATCACGTTGCGCGAATTGGGGTACACGTCGATGTGGCCAGCAGCACCCACTGCATGAGGCGCGTGTGACAGCGCGATTTCCTCAACTTTTTCAAGCACACGCGCCATCGCTAGACCCGCGTTTTTGCGCATTGGCATGGGGGTTGAACCCGTGTGGCTTTCTTTGCCGGTGATCGTGACTTGGGTCCAAGACAGACCTTGGCCGTGCGTGACGACGCCGATTTGTTTACCTTCGGCTTCTAGGATCGGTCCCTGTTCGATGTGCAATTCAAAGAACGCATGCATTTTGCGTTCGCCGACGGGTTCGTCCCCTTTCCAACCAATCCGTGCGAGTTCTTCGCCGAATTTCTTACCTTCCGCATCTTCGCGTTCGTAGGCCCATTCTTGGGTATGCATACCCGCGAAAACACCGGACGCGAGCATGGCAGGCGCAAAACGTGTGCCTTCTTCATTCGTCCAGTTGGTCACAACGATCGGGTGTTTCGTCTTGATATCCAGATCATTCATCGTGCGGATCACTTCGAGACCGCTGAGCACGCCAAGCACACCGTCGTATTTGCCGCCTGTCGGTTGTGTATCAAGGTGCGACCCGACGTAGACTGGCAGCGCATCGGGATCAGTGCCTTCGCGACGGGCGAACATGTTGCCCATCGTGTCGACACCCATCGTGCAGCCCGCGGCAGTGCACCAATCTTGGAAAAGATGCCGCCCTTCGCTGTCTTCGTCCGTGACAGTCTGGCGGTTATTCCCGCCTGCAATGCCAGGGCCGATTTTTGCCATCTCCATCAGCGTGTCCCACAAACGAGATCCGTTCACTTTGAGATTTTCACCTGGTGCTGGCATGGCGACCCCCGTCTACTGCTTGCTTATTTGACCATCTGGTCAAAGACACGCTAACAGAGGGCAAGACTCAGTCAAGCTTTCTGCCGCCTACCTTCGTTATTCCTAAAAAAAGTGCGCCACTGGCGTAGAAATTGCTTCCCTCGCTTCCTTTTTGTGCAAAGTGTAACTCATGCCTAAGTCAGCCACCCGTATTCAGCAAAAAAACCAAGCCGCTATCATGGCCGCTGGGTTGGAAGTTTTTTCCCAGTTTGGCTTTCGCGGATCGACGTTAGATCAGGTCGCGGACGCTGCCGGACTGTCGAAACCGAACCTGCTGTATTATTTCCCATCAAAAGATGCGATCTACAGCGCGCTGCTATCGCGACTGCTGGAAAACTGGCTGGAACCCCTGCACCAGATGGATGACAACGGCGATCCCGTTGAAGAAATTCTGGCCTACGCGAACCGCAAACTGGCCATGAGCCGCGATTTCCCCCGTGAAAGCCGCCTGTTCGCCAATGAAATTCTGCAAGGTGCGCCACGGATCAAAGATGTTTTGGCTGGTGAGCTGCGTGAGCTTGTCGAAGCCAAAGCAACAGTCATTGAAGGCTGGATCGCCGATGGCAAAATTAGACCTGTCGATCCCGTTCATCTGATCTTTTCGATCTGGTCACTGACCCAGCATTACGCGGATTTTGATGTGCAGGTCCGATCCATTTTGGGCGACACAGATCCGTTTGTATCTGCGGAATCCCATTTGGATGATGTTTTCCGCCGACTTTTGGCCGTCTAACCGGACATCGGAACATTTCAAAACCTATGCGGTTATGCCGCCAAAGGAGATTGAAATGACCCATAAATTAGTCCTGCAAGAGATCACTCCGGTGACGCACGATACATACCAGTTGATGTTTGGACGTCCGAAGAATTTCACATTCGCACCCGGACAGGCCGCTGAGCTGGCGTTTCAAAAAGACGGGATCAAGGATGAAGGACGCCCGTTCACGATGGTGTCGCAACCCGATGAATCCAGCCTGAGCTTTGTGATCAAATCCTACCCCGATCATGACGGTGTGACCGAACATGTGCCTGATCTTGGCATCGGCGATATTGCGCAGGCTGACGGCCCGTTTGGCGCGATCCAAGACCATGGCGCTGGCGTTTTTCTGGCCGCAGGTGCCGGTGTAACACCGTTTATTGCAATCCTGAAAAAGCACGAACGCGAAGGGATTAAAGGCGACACGCTGATCTTTGCGAACAAGACCGACGACGACATTATCCTGAAGGAAACGTGGGAATCGCTGGCCGGTGTTGATCCGATTTTCTACATCTCGGATCAGGAGGATACGGCCTACACCAAAGGCAAGGTCGACCAAGCTGAGTTGGAAAAGCTGGTTACTGACAAGACCCAACCATTCTACATCTGCGGTCCGGGTGGTTTTGTGGATGCGATGCGCGATGCCTTGAAAGATATGGGCGTGGCTGACGACAAAATTATTACCGAAGACGGCTGGTAAACCCCCGCAAAAAGCCCGCAAAAATCGCTTGGCGGGCTTTTTCATTTATGAATTTCGCAGCGCGTCGATCAATTCGTCTTTGGTCATGTCTGACCGCCCGTCGATCTCTAGTTCTTGCGCCCGATCGTACAGATCATCTTTGGTCCAATCTTCGTAAGGCGGGGCTTTGCCACCTTTTTCCGATGGGTTTTGATCGTCGCTGGCTTGCGCATTCGCGATCCGAGCCGCTTTTTGTTTCGAGGCCCCGTCTTCGCGCAGGGCCTCGTATGTTTCGTCATCCTTGATGGACGGTCCGTGGTCTTTGGTCAACGTGGTCTCCTTTCGACAGAGCAACGACCAAAGCCATGGTTGGTTCCGCTATTCGGCGGCGACGGCACTCGGGTTATTCGGGTGCGTCGTCCAGTTGGCGTATTCTTTTTCGACAACTTTGCCCGTGCGCGGATCAACCTCGCCCGGTGTCATCGCGACCATTGTGATGCAGTTTTCAACCGGACAAACATCAACGCAAAGGTTACAGGCGACGCATTCTTCGTCAATGACGCTGAATGTCCGGTCTTCGGTCATTGCAATCGCTTGGTGTGATGTGTCTTCGCAGGCTGCGTAGCACCGACCGCACTTGATGCAGTCGTCTTGGCTGATTTGGGCTTTGGCGACGTAGTTCAGGTTCAGGTACTGCCAATCGGTGACGTTTGGCACAGCCATGCCGACGAAATCGGACGTGTTGGTGTAACCCTTTTCATCCATCCATTGGGACAGGCCGCTGATCATTTCCTCAACGATTTTAAAGCCGTAAGTCATCACAGCCGTACAAACCTGTACGTTGCCACAGCCCAACGCCATGTATTCCGCCGCATCACGCCATGTGGTGATACCGCCGATACCGGACATCGGCAGACCGTGCGTTTCAGGGTCGCGCGCGATCTCTGACACCATGGACATGGCGATTGGTTTTACGGCCGGACCGCAATAGCCGCCGTGTGTGCCTTTGCCGTCGATTGTTGGTTCTGGGGCCATCGCATCAAGATCGACAGAGGTGATCGAGTTAATCGTGTTGATCAAACTAACCGCATCCGCGCCACCGCGTTTCGCCGCAGCCGCTGGTTTGCGGATGTCGGTGATGTTCGGCGTCAGTTTCACGATGACCGGTTTGCTATAGTATTGCTTGCACCAGCGCGTCACCATTTCGATGTATTCAGGCACCTGACCCACAGCACTGCCCATACCGCGTTCGGCCATACCATGCGGACACCCGAAGTTCAGTTCGATCCCGTCAGCACCGCAGTCTTCGACCAGCGGCAAGATGGCTTTCCATGCTTCTTCTTCGCACGGCACCATGATGGACGCGATGATCACGCGGTCCGGATAGTCGGCTTTGACGCGTTTGATCTCTTCAAGGTTGGTGAACAGATCGCGGTCGGTGATCAATTCGATGTTATTGATCCCCAACACGGTCCGGTCTTTGCCGTAGATCACGCCGTAACGCGGACCGTTGACGTTCACGACCGGCGGGCCTTCGGACCCGAGTGTTTTCCAGACGACGCCGCCCCAGCCTGCTTCAAAAGCGCGGCGCACATTGTATTCTTTGTCAGTTGGTGGCGCGGAGGCCAGCCAGAATGGGTTCGGGCTTTTGATACCCAGAAATTCAGTTGTGAGATCAGCCATTGAGTAGCCTCCTTAACCGCAAGCGCCGAAACGCCCGATGGGCGCGCCGTCGATAAACGCATCATAGTTTTCGTTGTCCGCAGTGCGATGCATCCGCAGGACGATGTTTTGGTGGTCGGTTTCTTCCACCGTAATGGGATCGGTCGAGGCATCCAGCACGTAGACATTGCGACATGCCAATGACGCCTCGATGGAACGGGATTTGACCACCGGATCGGACAGGTAATCACACACCGTATGTTCGTTGAAACCGGCACTGGTTTCTTCGATGTAAATCACTTCGCTCGTGCCGCAGTGCGCGCCCAAGAACGGTGCAATGTCTGCCCACGCGGGAGAACAAACAGACATTGCGCCGATCAAGGTTGGCACCATCCGCATTAGGCGGCACCCATCAGTGTGGCGTGGATATCCATCGCGGCATCTCGCCCTTCGGCAACGGCAGTCACGGTCAAATCGTCACCACCCGCGGCACAATCGCCACCAGCCCATACCTTATCGTTGCTGGTTTTGCCCGTTTCAGAGACCGCGATTTTACGGCCGTCCAGCGCAAGCCCGCCGTCTGTGGTCAGGGTTTGACCAATGGCGCGGAACACTTGGTCGGCCTCAAGTTTCACGGTTTCGCCTGTGCCTTTCAGGCCGGACCCGTCGTCTTGCGTGTATTCCAGTTCGATGAATTCGACGTAGTTTTCATCATCCGCGTGCAAGGCTTTGGGCTGCACGTTGAACATCAGGTTGACGCCTTTCGATGCGGCGAGGTCCTGTTCGTAGGTGCTGGCACCCATGGCATCACGCCCGCGACGATAGGCAACTGTCACGTTCATCGCGCCCAACAGTTTCGATTGGACTGCCGCATCAATCGCGGTCATCCCGCCGCCGATCACCACAACGTTGCGCCCGACAGGCAGTTGGGACAGATCATCGGACTGCCGCAGATGGGCAATGAAGCGCACCGCGTCGAACACCTGATCCTGATCGTCACCCGGCACGCCAAGCGCATTCACACCGCCAAGACCCACGCCAAGGAAAACCGCGTCATGGTTTGCGACAAGTTCGTCCAGTTGGAAGCTTTCCCCCAAAATCTGGCCTTTGTGGAAGGTGATCCCACCAATGCCCATCAGCCATTCAACTTCTTTCGCGGCGAAGTTGTCCGTGGATTTGTAAGCAGCGATCCCGAATTCGTTCAGACCGCCTGCTTTGCCTTTGGAATCGAGCAGGTTTACTTCGTGACCCAGCATCGCAAGACGGTGTGCGCAGGCCAGGCCCGCAGGACCCGCGCCAAGCACGGCGACGCGTTTGCCAGTTGGTGCTGCGCGTTCGTAAGGATGACTGTTCTTGTCCATAAGCGTGTCAGTAGCGTAACGCTGCAAGCGACCGATTTCGACAGGCTTGCCTTCAGCAGCTTCGCGCACACAGGCCTGTTCGCACAGGTCTTCGGTCGGACAAACACGGGCGCACATGCCGCCCAGAATGTTCTGGTCAAAGATCGTTTGCGCCGCGGCCTCTGGCGTGCCTGTTGTGATCTGGCGAATGAACAACGGAATATCAATCGACGTTGGGCAGGCCGTCACGCATGGCGCGTCATAACAAAAATAACACCGGTCAGCCGCAACCGACGCTTCGTGCGGCGCGTATGGCGCGTGGAGGTCTTTAAAGTTCTCGGCGATTTCGTCGGCGGGCAAGCGGCCGACAGCAATACCGGGAGTCAATGGGGTGGCCATGGGCAACTCTCTGTCTATCCTGAATTGCGTTCAGCTTGGCACAGAAAATTTTTTTATCAAATGGTAAATTTTAGGCGAAATGAAAACAGAGCCTATGGCCGGGGGCACACACGGGTGCCTCCGGCGGGGGTTGTATTAGCGAATTGAAGGGGCGGTTGCGCCTAGAATTCGAAGGCGTCAGTCACAGTGCGTTTGCCCAAAGTGAAGGCATCCGCCACGTGCACCATTGGACGCAAATCAACATCCGAAGCATTTGATTTTACGAGATTACTCATCTGCGCATACAGCGCTGAATATTCTCCGACATCGCCAGTGTCTTGTTCCGTTCCATCGATCAAGAACCGCGTTCCACCGTCTTTGATTTCCGCCGTACCAGCAGTCGTTTCAACCGTGATATCCCAGCTTTGTGGACCAGTTTGACGCCAGTCAAATTCCCCGCTGACGTTGTCTGCCCATTGCATTTTTGCCGCAATAGGTGTGTCGCGATTGGATGGAAATTCCAAAGTTGCGTGTTTGAGCCGCATCTCGAAGGGTAGAATTTCGGTGAT
Source organism: Rhodobacteraceae bacterium S2214 (assembly GCA_025141675.1). Taxonomy (NCBI): domain Bacteria; kingdom Pseudomonadati; phylum Pseudomonadota; class Alphaproteobacteria; order Rhodobacterales; family Paracoccaceae; species Rhodobacteraceae bacterium S2214. The sequence goes on from CP081161.1 coordinate 157,053, forward strand.
AATGGACAGCGCATTGATGCCCGGATCGAAGACGCCCATGCCCCCCGCCTCGAACACCCAGTCTTGGTTTGGGTGCCATTTGCGCACGTCTTCTTTCCAGTTGATATGCGCCGATGTGATGGTTTTGTCCGCCAACCACGCCTTCGCAGGCTGCACCGCTTTTGCCGCGCGGCTGTGCCATGTCGCAAACAGGCTGACGCCCTTTTCGGCGGCCATTTGTTGCAGCGCATGCACCTCTGCCAAGGTCGCGCCGGGTGGTTTTTCAAGCATCACGTGGCGGCCCGCAGCGATGGCTTTGGCTGCGAAATCAAAGCGCGGGACTGGCGGCAGACAAAGCGAAATCACGGGGATATCGGGCCGATCCGCCAGCATTTGGTCGAAGTCGGTGTAGGACGGCACGCCGTCCACGGTCCCCGCCCGACTGACTGTCGCAGCGAGGGTCCAGTCACCCGATGCATTGATTGCAGGCACATGTTGGTCGACCGCGATCTTGCCGATGCCGACGAGGCAGATATTGGTTCCCATCAGTGGCTCTCCCTTGCGACTTCATTTCCGCGGCACCCGACAAGGAAATCAAAATCCGCGCCTGTGTCCGCGCCCATGACTTTGTCATGGTACAGCTGCGCATAGCCGCCGTTTGGCGCCGGAACGCTCGGTTTCCACGCTGCCAAGCGCGACGCCAATTCGTCGTCGGAAATGTCGAGGTGCAGTGTGCGCCCTTCGACATCCAGTTCGATAAAGTCGCCCGATTGCACGACCGCTAATGGCCCGCCTGCGGCCGCTTCTGGTGCGGTGTGCAACACCACGGTCCCGAAGGCTGTGCCAGACATGCGCGCGTCGGACACGCGCACCATATCGCGGATACCCTTTTGCAGGACCTTCTTCGGCAGGATCATATCGCCGACCTCTGCCATGCCCGGATAGCCACGCGGCCCGCAGTTTTTCAGGACCATGACGCAGGTTTCATCAATGTCCAGGTCGTCGCTGTTTACCCGAGCTTTGTAGTCGTCGATGTCTTCAAACACGACGGCGCGGCCACGGTGTTTCATCAAGTGCGGGCTGGCGGCGGACGGTTTTAGCACCGCACCGTTTGGCGCAAGATTGCCGCGCAGCACGGCGATGCCCCCCGATGCGGTCAGTGCTTTTTCAACGGGCAGGATCACGTCGTCGTTCCAGTTGGTGACGTCTTTGACTTCGTCCCAAATGGTCCCGCCGGACACGGTCAACGCGTCTTTGTGCAGCATCCCCGCCTCGCCCAAGCGTTTGATCACGACGGGCAGACCGCCCGCGTGAAAGAATTCTTCCATCAGGTATTTACCGGACGGCATCAGGTTCACAATTGTCGGCACGCCTTTGCCGCAGCGGTCCCAATCATCCAGCGTCAGGTCGATTTCGCAACGACCCGCAAGGGCAAGCATGTGGACCACCGCGTTGGTGGACCCGCCGATTGCGCCGTTGGTGCGGATTGCGTTCTCAAATGCCTCTTTGGTCATGATGTCAGACGGTTTCAGGTCGTCCTTGACCATATCCACGATACGGCGGCCCGTGATGTGGGCCATTACGCGGCGGCGACTATCAACGGCGGGAATCGCGGCGTTGCCGGATAGCGCCATACCAAGCGCTTCAGCCATCGACGCCATTGTGGACGCGGTGCCCATCGTGTTGCACGACCCAGCAGAGCGGGACATTGACGCCTCTGCCGCGACAAATTCTTCGGGTGTCATGTTGCCTGCTGCGACTTCGGCAGAGAAATGGCGGATGTGGGTGCCGGACCCTACGACTTCACCACGGAAATTACCGTTCAACATGGGGCCACCGGACACCATGATCGCCGGAATATCGACGGATGCCGCGCCCATCAGCAAGGCGGGCGTAGTTTTGTCACAACCTGCGAGCAGCACAACGCCGTCGATGGGTTTACCGCGCAAAGATTCTTCGACGTCCATCGCACATAGGTTGCGGAACATCATGGCAGTGGGGCGCAGTGCGACCTCGGACGGGGAAAACACGGGAAATTCGACGGGGAACCCGCCTGCTTCGTACACACCGAATTTCACGCGTTCGGCGAGATCGCGCAGGTGGGCGTTGCAAGGCGTCAGTTCGGACCACGTATTGCAGATACCGATCACCGGACGACCATCCAAAAGATCCGCGGGCAGACCTTGGTTCTTCATCCACGACCGATGGTAAATTGCGTCCTTGCTTGATCCGCCGAACCATTCCTGAGAGCGGAGTTTGCGGGGCCATTCGGCAGGCTGAAAGGTCATGGTTGCCTCGTTTTGATGCTATTGGGTGTTTAGGAATTGATACGCGCTGTTCGCGCCAATCTCAAACGCGAAACAAGGCAAAAAACGACGCAAAACCGCTTTATTTTGCTTGGGTTTGGGCCAGTCTCACTATGTGACACCAACCACCCCATTTTGGGCTGTTTTTGTCCAAATAATGAAACCAAAAACGCTTGATTACGAAGCAATGGCCTGCCAGCGTAGCCCAAACGGAGGACGACATGCGCAACACGGTTGATCATTGGGAAGAACGGGTTGATTTGGCGGCAGCGTTTCGCTGGACGGCCCGATTGAACATGCACGAAGGGGTGGCGAACCATTTCTCGTTGGCGATCAATGACGATGGCACACGGTTTCTGATGAACCCAAATCAGGTGCATTTCAGCCGCGTGAAAGCGTCCGATATGATCGTGGTAGACGCCAATGATCCCGACACGTTGAAAGGGCCCGATGCGCCCGATCCAACCGCATGGGGGTTGCATGGCGGCATTCATCGACTGGTCCCACATGCGCGCTGCGCGATGCATGTGCATTCCACGTTCGCCACGGTGTTGGCGTCGTTGCAAGACAGTCGCCTACCCCCGATTGATCAGAACTGCTGCACCTTCTTCAATCGCTATGTAATCGACGATGGTTATGGCGGCTTGGCGTTTGAGGACGAAGGCGAACGCTGTGCAGCGCAGTTTAGCGATCCGAAGAAAAAGGTCATGATCATGGGCAATCACGGGGTGTTGGTGATCGGCGACACGGTCGCGGATACCTTCAACCGGATGTTCTATTTTGAACGGTCCTGCGAAACCTACATTCGCGCACTGCAAACGGGCCTACCCTTACGCGTGCTGCCCGACGACATCGCCGAAAAAACCGCGCTTGAATTGGAAAGCTATCCTGAGCAAGATCAACGGCATCTGGCCGAACTCAAGGCCATCTTGGATGAAGAAGGGTCGCCCTATGCGAGCTAGCAGCGTGCTTGATGATAAAAAGCAGTGGAAAAGCACGCGACGTTTGGCGCCGAGGGGGTGAAAGGGTTTTTCCCTTTTTCCTGACCTCAAACCCAAGGCGATCCCATGACAATTTACGGCACCACTGACGAACACACGATGATTGCGGAGACTGTGCGCAGCTTCGTTGAAAACGAAATCTATCCGCATGAAGAACTGGTCGAACGCACCGGCCACGTGCCCACAGAGATCGCGCAAGAGATCAAGCGCAAGACAATTGAGCTGGGATTTTACGCCTGTAATTTCCCTGAAAGCGTGGGATGCGCTGGCCTGAACCACTTGGAATTTGCGCTGGTCGAGCGGGAACTGGGGCGCGGGTCGATGGCGCTGAACCACTTCTTTGGTAGACCCCAGAACATCCTGATGGCGTGCGAAGGTGATCAGGTCGAAAAATATCTGATGCCTGCGGTGCGCGGTGAAAAGATGGATGCGCTTGCGATGACCGAACCGGGGGCGGGATCTGATGTGCGCGGGATGAAATGCAGCGCTATTCGTGACGGCGGCGATTGGGTGGTGAACGGGACGAAGCATTTCATTTCCGGCGCAGAACATGCCGATTTCATCATCGTCTTCATCGCGACGGGCGAAGACCAGACCCAGCGCGGCCCTAAGAAGCGGATCACGGCGTTTCTGGTGGATCGCGGCACGCCCGGCTTTACGATCCGCGACGGATACAAATCGGTGTCGCACCGCGGTTACCAAAACATGATCCTAGAATTCGACGACTGCCGCCTGCCTGACGCACAAGTGCTGGGCGAGGTCGATGGCGGGTTCGAAGTGATGAACACATGGCTTTATGCCACGCGGATCACAGTCGCGACGATGTCTGTGGGTCGCGCACGTCGTGTGTTCGACTACGCGTTGAATTACGCCGCTGAACGCGAACAATTCGGCCAGAAGATTGGGAAATTCCAAGGCGTCAGTTTCCAGCTGGCAGACATGATCACAGAGATTGATGCGGCTGATCTGCTCACGCTCGCATCGGCGGATCGTTTGGATAAAGGCCTGCCCGCGAACCGCGAAATTGCGTCGGCGAAACTATATGCGTCTGAAATGCTGGCCCGCGTGACTGATGCTGCGATCCAAATTCACGGCGGTATGGGGTTGATGGATGATTATCCGCTCGAACGGTTCTGGCGTGATGCGCGTGTGGAGCGGATTTGGGATGGGACGTCGGAAATTCAACGCCACATCATTAGTCGCGACTTGCTGCGGGCCTTGGGCGCGTGATGTATTTCGACTTGGCGCGCCAAGCCGACAGGTACGAGGGGCCAGCCCCTCGCGCTCCCCGAGGTATTTCTGACCAAAAGAAGCGGGGGACGGCTGATGTCGATTGACTTGCAACGGCTTTTGAAACCGAAGTCACTGGCCGTGATTGGTGGTGGCGCATGGGGAGAAGCGGTTGTGAAACAAGCGCAGGCCTTTGGTTTCGCCGGTCAGATATGGCCGATCCATCCGGTGAAAACCGAGGTTGCCGGATTGCCCGCATATCAAGGTGTGCCGGATTTACCTGCCGCACCTGACGTTGCCTTTGTCGGCATTAACCGCGATGCCACGATTGGTGCGGCAGAGCGGTTGTCGAAGGCGCAAGCAGGCGGCGCGGTTTGTTTTGCGTCCGGATTCGCCGAAGCGCAGGCAGAGGATGGACTTGCGGGCGACGCCCAGACCCGATTGTTGCATGCGGCAGGCGACATGTCGATCCTTGGCCCCAATTGTTATGGTTTTATCAACGCTTTGGATGGCGCAATCATCTGGCCCGACCAGCACGGGTTGTCGCGTGTGGATCGTGGTGTCGCGATCCTGACCCAATCATCGAACATCGCGATCAATCTGACGTTTCAGGCCCGTAACCTGCCCATTGCGATGATGATCACGTGCGGAAACATGGCGCAGGTATCGCAGGCGGCGATCATGGATGCATTGCTCGATGACGATAGGATCACGGCGATTGGCGTGCATGTCGAGGGTTTCACCGACCTCGCGGGATGGGAAGCGGTCGCGCACAAGGCGCATGCCCGCGATATTCCGATTGTTGCGATCAAGGCGGGCCGATCAGAAGCGGCCCGAGCGGCCACGCAATCACACACTGCGTCATTGGCTGGTGAGGACACGAGTGCCGATGCTTTGCTATCTTTCCTTGGCATTGGCCGTGTGAATGCGTTGCCCGAATTTTTAGAGGCTTTGAAGCTAGGCCATGTTTGCGGCCGCTTGGACAGCAAACAGGTGGCGTCGATCAGTTGTTCGGGGGGCGAGGCATCGCTGGCTGCGGATCTGGGGCAAGCGTACGGGTTGACGTTTCCGGCGTTGACCGCTGCGCAAACGACAACGCTTCGCGATGTTCTGGGCCCTAAGGTCGCGCTGGCGAACCCGCTAGATTACCACACCTATATTTGGCGTGACACGGCTGCGATGACAGCCGCATGGTCTGCGATGGTCGATCCTGCTGTTGCCCTGACAATGACCGTCGTGGATGTCCCTGATCTTGCCCGTGCTGACCCGAAGGATTGGGATTGCGCGGTTGATGCAGCAATCGGCGCACAGGAAAAGGGCGGACCTGTTGCGATGGTGTCGTCACTGCCAGAAACGATGCCGACAGCCGTCGCCGAGCGATTGCTGGCCCACAACGTGGCACCCCTACAGGGATTGGCAGAGGCGATGGCAGCTGCCGCAGCCTTGACCCGTCAAACGCCATGTGAGGGATTGCTGACTGGCACCACATACGACCAGCATATTGATCACGGCGAACGTGCCGCGAAAGAGATGCTGCGCAGTCACGGCCTGAATGTCCCGCGCAATGCGTTGGAAACGGATCCTGACCAGATCGCAGCGCTCAATTTTCCGGTTGTCGTAAAGGCGGACCGGATAGCACATAAGACAGAGGCGAATGCCGTTATTTTGAATGTGCGCACGGCTGATGACGCGACTGCGGCGCTGGCGACGTTGCCGCCCAGCGGCGGGCACAACTTTGTCGAAGAAATGGCCCAAGGCGGCATTGTCGAACTGTTGATCGCCGCGACGCATGATCCGGCACACGGGATTATGCTGACGATTGGGGCGGGTGGCACTTTGGCCGAGTTATGGCAGGACACCCAGCATTTGATGTTGCCTGCGACGCACGAACAAATTGATGCGGCGTTGGGCAAATTGCGGATCGCGCCGTTGATTGACGGATATCGCGGCAAGCCTGCTGCGGATCGCGCTGCCATTATTGACCAGATCCTGAAGCTGCAGGCTTGCGTCGCCATGCAGACCGACGGCTTTGTCGAAATCGAAATCAATCCGCTGATTTGCACGCCGACAGAGGCTGTGATCGCGGACGCGCTGTGGCGCCAAACATATCCGGAGTAACCGATGACCAACCCAATCAAAACGCGCCGCGAAGGTGGCATACTGGAAATCACGCTGGACCGTCCAAAAGCCAATGCCATTGATCTTGCGACATCGCGGATCATGGGGGATGTGTTCGCAGATTTTCGCGACGATCCTGACCTGCGTGTCGCGATTATTACTGGCGCGGGCGACAAATTCTTTTGCCCCGGTTGGGATTTGAAAGCCGCCAGTGAAGGCGACGCCGTTGATGGCGATTACGGTGTCGGTGGGTTTGGCGGATTGCAGGAACTGCGCGGGATGAACAAACCGGTGATCGCCGCCGTGAACGGCATTTGTTGCGGAGGCGGGTTAGAGCTTGCCCTGTCTGCCGATATTATTCTGGCTGCTGATCACGCCACCTTTGCCCTACCCGAAATCCGGTCTGGCACTGTGGCGGATGCCGCGTCGATCAAGCTGCCGAAACGCATCCCTTATCATATCGCGATGGAACTGCTGCTAACGGGGCGATGGTTCGACACGTCAGAAGCGATGGGTTGGGGGTTGGTGAACCACACCTATCCTGCCGCTGATCTGATGGATCAAGCATGGGAAATGGCCCGCCTGATCGCGTCCGGTCCGCCGTTGGTATATGCTGCGATCAAAGAGGTTGTGCGCGATGCGGAAGATTCCAATTTCCAAGACGCCATGAACCGGATCACGCAGCGGCAATTGGCCAGCGTTGATGTGCTTTATTCCAGCGAAGACCAGCTTGAAGGCGCAAAAGCCTTTGCCGAAAAACGCGATCCGGTTTGGAAGGGACGCTAAACGGTGCGAAAGATGATCAAACGGGCCATGTCATCAATGTGATCTTCTGATGCGCGGTCGTCATAGATGCGGATGTCTTTGAAGCTTAGGTCGGCGATGCGGTCGTCGATGTCATCCAGCATCGTGGCAAAACCTGCGCCTTCGAAATGTTCCGCGTTTACCGCAATCACAAAAAGGGCACCCTGTTCGGCGACATCTAACAGGGCCACGACCCCTTCGGGGCCGACATGCCCTAGGGTGAAGGTGCCAGCACTAACGACCCCGGCGTAGCGTTGCTGCGTCGGCAGTGGTTGTAGGATGTTCGCTTCGATAAGATCCCGATAATGACCCTTTGTGGCCGCGACCGCCAACATTTCAGCGGACAAATCAACACCATCAATGATGACGTCGCCAAGTGCGGCCAATTGTTCGCCAACAAGCCCCGTTCCGGCACCAACGTCCAGCACGGGCCCAACACCTTCCGCCCCGAAAAATGCAAGCGCCACTTCACGTGGGATTTGGTAGCCTTGGCTAACGCTAAACCCGATGTCGTAGCTGACAGCCCAATCGCGATACAATTCCTTCACCGCTTCAGCAGAGGTGAGGGCGTATGCGTCTTTGACAATCGGCGGTTTGCTCATCCTGAAATGCTAGCACGGACTTGCGCATCTGTCTTGTCTGTATCACCACGGGTGCCATGACACAGACATTGCTTTCATTTGGACACGGATATTCGGCGCAGGCATTGGGACGGCTTTTGCTGCCGCGCGACTGGCGCGTCATCGGCACAACACGGTCAGAGGACAAGGCTGTTACATTCATGCAAGACGGGATTGAACCGCGCATCTGGCCTGGCGCGGATATGATCCCCGCTCTTGATGCCGCGACACACCTGTTGATTTCAGCTGCCCCCGGTGAAAACGGTGACCCGGTGCTTGCCGAATTACGGGATGAGATCGCGAAACGCGTCGATCAATTCGCGTGGGTCGGCTACCTGTCCACCACCGGCGTTTACGGCGACCACCAAGGCGATTGGGTCGATGAAACTGCACCCCTGACCCCAGCCACCAAACGCGGTATCGCGCGTGTGAAAGCGGAAGCGGCTTGGTCAGAGATTGATGGGTTGCCGCTGCATATTTTTCGGCTCGCTGGTATTTATGGGCCCGGACGCGGGCCGTTTTCGAAGGTCCGCAACGGGACTGCGCGGCGCATTATCAAACCCGGACAGGTGTTTAGCCGAACCCATGTCGCTGACATCGCCCGTATTCTTGATGGTTCTATTCAACGTCCCAATCCGGGTGCAGCCTACAACGTCTGTGACAATGATCCTGCCCCGCCCGAAGACGTGATCGCCTACGCGGCCGAACTGCTCGGGCTGCCTGTGCCAGAGGCCGAGGATTTTGAAACGGCCGAAATGACCCCGATGGCCCGCAGTTTTTATGCCGAAAGCAAGAAAGTGCGGAACGACCGGATCAAGGATGAATTGGGTGTTGATCTGCTTTACCCCGACTACAAATCAGGACTTAAGGCGCTGTTTGCGCAGGAAATGTCCGGCGGATAAGCCAAGCTACCGCTGCGAAAACAAGCAACAAAACTAACGCGACCGCAAAGTTTGATCCGTAAAAGACCGCCCTGCCGTTTAGTGCCAGATCGTTCAGGAATGGGTAGGGCAATCCGCTTGTCACCGCACCGACCGGACTATCGTTCATCGGTCCGACCACCATTTCGGCCCACGCGACGTAGGCTGCGATCACCCCAAAGAGCCACGCCAATGGTGCGGTCAGTTTCCTGTAGCTGCGATGCACAAACAACGTGTCCGCGATCTGCAAGGCGGGGCCAAGGCCGTGCAGATACATTTCGAGGTAGAACTGCCCGAGTTCGCCGTCGCGGGTGACAGACGCAGGGTCCGCGAAAAACAGCCGCCAATACAAGAAAACGACCATCGCGTTGATTACAGCGGTCATACACACAAAGCCGTCCCAGCGCCGCGTGCTGCGTCCTTCTTCCAACGCCATCATCCGACTTGCGGCAAAGAACGAACAGAACAGCGCCCAGATCGTCAAGTAACGAAACGGGCCGCCAAATTCGGAAAAATCGCCAAAGAACAAAGTCCGCAAGCAATAGAACGCGGCCAAAAGAAACACGATCCACCGGAAAATGCGCCGTTTGTTCATCATATCTTTGGGTCCTCCTGCGACCAGTCAAACGTGGAAAACCATTTCGGTCCAGCAAGACATGGCGTCACCATTGCCGCCTTGCGCATTTAGCTTGCCCGACCCATATGAAACCGAGACTTTAATAAGGGCCGCGGCATGTCATTTCGTCAACAAGCATCCGATTTTCTCGACCGCCAACCCGTTAAGAACGCGATCATCGTCGTCATCTTGTTCAATGCGGTGATCTTGGGACTGGAAACGTCGACGACGGTCATGGCACAGGCTGGCTCCGTGATCCGTTTCCTCGACTTGCTGTGTTTGACCATCTTTACCGTCGAAATCGCGGCCAAACTGTTCGCGCAAGGCCCGCGGTTTTTCCGCAATGGTTGGAACCTGTTCGATTTTGCTGTTGTCGGCATATCGCTTGTGCCCGTCACGCAAGGCGCATCCGTCTTGCGCGCGCTTCGCGTGCTGCGTGTCCTGCGCGTGCTGTCCGTCGCGCCTTCGCTGCGCCGCGTTGTCGAAGGATTTGTGACCGCCCTGCCAGGCATGGGATCGGTATTTTTGCTGATGGGCATCATTTTCTACATCGGCGCGGTCATAGCAACAAAGCTATTTGGCGCGGCCTTCCCCGATTGGTTCGGCAATCTTGCGCTGTCCGCCTACACCCTGTTCCAGATCATGACGTTGGAAAGCTGGTCGATGGGCATCGTGCGCCCCGTGATGGAGGTTTATCCGACCGCTTGGGCGTTCTTTGTCCCGTTCATCCTGATCACGACCTTCGCCGTTGTGAACCTGCTGGTCGGTCTGATCGTGAATTCCATGCAAGATGCGCACGCTGAAGAAGGAAACGCCGCGACGGATGCTTACAGAGACGAAGTCATGGCAAAACTTATCGCGATTGAACGGCGTCTGGATGCAAACAACCGTTAGGTCGTGCGCCGCCCCCTTCTTTTGGTCGTAAATACCTTGGGGGTTTGGGGGCTAGCCCCCAAGACGTCCGCAAAATACCCGTATCAGGCGCGTTTTTCAATCGTCGCGACGCCCATCACCTCGAGCACTTTCGCTTCGATGTCAGCCGCATTCAATCCGGCCATGTCGTACATAGCGCGCGGGTTTGCTTGGTCGATGAAGATATCGGGCAGCACCATCGACCGGAATTTTAGCCCGTGATCGAACACGCCTTCATCCGCCAGCAATTGCGCCACATGCGATCCGAACCCGCCAACGGCGCCTTCTTCCACGGTGATCAACGCGTCATGGTCTTCTGCCAGTTTCAGGATCATGTCGCGGTCGAGCGGTTTGGCAAATCGTGCATCCGCAATCGTCGGCGTGATGCCTTTTGCACCCAGCGCCTCGCAGGCGGCTTCGACTTCTTGCAGGCGGGTGCCAAAAGACAGGATTGCGACCTTGGACCCTTCACGGATCATCCGGCCTTTGCCGATTTCCAAGACCTGCGCATCTGCCGGAATATCAACGCCCACACCTTCACCGCGCGGGAAACGGAATGCGATTGGGCCTTCGTCGTGGGCCGCGGCGGTCGCAACCATATGCACCAGCTCTGCTTCGTCCGCCGCAGCCATCACGACAAATCCGGGCAGGTTCGCAAGGAACGCCACATCAAACGCGCCCGCATGTGTGGCGCCATCCGCCCCCACGAGCCCCGCGCGATCAATCGCGAAACGTACAGGCAACCGCTGGATCGCAACATCGTGGACAACCTGATCGTAACCGCGTTGCAAGAACGTGGAATAGAGCGCACAAAACGGTCGCATCCCACCCGCCGCAAGGCCCGCAGAAAAGGTCACTGCATGCTGTTCAGCGATACCGACGTCAAAGCAACGGCTCGCGTAACGTTCCATAAATTTGTTCAGGCCCGTGCCGTCAGGCATGGCGGCAGTCACTGCGCAAATCTTCGTATCGGTCGCCGCATGTTTCAGCAGGCTTTCCGCAAAGACGGACGTGTAGGACGGTGCGTTTGACGGCGCTTTCTTCTGTTCACCCGTCACGACGTTGAACTTGCCCGTGGCATGTCCCTTGTCGCGGGCGGCCTCTGCCGGTGCGAACCCTTTGCCCTTTTTGGTAATCGCATGAATTAGAACCGGACCGGTTGCGCGGTCCTTCACGGTGCGCAAAACCGCGAGCAATTGATCCATATCATGCCCGTCAATCGGACCGATGTAAGAAAAGCCCAATTGTTCGAACAGGGTTCCGCCAACGGTCATATGTTTGACCATATCCTTGGCGCGCTTGGCCCCTTCACGGAACGGTTCGGGCAGGAACGACACGGCACCCTTGGCGGCTGCTTTCAGTTCCTGAAACGGCTCGCCCGCGTAAAGCTGCGACAGGTAAGACGACATCGCACCCACTGGTGGCGCAATCGACATTTCGTTATCATTCAAGATCACGATCAGGCGTTTTTTCAGATGCCCCGCGTTGTTCATCGCCTCGTAAGCCATGCCTGCCGACATCGACCCGTCGCCGATGATCGCGATTGCGTCCCCACCTTCACCGCCCAGATCGCGGGCGACCGAAAAGCCCAAAGCAGCCGAAATCGACGTACTGGAATGCGCAGCGCCAAAGCAGTCGTATTCGCTTTCGGACCGTTTCGTGAAACCGGACAGCCCGCCTTCCATCCGCAGGGTACGGATACGATCACGCCTGCCTGTCAGGATTTTATGGGGATAACATTGGTGGGACACGTCCCAGATGATTTTGTCCTTCGGGGCGTCGAACACCGCATGCAACGCTACTGTCAGTTCAACGACGCCAAGCCCCGCACCCAGATGCCCGCCCGTCACCGACACCGCAGAAATCGTTTCCTCGCGTACGTCATCAGCCAGCTGGCGCAACTGCGCATCAGACAGGGTTTTCATGTCCGCAGGGACGTGAACCTGATCAAGGATCGGGGTGGTTGGACGGTCAGCCATCTGTCGGCTCCTACTTATCGCGGGTGATCACATAGCGGGCAGCATCCCGCAGCGGCTCCGCATCATTCCCATATGGTGATAACGCATCACAGGCCTCGTCTACCAGCACCTTCGCCCGACGTTTTGCCGCATCCAGCCCCAGAAGGGACACAAAGGTCGCCTTGCCAGCACTTTCATCCTTGCCCACCGCCTTGCCGACGGTCGCTGCGTCGCCCTCAACATCAAGAATATCGTCCGCAATCTGAAAAGCGAGGCCAAGCGCGTCGCCATAGGCCTGCAACGCCGCCGTATCCGCCTGCGCCATGCGAGGGCCCGCCATCGCCGACCATGTGATCAGCGCACCGGTTTTGCCCGCCTGCAACGTCGTGATTTGATCAAGCGTCAGGGGTGTCGTGGCTGTTTCGGCGGCAATGTCCAAGGCTTGCCCGCCGACCATACCGCGCACTCCGGATGCGACAGCCAAGGACGTCAGCAGATCAACGCGTGCGGCGGCATCAATGGGGGCGTGGCCGATCAGCTCAAAGGCCAATGACTGCAACGCATCGCCCGCCAAAACGGCGGTCGCTTCGTTCCATTTTACATGTACGGTGGGCTGACCGCGCCGCAACGCATCGTCATCCATGCAAGGCATATCATCGTGGATTAGCGAATAGCTGTGCAGACATTCAATCGCAGCAGCCACGTGATCGGCACCTTGCACACTATGCAATCGCGCCCCTTCACAGACTAGAAACCCGCGCAACCCTTTGCCACCGCCAACAGCGTAACGCATCGCATCCGCCACCGTCAGATCGACATCGCCCAATGCGGTCGCAACAACAGCGGCAACACGCGTCTGCGCATCTTGCAATGCGGTCTTAAGCATCCAGCGGCGCAGTCCCATTCGGTTGACCACCTTCACCGAGCGTAATCTTCGCGACCTTTTCTTCGGCCTCTTTCAGCTTCGCCTCACAGCGCGCTTTCAACGCAGCACCGCGTTCATAAAGCGCAATCGATTGATCCAGCGCCACATCGCCGCGTTCCAGCTGGCCGACAACGGTTTCCAGTTCCTTCATCGCGTCTTCAAAACTCATCTGATCAACAGCGTCTGTCATCTGCTTGCTTCCTCTAAAACACCGACATGCGCGGCAACACTGGCACCAAGGGCATCCAGATCGTAACCGCCTTCAAGGGCGGATACCACGCGCCCTGCGCAATGCAAATCCGCAAGCGCGCAAATCCGGCGGGTGATCCAGGCGAAATCGTCGGTCTTCAACATCATGCCGGCCAATGGATCGTCCTGATGCGCATCAAAACCGGCGGACACAAGGATGAGTTCGGGTTGAAATGCATCCACGCGTGGAAACACGATATCATCCCATGCCTTACGAAAAGCAGCAGACCCTGTGCCATCTGGCAAGGGCACGTTCAACACATTCCCAACGCCTGTCTCGTGGGCAGCCCCGGTGCCCGGGTAAAGCGGCGATTGGTGGCTAGAGCAAAACAAGATCCGGGGATCATCCTCGACCAAATCTTGCGTCCCGTTGCCGTGGTGCACATCAAAATCTAGGATCGCGACACGATTTAACCCGTGATGGTCCAACGCGTGCTTGGCAGCAATCGCTACCGAGCCAAAAAAACAGAACCCCATCGCGGTTTCACCTTCTGCATGATGACCCGGCGGGCGGACGGCGGCAAAGGCGTTCCCAACCTCACCATCTAACACCATATCCACGGCCTTCACGACGCCACCGGCTGCACGATACGCAGCCGCCAAAGTGCCTACGGACATATGGGTATCCGCGTCTAACGACCGCCAGCCTTCTACAGGCGCCGCCGCCTTGATGGACTCCACATGAGATTTCGGATGAGCACGCAAAATATCATCATCTGCGGCAAGCGGGGCGGTGACCTGTCGCACATCCAAAGCCTCAAGCGCTGCCAAAACAGCATCTAGCCTTGCGACCTGTTCTGGATGGCCTGGTGGTGTCACATGATCGAAACAATCCTTGTGTGTAATCACAGCGGTCGACATCAGTTCACCCTTCTTTTGGTCATAAATATCTCCCCCGGAGGGTCCGCCGCGGCAACATGTGCCTACAACACCTTGCGGACAACAACGGTGATGCAGTCACAACTGAACTAATCACTTGCGGCGCAGCCGCACAATGGAATCAAGCTTGGTAGATTAGGATTGGTCAGGGGCCAACATGTATCCGGCACCACGCACAGTCTGCAGGTAGCGGGGTTGCTTCGGGTCTTCTTCGATCTTGCGGCGCAGCCGTGTGATCTGAACATCAACCGCACGTTCTTGGGTTTGCCCGCCAGAACGGCTTAACTCTTCCACAAGCTTCGCCCGCGTCACAGGTTCGCTTGGCACGCCCGAGAAAATCCGCATCAGCTGGCTTTCCGTGGATGTCAGTCGCACCAGTTCTTCGCCGCGCCACATCTCGCCACGTTCAATGTCATACCGCACCGGACCCAGGTTCAGCACCTTCGGGGTTGCCACCACGGGTTCTGCCGCAGGCACACGGCGCAGGATTGCGTTGATCCGCAGCAGCAGTTCTTTGGGTTCAAACGGTTTGGCCAGATAATCATCGGCCCCCGCTTCCAACCCTGTAATCCGATCGTCCGTTTCGCCCTTAGCGGTCAGCAACAAAATCGGTGTCGTCATCTGCGTTCGCAGATCGCGGCAAAGCGACAGACCGTCTTCACCCGGCATCATGACGTCCAGCACGATGAGATCGAATTCGAGCCCGCTGAGGATACGCCGTGCGTGAGCTGCATCTTTGGCGCTGCTGACCAAAAAGCCGCTGCGCATTAGAAATTTCTGCAAAAGACCCCGAATACGTTCGTCGTCATCAACAATCAGCAGGTGGGCGTCGTCTGCATTCATTCCGCTTTGTCCTTCAGTGCGTCGTAGTGACGACGCATTTCTTCGTCCATCATGGCTTCCAGCACTTGCCGGAACCCCGCAACAGCCGCAGGTCCAGCCGCACGATAAGCCGCGCGCATCCGGTCCCGCTGGGCGTCAGATAAGGCACGTTCCAACGCCGTACCCGTTTCCGTCAAATACAAATGACGTTCCCGCTTATCTTTTGTCCCAACTGTGTTGAGCACCAAACCGTCTTCGACCAATGTACGCAACACACGATTAAGCGATTGTTTTGTAACGCCAAGGATCGCAAGCAGATTATTGACAGTCGTTCCCGGGCTGCGATGAATGAAATGTACGGCACGATGATGGGCACGACCATAGCCTCGTTCGGATAGGATACGATCCGGATCAGCGGTAAATCCGCGATAGGCAAAGAACATTGCCTCGGTTCCTTTGCGCAGCTGTTCATCCGTTAGAAACAGCAGGCTTTGACCCGTCGTCGACTGACCGCTTTGTGTCATGGCTTCCTCCACCTCGCTCATTCAGAATACGTCAGCTTTGTTGACATTCCAAGAATCAACTGTTAGCGATTTTGAGAAATTGCGCAACATTAAGTCCATTTCGGACATATTCGCGCAACAAATGCAAATCGGGAGGCCGCAATGGCAGCTGCATATGACGATCGCGACGGCAAAATCTGGTTCGACGGAAAGCTTGTGGAATGGCGTGACGCCAACGTCCACATTCTGACCCACGCAATGCATTATGCGTCGTCTGTCTTTGAAGGTGAGCGTTGTTATTCTGGCAAGATCTTCAAATCACGTGAACATTCTGAACGCCTGATCAAGTCCGGCCAGCTCATCGATTTTGATATTCCTTACACAGTGGATGAAATCGAAGCAGCCAAGCAGGCTGCCCTTGATGCCAACGGTTTGAAAGACGCATATGTACGTCCAGTCGCATGGCGCGGGTCCGGCACCGATATGGGTGTCGCTGCCGCCGCCAACCCTGTCCATCTTGCCGTGGCCGTTTGGGAATGGGGCAATTACTACGGTGATGCGAAAACCAAAGGTGCCAAGCTCGATATTGCAAAATGGAAGCGTCCGTCGCCGGAAACAGCGCCGTCCCAAGCCAAAGCTGCCGGTCTGTACATGATCGCCACCATGTCCAAACACGCCGCAGAGGCCAAAGGTTGTTCTGACGCGATGATGTTTGACTACAAAGGCGACGTTGCAGAAGCCACGGGCGCGAACATCTTCTTCGTGAAAGATGGCGAAGTGCACACGCCGGACGCATCCGCATTCCTGAACGGCATAACCCGTCAGACTGTTATCGGCATGCTGCGCGACAAAGGCATCACAGTTGTTGAACGCACCATCAAACCAGCAGAACTGGAAGGGTTCGAACAATGCTGGCTGACAGGCACAGCCGCTGAGGTGACCCCAGTTGGTCAAATCGGCGACTACAACTTTGAAGTTGGCGCCATGGCGCAAGAGATCGCATCGGATTATGAAAAGTTGGTCCGCAGCTAGACGCTAATGTCTGACGGCTAGATTTACAAACTCTAGCCGTCAGACAAATTTATGCAGCTTCTTTGATCCAATTCGAAACTTCAAGAGGCAAGCCATACCAAGCAGCTTCACCGGTAAGCCGCGCGACAAACAATCGGTCATTCTTATCAATAACATGCAGTAAATCATCTCTGATTTGTTGCGCAGACTTGTTCGACCGAACTAACCAGACCGATTGTTGTGGATGACACCAGCTACCATACGATTTAATTTTTTTGATAATCGCGTCGTAGTTTTGTCCTGCATGCATCAAGTCGTATGTAATTGCAAAAGTAGGCATTTTGCCACTCCTTATGGTTTGCCCAAGGGCATTAGACATAAGACCGCAACTTGACGTAGCTACACAAAAATGAGATTCTCAATATGTGCTCGCAAAGCGCTACGCCGTAGTAATACGGTCGGGTACTGAGGGAATCCCCTCAGTACCCATATATACAGGGCTTGGTTGTACGAGTCTACGATCTGTGGATAAGTATACTATATCTAGTAACGGAACGAGGATCGCGGTCTAGATAACAACCACCTATTTCCCTCCAATTGATCCCATCGCTTTGCGTGCTTGTGCCCTTTGCAGGCCCAACGTCCGTTCACGCCAGATGATCAAAACACCCGCAGAGATAACAATCGCGGCACCCAGAAGCATTGTCGCCGTGGGAACTTCGTCAAAGATGAAATACCCGATGCCGAGCGCTAGCAGCATGGATGTATAGTCAAAGGGCGCGACCAAAGACGCGTCGGCGTAGCGATAGCTTGATGTTAGGAAAATCTGACCGATCCCGCCGAATAGCCCTGAACAAATCAACAATGCCGCCGCTGACCAGCCGGGCCAAGCCCAGCCCCAAGGAATCGTAAACAACGACAGGATGCTTGATGTGACCGTGAACCAGAACACGATGGCTGCCGTGCCTTCGGTCGCGACCAGCTTACGCACAAAAACCTGCGCGAGAGCGGCCAGAACCGCCCCCATAAAGACGACCAATGCACCCAGCGTTTCGGACACCCCCAGCGCCGCTGACAGGCGCGGTGATAGCACGATCAAAACCCCGACCATGCCCAAAGCGACGGTGGACAACCGGAATATCCCGACCTTTTCGTCCAGAAACATCGCGGCAAACACAACCACCAGCAGGGGGGCTGCGTAGCCAATCGCCGTGACTTCAGGCAGCGGCAGCAAGCCCAGACCGGTGAACCCGAGCCCCATAGCGCCCGTCCCGATCAATCCGCGCCAGAAATGGCCCAAGGGGTTATTGGTTTTCCACCCGTCCCGCAATTCATGACGCATCGCGAGCCAGCCGAATATGATCGGCAGCGCAAAGAACGACCGGAAAAAGACGGCTTGGCCGGGCGGTACACTGTCAGCCGTCGCCTTGATCAGGCTGGCCATACAGACAAACATACAGACAGAAATTACCTTGAGCGCGATACCATGAACAGGTTGCATTGGCGGCCCCTTTCGGGGTCACACTAGGCGTGGTTCATCTGGGTGCAAGGCCGCAATTGTATCGATATAATCTGGCGCGACGTCCACCGGTACGCCCATCGCGCGGATCGCATCAACGTAAGACATGTCTTCTGCATCAGCCCCATCGCCGGGCGCGCGCAAGATTACTTGTTTGATCCGACCGTGGTGTCGCTGAACAGCGTCGCGATACACATGCGCGTCGTGCTGGCCGGTGTCACCGATCAGATAGAACGCCAAATCAGGGTTTGCGGCAAGGACACGATCAATCGCGCTTCCCTTATGATCCCCATGGGTGCCTGTGATGAACTGCGTTTCTGATATCCCGTAATCGCGCAGGAACTTTGGCGCTTTGGGCAGCCCTGTGCGTGCGAAAATCTGGTCAAGGAAACCGTGCATATTCCAAGGTGACGAACTGATGAAAAAGATAGGATTGCGCCCGTTCTGGTGCAACTGCGTCATCAACGTGACCGCGTCGGGAAAGACCTTACGCGTCAAGGCATTACCCGTCAAAGACGTCCACAAGTTGCGCCACAACGAATAGGCGCCCGTTTCCATCATTGTATCATCAATATCCGAGATCACGCCGAAATCCGCATCAGGGTGTGGGACGAACACAGGGCATACAGCGGTCACGCCGCCTGCCGAAATCACCTGATCGGTCCAACCTGTTTGATCGTCGCGTGGCACGAGAATGGTAAAATACCCTTCCTCGTCCGTCACCGCCGTGTAGTCGCCGCAGGTCACCGTCACATCGGCGACCTCATCGGTCAGAAATAGGCCCACCATCTGACGTAAATTCCGCCATTTGCTTTGATTGGCATGGGCTACGGTTTTCTGCGCGTTGCCAAGCACACGCCCGCGCACGACAAGATGTTCTGGCGTCGCGTAACCGATATAAGGCGCAATCACCGATGCCACGTGTCGCCGCTGAATAAGCGGATCAAGGCGGCGTTCAATCGCGCTGGCGATACGGGCAAGACGGAGTTTCAGCATTATTCGCCAACCACAACTTCAAGCACCGCACCGTCCGTGTCGTCGATCAGTACAAAGACGCGGCCGTCTGCAGTGACCTCTACATCGCGGACGCGGCCCACGTCGGTCAAAAGCCGTTCTTCCCCCGTGACCAACCCGTCTGTCATCTTCAGACGCACAAGCGCACCGGGGTTCAGCGATCCGATCAGAAGATCATCCTGCCAATCCGAATAAGGACCGTCGTAAAACGACATACCACCCGGCGCGATCACCGGATCCCAGTAATAAACCGGCTGTTCTGTGCCGTCTTGCACCGCCACCCCTTCACCAACGTCGCTACCACGGTAATTGATCCCGTAGGATACAAGCGGCCAGCCGTAATTGCCGCCAGCCACCGGTTTATTCAACTCATCCCCACCGCGCGGACCATGTTCAATGGTGTAAAGCGCACCATCCGGCCCAATCGTTGCACCCTGCATATTGCGGTGCCCGTAGGACCAAACTGCGTCATCGCCAAGCTGGTTCACAAAAGGGTTCGACGTCAGAACGCCGCCTGTGTCTGTGACGCGAATGACCTTGCCGTGCGTCGTCGTGATATCTTGCACCAATGTGCCATCATCACCGGCGCCGCGATCGCCGGTCGTGACCCAAACGGTGCCGTCAGACATCGGAATCACACGACTGCCGAAATGTTGCCCCTTCGATGTCGGGTTCGACTGCACAAAGATATCGCGGACATCGGTTAACGCGTTGTTGTCCCCAAGTATGCCGCGCGCAGCGGCGGTGACAGCACCACCATCGACCGGCTTTGCGTAGGTCCAGAACAACGTACGGTCCGTCGCAAAATTGGGGGACGCGGCAACATCCAGCAAACCGCCCTGCCCTTGATCCCAGACATCGGGCAGACCGGTTATCGGATCAGACAACACACCGTCCGCATCGATCAATCGCATTCTGCCGGGTCGTTCGGTCACCACAAATGCGCCATCAGGCAATGCGGCGATCCCCCAAGGGCGCTGCAACCCATCCGCCAAAATCGTCGTCGTAACGGGTGTTGTTTCCAACGCAGGGGCGCGGGTCTGTTCGGGAAATGCAGGGTCAAAACCGGCATTGGGCGCGCCCTGTTCGACCTGACCGATGGCCAGCGTGGGTAGTACAAAAAACAACAGGCTCAAGCGCATGGTCGCAATCCTTTTCTTGGGGCTGATGCACAGCGTAAGGTGCAACTGCCCAAAGCCAATTCAAGTTCCCGTGGTCAGGCAATCAATGGCCCAACGGGCAGCATCAGCAACGGCTGGATCGGGATCATTGACCAGTGGCTTTGCAGCATCAACTAGCGTTGGATTTCCGGAATTTCCGATTGCATACAGAACGTTACGCACAAATCGATCCCGCCCAATTCGTTTTATGGGAGACCCCGAAAACCGTGCGCGAAAATCCGCATCATCAAGTGCTGCAAGCACAGCCAAAGACGGGGCAAGGTTGTCGGCACGCGGATCGTACTTCGCATCACGCCCGTCTTGGGCAAACTTGTTCCACGGACAAACCGCCAAGCAATCGTCGCAACCGTAAATCCGGTTGCCGATCAACGCCCGCAATTCGAGATCAACAGGACCCTTATGTTCAATCGTCAGATACGAAATACACCGTCGGGCATCCAGTCGATAAGGCGCGGGAAAAGCATTAGTCGGGCAGATATCCAGACACGCGGTGCAATTGCCGCAATGGCTTTGCTCTGGCGCGTCCGATTCAAAATCAAGCGTCGTGAAAATTGCGCCTAAAAAGAACCACGACCCCAGATCACGCCCCAACAGATTGGTATGCTTGCCCTGCCAGCCCAATCCGGCGGCCTGTGCCAACGGTTTTTCCATAACCGGAGCCGTATCAACAAATACCTTTATTTCAGCGTTCGGGTCCTGTTCGATCAACCAGCGACCAACCCGCTTCAGACGCTTTTTAACAACGTCATGATAATCTCGGCCTTGGGCATAGACGGAAATCGCCGCGCAATCCGGTTGTTCCAAAACAGCCAACGGATCATGATCAGGCGTATAAACCTCGGCGAGCATGATCACCGATTTGGCAGCGGGCCAAAGGGCTGCGGCATTGCCCCGCCAATGCATCCGTTCTGCCATCCAAGACATTTGGCCATGCATGTCGGCATCAACGAAAGCAGCCAGTCGATCCGCAGTTTCAGGTGCCGCGTCAGGCCGACAAATGCCAACCTTCGCAAAACCTGCGTCTGTGGCGAAAGCGACAAGATCATCACGCAGGCCCATATTTCTTTTGGTCCTAAATATCTCGGGGGTTTGGGGGCTGGCCCCCAACCGATTTTTCGCGAAAAATCGCCCCGCGTTTAAAAATCAAGGTCCGCATAATGGCGCGGTTGTGGGAAACCTGGCACCTGATCGGCCAGCAATGTCCGGAAAGCAGGGCGCGATTTGATCTTCGCATACCAGTCTTTGACGATCTCCGAGCGGTTCCAATCCACGTCAGAGATATAATCCAAACAGGACAATTGCGCTGCAGCTGCGAAGTCCGCCAAAGACATTTCATTGCCTGCCAACCACCGACGTTGGTCCAGCAAATGCGTCATGTAATCCAGATGATACCGGATCGCCTTTGCACCCGATTTCACGTTCGCGCTGTCGGGATATCCTGTCCCCATCACCTTGCGGAACACGCGTTCGCCGACCAGCATCGACGTCACTTCTTTGTAAAACTTGTCGTCAAACCACGCGACCAGACGGCGGACTTCGTAACGTGCTTCGGCCCCTTTGGGCAGCAAAGCAGGCGTCGGGTGCGCTTCTTCCAAGTATTCGCAGATCGCGGCACTATCGGCCATCGTCCGGTTGCCCAGCTTCAAGATCGGCACTTTGCCTGCAGGATTGCGCCGCAGGAAATCGCTGTCCTGTTCCCAGTACCGTTCTTCGACCAGTTCCACTTCAATTTTCTTCTCAGCAAGGCTCAGGCGCACTTTGCGAGAAAAAGGTGACAGCGGGTAATGGTACAAACGATTCATTGGGGTCCCTCTTGTGGTGCTTGTCTTCAATGCCGCAACCGGCGTCCTGTTTCAATGGGCGTCTCTATTCGCCGTTGAAACAAGCGGCCCGCCCGTCGACACGGATCGTTGCTGCACCGTCCAGAATTGATGCCGCACGCCTGCGGGTCGCATTGGACGGGTTCGATGCAGATCGCGTTTTTGGAGACGGCAGGATCGCAGCAAGTCGTGCCGCTTGCACCGCCGATAAGTCGGACGCATTCACGCCAAAATAATGACGCGCTGCGGCCTGCACCCCGAACACGCCTTCATCAAATTCCGCGACGTTCAGGTACAGTTCGAGCACCCTGTGCTTTGTCCAGATCAGTTCCGTCAGAGGTGTCCACAGTGCTTCCGTCGCTTTGCGCACCCAAGATCGGCCATGCCACAGGTAGACATTTTTGACGACCTGTTGGGAAATCGTGGATGCCCCACCTGTGCCGCCCCGTTCAATCCGGTCGCGGATCGCCTTCACATCCAGCCCCCAGTGCAGGCAAAAATTGGCGTCCTCTGCCGCCACCGCAGAGCGGGCCATCACAGGCGCAATATTTTCGAGAGGAACAAAGTCATATGACACGCCCCCGACGCGGCGGCCTTCTTGAAACATATAGGGCGTCGTTGGTGGGTTCACGATGGCGTAAAGCACTGTCAGCCCTACGACGACAGCGATAGCGCCAAGCACGACCCGCCAAAACCAGCGCCGCATCCTTTGGATAAGCGACGTCCCCGGCATCGCCTTTTTCGCAGGCTTGCGCGGCTTTGCTTTGGTTTTACGGGTTGATTTGGCCATAACGTCTTAAGTCATAGGCACGGGCATCTGGTCAAGCGTGGTTGCATGTGTTCACACGTGTCGCCACACCGATCAAGCGGCAAACACTGCTTCGGATTGTAGGACAATTGCTTCACGACCTGACAGGTTCGGACGGGCCATGCAAAGCCCGTGATCCACACCGTCATCCTTCAGTTCGGGAAACAGGGCAAAGAGTTCTGCTGAAACACCCGGCATCGCCCCGAGAATGTAGTCTCCGGGATAAAAGCTTTCGGACCAAGTCCCGTTAGCCTGAATAACTTCGTGCTGGGCAAACAGAATGTGATGGTACGTCACGGTCTGAACCGGTTCGGATGTGATCAGATCGCCATCGACAAGATCCTTTGCGGCGACAAGCACTTCTTTCTCTCCGAAATAGAATTCCGGAATCCAACCGGTGACGAGCATGCGGTGCTGCGGTGACACCAACAGTGCGGTATCGTTGCCTAATGCACCCGGGGCGAACCGGATCGGAGCGAAATCTCCGCCACCCCAAACGCTGCGCCGCCCGTGCCAAACGATAGGCTGATATCCGTGGTCACGCGTCCAAACCAGATCACCTGCGACCAAGTCTTCGACTTTCCGGTAACCTTTGTCCGTCCTGATCAATGACCCTGACACGAAACAGGGCGGGACAGGAAAATTGGACACGCGATCCGTATCCAGATCGGTCGTCGCCAGCTTTGTGTTACCATTGCTTAGGTTTGGTAGGCCGTCACCATCGGCGTTCATATCAACCGCGAATGTTTGCGTTGAGCCATCCGCCAAATTCACCCTGACAAAAGCAGCGTCTTGGGATGAATCCGCCCGCACATCGCCATAACCCAAGAATGTATAGGTCAGAAAGGTAACGCCACCATCGATCGACACTGTTTCGCCGCCGTTCGGCCCACCAAGTTGGTTATCGACGTCCTGAAATATCAATTGGGTCGTCGAATTCGCGACGATGTTGATATTGCTGCCATCCGTAAACGGATCTCCGTTCACATTTTGGGCGGTTAGAGTGAAATCAGCCACGTCAAAAGTCCAATACACTAACTCATGTATAGACAGACTATTATTCGATTTTGTCTAAAAGGTGACGTGAAGCGGGCACACAGCAATGTTGCACACGTGCAACGCGACTTGAAAAGCAAAGGGGACAGCCCTGCGGCTGTCCCCTTGATCTTATTCCGCTGGAATTGCCTGTTCTTCAGTGGCCAGCGGATGCTTGAGGTGCACCAGCATTTCTTTCGGGCAAACCTGCACGAAGTTGGCTTTTTCAGTATCCCAATTCTGCAAAATCTCAGCAGCTTTGCGACTGTCTGTTTCAGCCAAGTGGCGTTTGATCAGCCCAAGAAGCTGATCTTCCCAAGCCGGAACAGTCACCGGGCATGTCACCAGCGTTTCCATGTTGATAAGGTCGCCTGCGGCACCCTCAGGATCATAGATGTACGCCATCCCGCCTGTCATACCGGCACCGAAGTTCGCACCGATTGACCCAAGGATTACGGACACACCACCGGTCATGTATTCACAACCGTTGGTCCCGCAGCCTTCGATCACGACACTCGCGCCAGAGTTTCGCACAGCGAAACGTTCGCCCGCGCGGCCCGCTGCAAACAGATAACCCGCGGTCGCACCATAAAGCACAGTGTTCCCGATGATCGTGTTATTTGCAGCCACCAGTGGCGACGCCATTGGCGGACGTACGACGATGGTCGCACCGGACAGACCTTTGCCCACGTAGTCGTTGGCATCGCCGGACACTTCCAGCTTTAGACCCGGCGCACCAAAAGCACCAAGCGACTGGCCCGCAGAACCGCGCAGTTTCACGGTCAGATGGTCAGGTTGCAGGTTGTTGCGCATCCCGAACTGTTTGACGATGTGGCTGGATGTACGCGTCCCGATGGTCCGCAGCGTATTTTGCACCGCATAATCAAGCTGCATCTTTTCGCCGTCGTTCAGGAAGCGTGCTGCATCCTTTACGATTTGCGCATCAAGCGTATCGGTCACCGCGTTGCGTGGTTTGTTGCGATCGTATTTGATCTCGCCAGCGCCATCGACAGTGATCAGAAGCGGGTTCAGATCAAGGTCATCAAGGTGAGCAGAGCCACGTGATACCTGCGTCAGAAGATCAGCACGACCGATCACTTCATCAAGGCTACGTGCACCAATAGACGCGAGGATTTCGCGGACTTCGGTGGCGTAGAATGTGATCAGGTTCACGACCTTATCGGCGTTACCTGTGAACTTTTCGCGCAGTGCTTCATCCTGTGTACACACGCCCACCGGACAAGTGTTGGACTGACACTGACGGACCATAATGCAGCCCATCGCGATCAGTGCTGCGGTGCCGATGCCGTATTCTTCGGCACCCATCATCGCGGCCATGACGATGTCACGACCAGTCCGCAGACCACCATCGGTCCGCAATGTCACGCGTTCACGCAAGTTGTTCATTGCGAGCACTTGGTGTGCTTCGGTCAGACCCATTTCCCACGGCAGACCCGCGTATTTAATGGATGTCGCAGGGGACGCACCAGTACCACCGTTGTGACCTGAAATCAGGATCACGTCGGCTTTCGCCTTTGCAACACCAGCCGCAATTGTACCAACACCGGAAGACGCTACGAGCTTCACCGTCACCTTACAGCGCGGGTTGATCTGCTTGAGATCGTAGATCAGCTGCGCAAGGTCCTCGATCGAATAGATATCGTGGTGCGGCGGCGGTGAAATCAGCGTCACGCCTTTGGTCGAATGGCGCAGACGCGCGATCAGATCGGTGACTTTCATCCCCGGTAGCTGACCACCCTCACCCGGTTTTGCACCTTGGGCGACCTTGATTTCAAGCTCTTCACATTGGTTCAGATATTCCGCTGTGACACCAAACCGGCCAGATGCGACCTGTTTGATCTTCGCAGACGGGTTGTCACCGTTTGGTTCCGGATGGAAATGCGCCGGATCTTCGCCGCCTTCACCAGAATCGGATTTCGCACCAATCCGGTTCATCGCAACGTTCAGGGTCTTGTGCGCCTCTGGCGACAAAGCACCCAGCGACATACCGGGTGTCACGAACCGTTTGCGGATCGATGTGATGCTTTCGACTTCTTCAATCGGGATCGCATCGCCCATTGTTTTGATCGCAAGCAAGTCACGCAAATGGATCGGCGGGTTCGATTGCATGGACTTCGAGAACTGCTGCCACATCGCATAAGACGCTTTGTTACAAGCGGCCTGCAACATGTGCATTGTCTGCGCTTCCCAGGCGTGTTTTTCGCCGGACCGACGGGACTTGTAGAACCCACCGATTGGCAACACGTCGTTGGCGGCTTTCCAACCTTTTGCGTGAACTTCTTCGACCTTGGCTTGGATACCAATGGTCCCGATACCGGAAATCCGTGACTGCATGCCGGGGAAATATTCGGCGCACATCGCGCGACCCAGACCGACGGCTTCGAAATTCAGACCACCGCGGTAAGACGACAGTACCGAAATACCCATCTTCGACATGATCTTGAGCAGACCCGCGTCCACAGCTGCGCGATAACGGCGCACAGCATCAATCAAGGAGCCTTCGATCAAGCCACGTTCGATACGATCAGCAATCGAATCCTGTGCCAGATAAGCGTTCACAGTTGTCGCACCACAGCCGATCAGCACCGCAAAGTAATGCGGGTCGATACATTCAGCAGAGCGCACGTTGATCGAACAGAATGTCCGCAGACCATTCTTGGTCAGGCCGGAATGCACAGCAGATGTCGCAAGGATCATCGGCATTGGCACGCGTGTTTCGGACTGGTGTTGGTCAGTCAAAACAAGGTGACCGGCACCCGAACGCACGGCATCTTCTGCTTCGGCACGAATGCGTTGCAGCCCAGCGCGCAATGCGTCGCGGCCTGTTTCAAACGTACAGTCGATGAACGCGACGTTGTCCCCAAAATGCGCAACCATCTTGTCAAATTCTGCGTTCGCCACAAACGGGCTTTCGAGCATGACGATTTCGGTTTGGCTGCTATCTTCGGACAGAACGTTCTTGAGGTTCCCAAACCGTGTTTTCAACGACATCACGCGGCTTTCGCGCAGTGAATCGATTGGCGGGTTTGTCACCTGAGAAAAGTTCTGGCGGAAGAAATGGGACAGCGGGCGGTATTTCTTGGACAAAACTGCAGACGGTGTGTCGTCACCCATGGACGCGATCATTTCCTTGCCGTCTTCGGCCATCGGGGCCAACACATTTTCCAGCTCTTCGATGGAGTAACCAGCAGCCACCTGACGTTTGCGCAGCTCTTCGCCCGCGAAAACAGATGTTTCTGGCAGGTCGCGCATCGACAGTGAAAGGTTGTTAACCTTGCTCACCCAATCACCAAATGGCTGCGCTGCGGCCAGCGTGTCTTTCATTTCGGTGTCGTGGAACAGTTTGCCTTCTTTCATGTCCACGGCAATCATCTGCCCCGGACCAAGTGCGCCTTTTTCAACGACAGTGGATTCGTCGATGGTGACCATGCCCACTTCGGAACCCGCGATCAGAAGGCCGTCGCCAGTCACGACATAGCGCAGTGGACGCAAACCGTTCCGGTCCAAACCACCACAGACCCAACGACCGTCGGTCATCGCGAGCGCCGCAGGACCATCCCATGGTTCCATCACAGCGTTGCAATAGCCGTACATGTCCTGCCAAGCCTTCGGAATATCCACGGCTTGATGCGCCCATGCTTCGGGCACCAACATTGTCTTGGCCATAGGGGCGTCGCGACCTGCGCGCACCAGAACTTCAAACACGGAATCGAGCGCGGCTGAGTCAGATGTGCCTGACGGGATGATCGGCTTAATGTCTTCCGCCATTTCGCCAAATGCGCCGGACGCCATGCGAATTTCGTGGGACCGCATCCAGTTGACGTTGCCCTTCAGCGTGTTGATCTCACCGTTGTGCGCCAACATGCGGAACGGCTGGGCCAATGACCACTGTGGGAATGTGTTTGTGGAATAACGCTGGTGGTAGATCGCGAACGCCGATTCAAAACGATCCTCGAGCAGGTCAGGATAGAAATCCGCAACCTGTTCGGCCAGCATCATGCCTTTGTAGATGATCGAGCGGCAAGACAATGAGCAGAAGTAGAAGCCTGCAACGCCTGCACCTGTCACCGCTTTTTCGATACGACGACGGATGATGTAGAGTTCGCGTTCGAACTGTTCCTCGTCGATATCCTTCTCATTGCGGATCAGGATTTGTTCGATTTCCGGACGTGTTGCGTTGGCCTTATCGCCCAAACATTTCACGTTCACAGGCACATGGCGCCAGCCGTAAATATAGTGGCCCATGCGCAGCACTTCGGCCTCAACGATGGTCCGGCAGCGTTCTTGGGCACCAAAATCGGTCCGTGGCAGGAACACCTGACCAACCGCGATTAGTTTGTCCTGATCCGGTTCGTGACCTGTGCGGCGTACTTGATCGTAGAAGAATTGCACTGGAATCTGGACGTGGATACCAGCGCCGTCGCCGGTTTTACCGTCCGCATCAACAGCACCACGGTGCCAGATCGCTTTCAGCGCATCGATGCCCTTTTGGACAACGCCACGCGACGCTTCACCGTCGATTGCCACAACAAGACCAACACCACACGAAGAATGTTCTTCTTCTTCACGGTACAGGCCGTTGTCGTTCATCCATTGGCGCTTTGCCTCTTCGGCGGCGACCCAGTTTTCATCATAGTTTGTCATTGAGGGACTCCAAGCGTTGGATCAGGGATGGGGCAGACGACAAAGTCTCACCGCAGCCGTGTTTTGGGTTAGCTGACAAAAAGCCGGGCTCACCTGGGAAGATGAATTCAACCGGATTGTCGTCGTTATCAAAGGTGCCGTTTTCAGTTGTGACTTTGCTGGATCCGGCAAGGAACATGTTGAAGCGCTGGGAAATATATTCATTCCCTTCAGACGCCCATTTCACATCACCTGCTTCATCGTATGCGGTGATGTTGTATTGCGTCTGATCAAGCACAACGCCGTCGATGGTGATCTGTTCACCCGTCAACGAATCCTGACCCACATAGCGTGTTTTCCCGACTTCTTCGGATTCGGTCATAAAGTCGTAAGTATCGATGCCCATCTCAACCAGTTCCGAGAAAGACGCGCGATCACGCGGTTCCGCTTCAAGCCGCTCAACATGGCCGGACCCGACGTGGAAACTTTCAACCCACTGCGTTTCTTCATCAATTTCACCGGCGTATGTGACGCCGTTTTCGCCAATGCTGATCCGGCGCTGGTGGCCTTCGGCGTCACCTTCACACGTAAAGATATGGTCGACAGAACAGGCTTCGGTCTGGATTGTCAGGTAGGCATCGCAGCCCGCTGGCAATTCAAATACTTCGGCAGTTTGGGCGACAGCAGGAACCGCTGCGCTGATCAAAAGGCAAGTCAGTGTCTTCTTCATAAGATTACTCCGCTGCGACTGATGTGGCTTGGGATAGATACTGTAGGATTGCGGCTGACGCGTCACGCCCGTCACGGATCGCCCACACAACAAGCGATGCACCGCGCACGATGTCACCTGCGGCAAACACGCCATCAAGGCTGGTTTGGCCCGTCTCAAATGCGGCTTTGATCGTGCCCCAACGTGTGACTTCCAGACCTTCAACGCCCCACAGGGCGGGAATGTCTTCGGGTGTGAAACCCAGCGCCTTGATCACAAGATCAGCTTCTTCGACGTAGTCAGCACCTTCGATCAGTTCAGGCACCTGACGACCCGTCGCATCGGGTTGACCAAGACGCATTTTCTGGACGTTCACGCCTGTGACTGTGTTACCTTCGAAACCGTTCGGGGCAGACAGCCAGACGAATTCGACGCCTTCTTCTTCGGCGTTTTGCACTTCGCGTTGTGATCCGGGCATGTTCGCTTTGTCACGACGGTACAGGCATTTCACGGATGTCGCACCCTGACGGATCGCCGTGCGGACACAGTCCATCGCGGTATCGCCGCCACCGATGACGACAACGCGTTTGCCTTCGGCGTTCAACTCACCACTTTCGAATTCTTCGACAACATCGCCGAATGATTTGCGGTTGCTGGCGGTCAGGTAATCAATCGCGTCGGCAATGCCGTCCGCATCAGAACCCGGCGCTTCAAGGTCGCGCGTTTTGTAAACACCCGTCGCGATCAGAACCGCGTCATGCTTGCCGCGGATGGCGTCGAATGAGATGTCTTCGCCGACGTTGCAGTTCAGAACGAATTCAACACCGCCATCTTCGAGCTGCGCCATACGTTTCATCACAACGTCTTTTTCCAGCTTAAAGCCCGGAATACCGTAAGTCAGCAGACCGCCCCCGCGATCGTACCGATCATAAACCGTGACCTGTACACCTTCACGGCGCAGCATGTCAGCGGCAGCAAGACCACCCGGACCCGCGCCGATGATGCCAACACTTTCAGTGCGTTCCATGTGCGGACGGATTGGGGCGACCCAACCTTCTTCGAATGCGGTGTCTGTGATGTATTTCTCAACCGCGCCGATGGTGACAGTCCCATGGCCAGATTGTTCGATCACACAGTTACCTTCGCACAGACGGTCCTGCGGGCAGATGCGACCACAGATTTCCGGGAAAGTGTTTGTGGCTTGGGATACTTCATAGGCTTCTCGCAAGCGACCCTCAGCAGTCAGACGTAGCCAATCGGGAATGTTGTTGTGCAGCGGACAATGCGACTGACAATAAGGGACGCCACACTGGGAACAGCGACTTGCTTGCTCTTCGGCTTTGGCCGTCGCAAATTCAGCATAGATTTCCTGAAAATCCGTGTTGCGCAGATTAGGTACGCGTTTTTCTGGCATATCGCGTTCGACGTTTACGAACTTGAGCATCTTTTGGCCGGCCATGGCATCCTCCTGTCAAAGGGCTAGAGCGCCCTTTTATGCGGGAGCGTCAGAAATGAAAAGTCAGCACTACTGACCTATTAATCGGATTTTGACGTCAAAGCGATAATAATTTTGAGGTCTTGTTGATTTTTTAGGTCCGCAATGAACCCTAATTCGACTCTTTCCCCGATTTTAAAGGGGTCTATGGTGCGCGAAACCGAATCAAGGATCGCACATGCCGCTGTTCAATCTTATCCTCGTTGCCCTTATTCAAGGCCTGACAGAGTTTCTACCTGTCAGCTCATCGGGCCACCTGATCCTTCTTCCGTCCCTGACTGGTCTTGATGATCAAGGTCAGGTCATCGACGTCGCGGCCCATGTTGGCACCCTGATTGCGGTCATCATCTACTTTTGGTCGGACGTGAAGCTGGCCCTGTTTGGTACGTTGCGACTGCTGCGCGGGAAGATCGACACCAAAGGTGCCTTTTTGGCCCTTTGCCTGTTAATCGGAACCATTCCTGTCATTGCCGTCGGCTTGATTTTGAAAGTTACTGGTTTGGCTGACGCGATGCGAGGGATCACTGTGATCGGTTGGTCGATGCTGATCTTTGGTATCGTTCTGTATTGGGCCGACCAAAAGGGCGCAGAGACACGCAGCGCCGAAGAATGGACATTAAAGCACGCGTTTATCATGGGGCTGTGGCAGTGCATCGCATTGATCCCCGGCACATCGCGGTCAGGCATCACCATTACAGGTGCGCGGCAACTGGGTTATAATCGGCGCGACGCGGCGCGGCTGGCAATGCTGATGTCGATCCCGACGATCATCGCTTCGGCGGCACTATTGAGCCTCGATGTCATCGGAACACCCGGCGTGATGGGCGATATCGCTATCGTCGCCGCTATGTCCTGCATTGCAGCGCTCGCCGCACTTTTCCTGATGATGAAGCTGCTGCAATCGGTCAGCTACACACCCTATGTCATTTACCGGATCATCCTTGGCGTGGTTCTACTTTTTATCGCCTACAGCTAAAGCCTCGGCCCGATATTCAGCTTTGATCCATCAGTAGAGCGGCCAAATACAGAGCCGCAAAAACACCAACAGCACCGCCACCGATAATCACGACGTCAACAGAATCAGGCAACGGCCCATGAAACTGAATTCAAGTTGCGACGGTAATACGGGTTGGTGTCATGACAGGCGCGCGTTGGGGTGTCTGATGTGACGCTACCCTGCCGCGCAAACCTTTAGGTCCGCAAGTTTTTCGCAGATTCCTTGATAGCGTCGTACTGACCTGACGGGCGGAACCGCCACAGATAATCGGGCAGAATCGTCGCCATCGTCGCAGGACGGATCCCCAACGCATCAAAGCCCTGCGCATCATCAGACACGACATTATCAACGGCCAGATTGATAACCTGATCCTTCGTGATCGGTGCCTTTACGATGCCGGCCGTCAGAAACTGCCCAACACCAAAGACCGATGCCATGATCTTTGCTACAAAGAACGGCACGTTCAGAATCAAACGGCGGCGGCGCACGACAGCAAGCATGTCTTGCATCAGTTCGCGGAAGGTTTTCACCTCTGGCCCACCAAGTTCAAACACGCCGAACGCTTCGCCATTCACGCCTTTGACAGCGGCGGCAGCTACATCGTCCACATGGACGGGCTGGAATTTCGTGTCCGCACCAACGACAGGCAAAATCGGCCCAAAACGAGACATGCCGGCGAACCGGTTAAAGAATTCGTCTTCTGCACCGAACACAATCGACGGACGCAGGATCATCGCGTTGGGCATATGTTCAAGAACGCCTGCTTCGCCTTGCGCTTTGGTCTTAGCGTATTCACTGTCAGCGTCGGCGTCCGCACCAATGGCAGAGATATGCACCATACGGTCAATGCCCATACCCGCAGCGATCCGCGCCACGCGCGCGGCGCCTTCCGCTTGGACAGCTTCGAAGGTGTTTTTGCCAGTCTCGGCCAGCACACCTACGCAGTTCACAACTGCATCGGCGCCTTGGGTCACAGCCGCAACGCTTGCGTCATCACGGATGTTGCAGAATACAGGTTCGACCTGACCAACCACGCCGTAAGGGCGTACAAAACCGGCCTGTTCAGGATTGCGTACAGCAACACGCACACGCCAGCCTTCTTTGGCCAACCGCAATGCGATGTAACGCCCGACAAAACCGGAACCGCCAAAAATGGTAACAAGCTTGGACATGAGGCTGGCCTTTCATTGATTTCGCCTGTGTTTACGCCTGACAGCCGTGGCAGACAAGACGAAAGGCGCAGTTCGGTTTCGCATGTTTTAACGGGTTTTGCGGATAGGATCGCGTGGTAGAGCCCTGTTCGTGCAAAAACCCGTGCGAATCGCGTTGACAGGCACCGCGCAGGTCACTAGATCACCGCTACCAACCGTGCCCAGATGGCGGAATTGGTAGACGCGCCAGCTTCAGGTGCTGGTGTCTGTATGGACGTGGAGGTTCGAGTCCTCTTCTGGGCACCATTTTCCTTAGTTCGGAAAAGATGCAGCGGCGCAGGCCGCGTATTATCAAAACAATCTGTAAAGTCCTTTGCCGCGTTATCGCTGGCCCACGCTCGCAGGGTCGCGCATAATCGTCGTGTTCAAGCCGCGCAAAGGGATAACATGTCTAACACGTATTTCGCACCATCCGGCGGGCATCCTCCGCAGACTCAGCTTCTGACGGATCGTGCCGTTTTTACAGACGCCTACGCTGTTATCCCTAAAGGCACGATGCGTGATATCACGACCAGTTTCCTGCCATTTTGGAACGACACGCGCCTTTGGGTAATTGCGCGCCCCATGACTGGCTTCGCCGAGACATTTTCGCATTACATCATGGAAGTCGCCCCGAACGGTGGCTCTGACACGCCTGAAACAGACGCGAGCGCCGAGGGGGTTTTGTTTGTCGTAGAAGGGACAGCCACGCTTTCGATCAACGGCGCAATGCATCAGCTAGACGAAGGCGGATACGCCTTTATCCCGCCCGCCAGCGACTGGAGTTTGCGGAACACATCCGACAAAACTTTGCGGTTCCATTGGATCAGAAAGGCCTATGACGCCGTCCCCGGTTTGCCTGCGCCAGAGGTGCTGATCCTGAACGAAAACGACATCGCCCCAACAATTATGCCGGACACAGACGGCAAATGGGGCACGACCCGCTTTGTCGACCCGACTGATCTGCGCCACGACATGCATGTGACTATCGTCACGTTTGAACCCGGTGCTGTGATTCCATTCTTGGAAACACACGTGATGGAACACGGGCTGTATGTGTTGGAAGGCAAAGCCGCTTACCGGCTGAATACCGATTGGGTCGAGGTCGAGGCCGGCGATTACATGTGGCTGCGCGCGTTCTGCCCGCAAGCGTGTTATGCGGGTGGACCGGGCAAATTCCGGTATCTGCTATACAAGGACGTGAACCGGCACATGGGATTGAAACCCTTAACCCGCTGACCAAATGAAAAAGGCACCCGCGTTTGCAGGTGCCTTATTTGTTTACCGGCTTTGTTAGTCTTTACTCTTCTTCTGGCAGGATCAGGTTTAGGACAATCGCCATCAATGCCGTCGGTGCAACTGCTGACGTTGCCAAGACCTTCACGACGCCTGGCAGATATTGCACAGCGGTTGGCACCAAGTTCAGGCCCAGCCCGAAGGCGAGTGATACCGCGATGATGATCATGTTGCGGCGTGTCATGTTGACGTCAGTCAGCATGTTAAGGCCAGCAGAAGCCACCATGCCGAACATCACGATCACGCCGCCACCAAGCACTGGTAGAGGCATGGATGCGATCACTGCCCCAACCTTAGGGATCAGACCACAAACGATCATGATCAGCCCTGCAATTGTTACAACGTGACGGCTCATGATGCCGGTCATCCCAACAATGCCGACGTTCTGGCTGAAGGATGTATTTGGCAGGCCACCAAAGATACCCGCAACCGCTGTCCCAAGACCGTCTGCATAGGTCGCACCAGCGATTTCCGCGTCAGTTGCTTCGCGCTGTGCGCCTGCTTTGGCCGTCGCTGACGCGTCGCCAACGGTTTCAATCGCGGATACGATTGACACCAATGTCACAGCGATCACTGCGCCTAGGTTGAATTCAAACCCGTATGGCAACGGCTGGATCGACGTGATCCACGACGCACCCGCCACGGAACCAAAGCTGACCATGCCCAGCACCCATGCCAAGGCGTAACCTGCCAGCAGACCGACAAGGATCGCTGCATTGGATAATGCGCCTTTGGTGTAGAACTTGAGCAATAGCGACACGACGATCACTGTCAGCGCGACTGACCAGTGTTTCAGCGACCCAAAGCTTTCAGCCGCCATTTGGAAATCAGCCGCACCACCGGCTGCGTATTTGATCGCAACTGGAATGAGGTACAAACCGATCGCGAGAATAACGAGCCCGATCACCAGTGGTGGAAACAGGAAACGTAGCTTGTCGATAACTGCCCCCAAAAGGAAATGCACAACGCCGCCGATGATACAGGCTGTCAGCGCCACACCAAGACCCATCGTCGCGGCGATACCGGCCAGTACGCCAACGAAAGCAAAACTTGTGCCCTGCATGATCGGCAGTCGCGCACCAATTGGTCCGATCCCGACAGTCTGAAACAAGGTCGCGATACCAGCAAAAAGCATCGCCATTTGGATCAGATAAATCTGCTCTGGCCCGCCAAAAGCAAGGCCCGCAGCACCTGCCACGATAATCGATGGCGTCACGTTGGATGCGAACATCGCAAGCACGTGTTGTAAGCCGAGCGGTATGGCTTGCGCGATGGGTGGCGTCACATTTGGATCGCTATATCTTATGTCTGTCATTGTTTTGTGTCCCTATTTGTTGGTCGTTTTGCCAGTCTTGACGCTGGTCTCTTTTCGCAAGTGTCATGCGTTTTGGGCGATTTGAAACGCTGTTTCAAACCAATGCTCTTGCAGGTTCGGCCCTGCGCCGATCCGATCCACCACTGCGAATAGCCCTGGTGCGCTGATCGGCGTCAGTACGCCGTGCCATGTGTTGCGGTGGTAGTTCAAGCCTTGGCCCGCTTGCGTCAGAAACGCCTGTGGGTGGTCCGGTTTGCCGTTGTCGTCCGCAGCGACGACCACAACGAATGGCGTATGCGTCATCGGGATGAACGCTTGGCTGCCGTCGGGGTGACGTTCCATCATATCAAGCGCGATAGGGAAACTGCGGGCCTGCGCGTTAAACAAGCTGATCCCTGCCTTGCCATCTGCAAAGTCGAGCCGGGCGAGGTCATGATGCCGTCCGCAAAGCCCTTGGTTGATGATTTTATCAGGATCACCAGCTATTTCTAAGACATCGCCAAACGGCGCGAACGCCTCTGCCGTCAGCGGTTGCAGATGCAGGACGGTCATGTGCCGAACTTCGCGATCAGGCGCAGTTGCGCGATGCGTTCGACTTGGCGGCAGGCCTCTTGCAATTCGTCTGCCGTGTCGTTGAAAAGACGTCGGTTGAAGGCGGCTGTGATGGTCGCTTTCGTATTGTCGCCCACTGCAATGATGAACGGGAATCCGTGTTTTTCAACGTAACGCGCGTTCAGGTCTTGGAACATTTCGCGTTCGTCGTCGGTCAACACATCAAGGCCCGCGCTTGCCTGTTCTGCGGTGCTTTCTGCGGTGAGCTTTTTCGCCGCTGCCAGTTTCCCTGCCAGATCTGGGTGCGCCCGCAACACACCTAAGCGTTGATCATCGGATGCTGTGCGGAACACGCGGCAAAGTGCCGAATGCACGCCCTGTGCGGTGTCATGCGTCGGCCCAAGTTCCAACGCATGCGCACCTTCGGCAATCCACGGGCTATGTTCAAATATTCCGCCATATTCAGCGACGAAGGTCGCCCGATCCATCTGCGACGGGCGGGCAAAACGCTGATGCGGATGTGTCGCGGCCCAATAATCTGCGATCTGTTCACGCGTCGCGAACCAAACACCGTCATGCGACTGAAAATGCGCGATCGCGCGGCGCAGGGCAGCAGCACGCCCCGGACGGCCGATGATCCGGCAGTGCAAACCGATCGACAGCATCTTTGGCGCACCAGCGGCACCTTCGGCATAAAGCGCGTCGAAACTGTCTTTTAGGTAGCTTTCAAACTGATCACCCGTGGTGAAACCCGCCTGAATGCCGAACCGCATGTCGTTGCAATCCATCGTGTACGGCACGATCAACTGGTCTTGATCCCCAAATTCCATCCAGTAAGGCAGATCGTCGGCGTAACTGTCCGCAATATAGGCAAACTTGCCAGTTTCGGCGGCCAAACGCACCGTATCGTTCGAACAGCGGCCTGTGTACCAGCCGCGCGGCGGGGTGCCGGTGACTTCGGTATGCAAGCGGATGGATTCAGCAATCGCTGCGCGTTCTTCATCCTCTGGCATGTCTTTGTGTTCGATCCATTTCAGACCGTGGCTGGCGATTTCCCAACCAGAGGCCTGCATCGCCGCGACCTGTTCAGGGGCACGTGCAAGCGCAGTGGCGACGCCGTAAACCGTGACGGGCAAATCCGACAGCATCCGATGCACACGCCAGAAACCGGCACGCGATCCGTATTCGTACAAGGATTCCATGTTCCAGTGACGCATCCCCGGCCAAGGTTGCGCCCCTGTGATTTCGGACAAAAACGCCTCTGACGCGGGATCACCGTGCAGAATGTTGTTTTCACCGCCCTCCTCGTAATTCAGCACGATTTGCACAGCAATCTTGGCCCCATTCGGCCAGTTGGCTGCGGGCGGGACGGCGCCGTAACCAGTCATATCACGGGGGTAGCGGTTCACATTGTTTTCCTTGATCATGCGGGTACCTTGTAAATCAAACTGATCAGCTTGGTTTTCAAATAAAACATGAAGCTGCCTCTTGCACGTCCCCTTTGGCACTTGCGGCAGGCTGACGTATAGATCGACCTCATCAGAGGCACCTTTTGCAGCGGAAAGACCTGTTATGACCGGATTTTTGACAACTCACGTTCTTGATACGGCGCGCGGATGTCCTGCCCAGGGGCTGAAAATAGACCTGTACCGCATTGATGGTGACACGCGAGCGCACATCACATCGCTGACCACTAACGATGACGGACGCACAGACAGCCAGATTTTGCCTGCTGCAGATTTCGCGACAGGCACCTACGAATTGGTGTTTCACGCGGGCGCCTACCTTGATGCGATCGGCACGCCGGCTGAGGACCCGCGGTTTCTTGATATCATCCCGATCCGGTTCGGCATGTCAGAGCAATCGCATTATCACGTGCCACTGCTGTTATCCCCGTTCGGTTACAGCACCTATCGCGGTAGTTAATCGGTTGCGCGGACAATCGGTGCGATCCGACTGATCACGTAGTCCATAAACAGCCGTGTCTTGGGGTCTTGATTGCGTCGGTGCGTGAACAAGCAGGCCAGCTGCACAGGCGTTGGTGGCGTCTCATTCGCCACGACAACAAGTCGGCCCGCCGCAATGTGATCCGCGACCTCGAATACCGGTTTGAGCGCAACCCCGCAGCCATCCAGCGCCCAATTGGTCAACACATCGCCATCGTCACATTCGTAACGTCCCGCGACCTGAAACTTCTTGGGGCCATCGGGGGTCATTAGCCGCCACTGAAATTCGGTCGCGCCCGGAAAGCGCAGGTTCAGACATTCGTGGCCGTCCGCAATCAGCGCCGTGCCGTTTTGGGGATGACCACGGGCCGCAATGTAATCGGGCGCGGCGCAAAGTACGCGTTCCACATCCGCGATTTTGCGCATTCTGAGATTGCTGTCCATCGGTTGGCCCATGAAAAACGCCAGATCCAGCCCTTCCGTCGTCAGATCAACCGTCCGGTCCGTCAACCGCAACCTGACCTGCACGTCAGGATATTCTTCTAAAAAACCGGGAATAAGAGGCGCGATCAAGCGTTTCCCAATGCCCAACGGCACGGCAACATACAGCGATCCGCGCGGTTGATCAGTGATGTTCACGACCTTCGCTTCGGCTGCATCGACGGCCTCTAGTACCTCGCAGGCCCCACCATAGAACGCTTGGCCTTGTTCGGTCGCGGTCAGGCTGCGCGTGGTCCGCTGGAACAATCGAACGCCTAATTTTTCCTCAAGTTGCGATATCCGCGCTGATGTCACAGCAGGCGATATCCGCAAATCACGCCCAGCAGCAGACATACTGCCCAGTTCGTAGACGCGCACAAAAGTTCGGATATTATCGAGGTATGACATTGTTCTGGATTTTTTGATGCTGTTTGGCCATTCCAAGCAATAGCAGAACAATCACAAGCGGCCTAGTGTGGCCACACTTTATACACGGCACGGCGGGGACCCTAATGTACGACATGGCAATTCTTTGGGACTGGATCGCGTTTTCCGTCCGCTGGCTGCACGTGATCACGGCCATGGCGTGGATCGGCGCATCATTCTTTTTCATTGCGCTTGATCTTGGCCTAAAGAAAGCACCGAACATGCCTGACGGGGTGCACGGCGAAGAATGGCAGGTACATGGCGGCGGTTTTTATCACATTCAGAAATACCTCGTTGCACCCCCGAACATGCCCGAACACCTGATATGGCATAAATGGCAAAGCTACATCACGTGGGTATCCGGTGCCGCCCTTTTGATGATCGTCTATTGGGTCGGTGGCGAGTTATTCCTGCTCGATCCGACCAAGGCTGATCTGACGTTGTGGCAGGGTATCCTGATTTCTGGCGGATCACTGACCATCGGTTGGTTGGCCTATGATTTCTTGTGCAAATCCAAGCTTGGCGAACAACCAACCACGTTGATGGTGTTGCTGTTTGTCATCCTCGTTGTGATGGCGTGGGGGTATAACCAGATATTCACAGGGCGCGCTGCGTTACTGCATCTTGGCGCTTTCACCGCGTCGATCATGACCGGAAACGTTTTCTTCCAGATCATGCCGAACCAACGCATCGTTGTCGCAGACCTGAAAGCGGGGCGCACGCCAGATGCAAAATATGGAAAGATCGCAAAGCTGCGGTCGACACATAACAACTACCTGACTTTGCCAGTCGTGTTCTTGATGTTGTCGAACCACTACCCGCTGGCGTTCGGGACTGAATACGCGTGGATCATCGCAAGCCTGATTTTCCTGACCGGCGTTACGATCCGACACTATTTCAACACGATGCACGCCACGGGTGCTGGTCCAAACTGGACCTGGGCGGTCACCGTCTTGCTGATGCTGATTATCGCTTGGCTGTCATCAGTCAGGTCGACAGAAACCATCGAACAAGCCGAAGCCCGCGCGATGACGCCCTATGAACAGCATTATGCGTCTGCCGAAGGGTTCGACGAGGCCTACAACACCGTGCTTGGCAATTGTTCGATGTGCCACGCGCGCGAACCGTTCTGGGATGGCATCCGCTGGGCACCCAAAGGCGTGTACCTTGAAACGCAAGCGGACGTCGCCAAACACGCAACCCAGATTTACCTACACGCTGGCGTTTCACACGCCATGCCGCCACCCAACGCGATCCAGATGGACGCCGACGCCCGCGAAACGCTGATCACGTGGATCACAAACGCTCGAAACGATGGCTAGTCGTTAACACGCGTTAACCGCTACCCTTGCCCTTCCCCATAAAGCATCCTACCAACGCCCTACCTCGGGGGGCCAATACGGCTGAGATTGCGCAAGCTGACCCGTTGAACCTGAACCGGTTAAGACCGGCGGAGGGAAGGTTTAGCACGCACGCTATCCCCCAATCCGCCCGTCGCATTTGGAGGATACGATGTTCAAAACCACTTATCTGACAGCTGTTGCGGGACTTTGCTTGGCGACTGCAGCCACGGCAGAGACCCCGAAATTGTCTGTTCTCACCTACGACAGCTTCACCAGCGAATGGGGCCCCGGCCCTGCGGTGGAAGCGGCGTTTGAAGAAATCTGCGCATGTGATCTGGAATTTGTCGGGGCTGGTGACGGCGCTGCATTGCTGGCACGTTTGCAGCTGGAAGGACCACGGACCGAAGCCGATATCGTGCTCGGACTGGATACAAACCTGACAGCCGCAGCCCGTGAGACAGGTCTGTTTGCACCGCACGGCATCACGGCTGACCTGACACTGCCATTGGGCTGGACTGATACGGAATTCATGCCTTTCGACTGGGGCTATTTCGCTTTTGTGGGCAACGCCGACGCGGACGCACCAACGTCACTGCGTGAATTGGCCGAGAGCGACATCAAGGTCGTGATCCAAGACCCTCGGTCATCCACACCGGGCCTTGGTCTACTGATGTGGGCGAAAGAAGTCTACGGCGACGAAGCCCCACAATTCTGGGACGCGATCGCTGACAACATTGTCACCGTGACACCCGGTTGGTCTGAAGCCTACGGTCTGTTCCTTGATGGCGAAGCGGATGCCGTGTTGTCCTACACCACATCACCGGCCTACCACCTGATCGCCGAAGAAGACGATAGCAAGGTCGCATGGGAATTCAGTGACGGCCATTACATGCAGGTCGAAGTCGCTGGCAAAGTGGCCGGCACCGATGTGCCAGAATTGGCTGACCAGTTCTTGGAATTCATGGTGTCAGACGCGTTCCAATCCATCATCCCAACAACCAACTGGATGTACCCAGCCGCCACACCTGCGGATGGTCTGCCAGACGGTTTCAACACATTGATCGCGCCAGCCACATCTTTGCTGAAAACACCGGAAGATGCGCTTGCTGTCCGTGAAGAGGCATTGGCCGAATGGCGCGCAGCGCTGTCCCAATAATCACGCGCATCCCCGCTGTCATGGCGGGGATGTTGGTGCTGGTGCTGACGCTTGGCACGTTGATCGCAGTTGCGATGCGGGCCGAAGTGGGCACTGGCCTTTCTGCCGCAGATTGGGCCGCGATCAAATTTACGGTATCGCAGGCATTTGTATCTGCATTGGTCAGCATTATCATCGCGATCCCCGTCGCGCGCGCCTTAGCACGACAATCGTTTCGCGGGCGTGGCGCGTTGATCACCCTGCTTGGTGCCCCGTTTATTCTTCCCGTCATCGTGGCCGTTCTTGGATTGCTCGCAGTTTTCGGACGCAACGGTATTTTGAATGCAGGGTTAGAGGCCTTGGGCCTACCCACCTTTACGATCTACGGTTTTCATGGCGTGGTTCTGGCGCATGTTTTCTTTAACCTGCCACTCGCGACGCGGTTCATTCTGCAAGGCTGGCTCGCGATCCCGTCCGAGCGTTTCCGGCTTGCGGCGACGCTAAACGCACCTGTCGGTCGTCTGTTGGAATGGCCGATGTTGCGCAGCGTTTTGCCCGGAACATTTCTTATCATTTTCCTGATTTGCCTGACCAGTTTCGCGGTCGCATTGACCCTTGGCGGTGGGCCGAAGGCAACGACAGTGGAACTCGCCATCTATCAAGCTGTCCGGTTCGATTTCGACCTTGGGCGTGCCGCACTACTGGCCTGTATCCAGTTTGGCATCTGCACTATCGCCGCCATCGTTGCATGGCAGGTCACCGCCGTGGATGGTTTCGGCGCGGGTCTGGACCGTGTGGTGCAGCGTTGGGATGGGTCGCGGTTCATTGATTTTGTTTGGATCGGCCTTGCCGCTGCATTTTTGATCGTGCCGCTGTCGATGGTCGTGATCAACGGGATCATGGGCCTGTCAGAATTACCATTCAGCATTATCCAAGCGGCCACCCGATCGGTGATTGTCGCGCTCGCATCTGCGGTTTTGTGCATCACGATGGCGTTGGCGCTTGCCTTGCAAGGCGGACGCATCGTGTCGATCATTGGCGTATTGCCTCTTGCTGCGTCGGGTCTGGTCGTGGGCACAGGGTTGTTCCTAATTGTCTTTCCCTTCTGGCGGCCATCCGATCTTGCCTTGCCCGTCACAGCGCTGGTCAACGCGACGCTGGCATTGCCATTTGCGCTGCGCTCCATTGCACCTGCCGTTGATGGCGTTGTCGCCGACTACGGCCGGTTGATGGACCAGTTGAACGTCACGGGCTGGACACGGTTACGTCTGATCATATTGCCCCGCATACGCAGGCCACTAGGCTTTGCGCTTGGCCTCGCGGCCGCATTGTCGATGGGAGATTTGGGAGTGATCGCCTTATTCGCGGATGAAAACGGCGCGACCTTACCGCTTGCGATGTACCGTCTGATGGGCGCGTATCAGATGGACGCAGCAGCGGGTGCTGGGCTGCTCTTAGTTGCGCTCAGCTTGTTGCTGTTTTGGATTTGTGACCGTGGAGGGCGCGTCGATGCTGACGTTTGAAAAAGTGACGTTAACACAGGGCACGTTCCACCTGACCGCGCACCTTACGCTTCCAACGGGGATCACCGCGATCATTGGTCCGTCCGGTGGCGGGAAATCTACACTTTTGGCAACAATTGCCGGGTTCATCGCACCGACCACAGGCGACATCCTATGGCACGATAAATCTTTGTCTAAGCAACCGCCCGGTGAACGCCCCGTCAGTATGTTGTTTCAGGACAACAATCTATTTCCGCATCTGACGATTGAACAGAACGTCGGTCTCGGGATTAGGCCCGACCTAAAGCTTTCAACCGCTCAAAAAGAGACGGTCGCCAAGACACTGACGCAAGTTGGGCTGGCCGACTTAGGTTCACGCAAGCCGAACGCGCTGTCCGGCGGCCAGCAAAGCCGCGCGGCATTGGCCCGTGTGCTGGTTTCGGATCGACCTTTGGTTTTGCTGGACGAACCGTTCGCGGCCTTAGGCCCTGCACTAAAAGACGAGATGCTGGAATTGGTCACAACGACGTTGGCTGCGGCTGGCAAATCCATTGTCATGGTGACGCATGATCCGGACGATGCACGACGTATCGCGGATCGTGTGGTGCTGGTGGCTGATGGCAAAGCCCACCCACCCGTCGACGGACAACGGATTTTCGACGATCCACCAGCGGCATTAACAGCCTATCTGGGCTAGCACCCGAAACGCAAAAGGCCCGCCAAACTGGCGGGCCCTTCGAAATGGTTCAAGACGATATCAGTCTTTGTGCTTGTGTGGTGCCCACAAACGCTTGTTTGTGAGGTAAAGAAGTACAGACAGGATCGCGAGGAAGATCACGCCGGTCAGACCAGCCTGCTTACGCGCCATCATCTTTGGTTCAGCAGTCCACATCAGGAACGCTGCGACGTCTTCGGACATGTGGTGGATGTCGTTGGAATGGCCGTCAGCAAAATCGATGTCGCCGCCGTAGATTGGCTGTGCCATGCCGATCCATGATCCAGGCACCATGTGCTTGCCTTTTTCATCGATGCAGCTTGCTGGGAAACCACCGGACGCGAACGCCGTGTTGTAGTAACCATCCATGTTCGCATCAGCAGCACATTCTGGTTCTTCTTCGTAGCCGGACAGCAGCGCTGTGATGTATTCAGCGCCACCCATGCCGTACCACAACTGGGCAAGGCCCGTGCCATATGGACCGTGGAAACCAGCGCGCGCTTTTGCCATCAAGGACAGGTCGGGCGCGTTTGCTGATGTCACAGCTGGGAATTTGTCAGCTGGTGTGGCTGTGCGGAAATCGCCTTCGCCGTCGAACAATGCAGGGTCAAAGACCTCGTAGAATTCAGCGTAGGCAAAAACCTGATCCTCGGGCAGTGCAGGACCGCCTTCGTCGCCAAGTGTGCGGATCGCTACATGTTCAAGACCGTGGCATGACGAACAAATCTCTGTGTAGATCTGCAGACCACGCTGAAGTTGCATCTGGTCGAAAGACCCGAACATGCCATCGAATGAAAAATCAACATCA
This sequence comes from Rhodobacteraceae bacterium S2214, assembly GCA_025141675.1. Taxonomy (NCBI): domain Bacteria; kingdom Pseudomonadati; phylum Pseudomonadota; class Alphaproteobacteria; order Rhodobacterales; family Paracoccaceae; species Rhodobacteraceae bacterium S2214. Next base: position 201,836 of record CP081161.1, read on the forward strand.
TGAATGTGCACTTCGGATCCGGCAGCCGCCGCTTGTGTCCCCAGAAGGGACACGGCAGCAACGGCTGAAAGGGTGAGTTTACGGAACATAGTCATTGTATCTTTCCTCACTCTGCCGGCTGTGTGGCACCATCAGTGCCTTTGGCCGGGTAGTGCGCGTTGAAGTCTTCTTCGATAGTCGCCGGTGGTGTGTCTGGCTTCTCGATCACGCCGAGCAATGGCAGGATAACGAGGAAGTAGGCAAACCAGTAAGTAGAGGCGATCAAAGAAATCCAGTCATACGGGAATTCAGCCGGACGCGCACCAACCCACATCAACAAGATGAAGTCGGCAACCAGCAGCGCGAACCACCATTTGAACATCGGACGGTACCGACCTGACCGGACAGAAGATGTGTCTAACCAAGGTGCCAGCGCCATGACAGCAATCGCACCAAACATCGCCAGAACACCGAAGAATTTCGCATCAATGATGCCAAAGCTCAGGAACTGAACAATCTGAACAACCCAAACGTCTGCAGTGAAGGCCCGCAGGATCGCGTAGAATGGCAAGAAGTACCATTCTGGAACGATGTGTGCAGGTGTCGCAAGCGGGTTCGCAGGGATGTAGTTGTCAGGGTGGCCCAAGTAGTTCGGCATGAAGCCAACGACCGCCATGAACACGACCAAGATCACAGCCAGCGCGAACAAATCTTTGATCACGAAGTATGGCCAGAATGGCAGCGTGTCTTTTTGTGCGTCTTCTTTTGATGTCCGACGTACCTCAACACCAGTTGGGTTGTTGTTGCCTGTCGTGTGGAACGCCCAGATGTGCAGGATCACGAGACCGGCAATGATGAACGGCATCAAATAGTGCAGTGAGAAGAAGCGGTTCAGCGCAGGTTGGCCAACGGCGCCAGCACCCAACAACCATGTCTGGATGCTTTCACCGATGAACGGGATCGCCCCAAACAGGCCTGTGATAACGGCGGTACCGTGGAACGACATCTGGCCCCATGGCAGAACGTAGCCCATGAACGCAGTCCCCATCATCAAAAGATAGATGAGCATACCGATGATCCATGTGACTTCACGTGGTGCCTTGTAAGACCCGTAGTAAAGTCCGCGGAAAATGTGGGCGTAAACAGCCACAAAGAACAGCGACGCGCCGTTCATGTGGAAATAACGGATCATATGTCCGCCATTCACGTCACGCATAATGTGTTCGATAGACGCAAACGCCATATCAACGTGTGGCGTGTAGTGCATAACCAGCACGATGCCGGTGATGATCTGCAGCGCCAATGTAAATGTCAGGACAATGCCCCAAATCCACATCCAGTTCAGGTTTTTCGGAGTCGGGATCATCAAAGTGCCGTGCAGCAAGCCTACAATTGGCAAGCGCTTATCAAGGCCCTTTTCGAATTCCGTCTTTGGTTCGTAATGGTCGTGGGGAATGCCGCCCATGGGTATCTCTCCTTAACCGAGTTGAATTGTTGTTTCGTCGATAAACGACGCGACGGGGACAGGCAGGTTGCGCGGTGCTGGACCCTTACGGATACGGCCAGCCGTATCGTAGTGAGAACCGTGGCACGGGCAGAACCAACCGCCGAAATCACCAGCATCGCCAAGCGGCACGCAACCAAGGTGTGTACACACACCCATCTGCACCAGCCATTGACCAGCTTCGTCCAAGGACCGGTTTTCGTCGGTCGCAGGCACTTCGCCAAGGTTGTCGTTGTTCGCTTCTGCATCAGGCAGATCGTCAACGCTGACCTCACGGGCCTCTGCGATTTCTTCTTCTGTGCGGTTCCGGATGAAAACCGGCTTACCCTGCCACAGCACAGTGATCTGTGTGCCGGGATCAATCGCGCTGATATCAACGCGGATAGAGGCCAAGGCCAAAACATCGGCAGAGGGGTTCATCTGATTGACCAGCGGCCAGACAGCAGCGCCTGTAACCACTGCGCCCGCACCAGCGGTGGCGTAGTAGATAAAGTCGCGGCGTGTGCCCTGGTGTTCGTCTGCATGTGACACGGGGTGCATCTCCGTTTTAATGTTGCGGACATTCCGCACGAATAGAGGTCGTTCCATAAAGGGCCGCCCATTGCGGCGGTGTTTAGACGGCAATTCCCTGCCAGTCCAGCGGACATTCGGGCGCAGCCTGTTATCTGATGTCTAAGTGTTACGCGTCGCTAACCCGTTAAACCTGCCATACTTTATTTTAGGACTATATCCTGCGTCTTATCAGCGCGACTCCCCCAGACCTGCGCAATCGTAAGCAAGAAAGCATAATTACTGATTCGATTCTCGGCGGAAACTAGCGAAGAGGTGAACAGATGTGGCGTTTTGGGTGGTTGAGCAGGGCAAAACAGGGGTCTATAGCGGAATCGAACCTGTAACGCTGGACCACCGCTATGACCGCCATCCGCCTTATTTCATTGTTGATCCCGCTTGTGGCTGCAAACACTGCTGCGGCCGAGGTTGAACTTAGCTTTTACGGCGGCATCCAAAACGCGCCTGCGTCTGATGTAACGATTGCAGGCGACGATGTGATTCCCGACGCGACTTTTGGCATTGATTGGGAAGGTCGATCATTTGATGCACCCGTCTACTATGGCATTCGTGTCACAAAATGGCAGAGCGCGTCGTTTGGTTACGGCGTCGATTTCGCACATAACAAAGTGTACCCGCAGGACGGCGAATTGCCGGCTGGGTATGATCGGTTGGAATTTACCGATGGTCTGAACACATTGACGGCAAATGCCTACTACCGCTGGCAAGACGCATTGGGCGAGATCACACCATATGTCGGGGGTGGTGTCGGGCTGTCTATCCCACATGTAGAGGTCCTGACCGCTGACAGCCGGACCCTTGGCTATCAGGTGACCGGTCCTGCCGCCACATTGATCGCCGGTGCAAGCATGCCAATTAATGATCAATGGTCGATTTTTGGCGAATACAAAGGCACTTACACGGTCAACGAAGGTGACTTGGATACGGGTGGAATAGTATCCAGCGACATCTTTACGAACGCGCTCAACGTTGGGGTGAGCTTCAACTTTTAATTAGCATCTCGCGCGAGTTTGATTTGCGCGATCAGGGGAAGCTGCGTAACCTTTTTGGTACGACGACTGCCAAAGGGATTCGTTTCTATGCTGCACCGGTCAATTTCGACCATTCTTTTCTGTTTTGCAGTGCCATCAGCGGCGCTTTCTGAAGTCGAAGTCAGCCTTTATCTGGGGAACCAGTCAGCGCCGCCATCCGACATCAACGTTACAGGTGACAGCGCGATTCCCGAACTTAGCTTTGAACAAAAGTGGGAAGGACAGTCGTTCAACTGGCCGATCTACGCAGGGTTCCGCGTCACAAACTGGCGCACGTCAGAATACGGCTACGGTCTGGACTATGCCCACAACAAGGTCAGACCACCGAACAGCGAATTGCCCGCGGGCTTTTCCGCGCTCGAATTCACTGACGGGCTGAACACTTGGACGATCAACGGGTACCGCCGCTGGCAAAACGCCGTCGGGGACGCCACACCTTATGTTGGCGCGGGTCTTGGCATTTCGGCTCCTGGGGTTGAAGTCCGCTACCAAGGGTCAGACACCTTTGAATACCAAATCACCGGCGTGGCCGCGACGTGGCTTGCAGGGGTGACCTATCCCGTGAACGACGAATGGTCGGTTTTTGGCGAATATAAAGGAACGTTCACGTCCAACGACGTGGATTTGGACGGTGGCGGATCGCTGACATCCGACATCTTTACCAACGCATTAAACGTCGGCGTCAGCTTTAGCTTTTAAGTCGCTGTCGCCTGCATCGACGGGCGCTCCACAAATGCGGCATGCCAAGCGGCCAAGTCGCCCTTACCGTCACGCCAGTTCCGCACATCGTGCCGTAAATCCACATAGGACAACGCACAAGCGACCGCGATATGGGACATATCCAGCGGGCCTGACAAATGGCTCATCCAGCGGTCATTGATAGACGCGATTGCACGGCTGGCCTTTTGCCATTGCGCTTCGACCCAATCAGCGGATTGTTCCGCTTCGGGACGCAAACGCACCTCGTAGGCCATAGAGACAGTCGTATCCATGATACCGTCTGCGGTGGCTTCTAACGTCAATGTTTCCCAAATCCGCGCAGCAGGATACATGCTGCCGTCGTTGGTATCGTTGAGGAACCGCGTGATGACGCGACTGTCAAACAACGTTGGGGCATCATCACGGACCAAAGCAGGGATTTTCCCAAGCGGGTTCGCCGCGATCACAGTCGCATCAGAGTTAAACGCTGTCGTGGCAACGGCTTGTTCCGGAACGACGTCTTCCAACCCCATCTCGCGGATCAACACACGTACTTTGCGCACATAGGGCGACGTCGGGGACATAATCAGTTTCATGTGGCTTCCTTAATTTTGCGGTGGATAACGCATCAGATGCGCAAGTGTTTGGGTGTCGATGCCTGTCGTTGATGTTTCGATCTTGTCAGCCGCGCGCAGGCGAACGTCGTCGGCCTTGTTCTGGCTTAGCTTCCATGTGCCGTTAATCGCGCTGACATGCAGATGGCACGGCACGATCTGGCGCATCATCTTGTCCAGCACGTCCGGCGTCATCTTTGTCGTCAACCAAGGCGGTTTTGGCGCAAGTTGATCTTCGAAATGCGCCGACTGCCGATCCAACATGTCGCGCATTGCATCCTGCGGGAGCCGTTCGAGCGCACCACGCAGGTGGACAGCAACATAGTTCCATGTCGGAACTTGATCTGGCACCTCATACCAATCGGGCGACACGTATCCATCAGCCGCTGTCACGGCAATGACGGCCTTTTGGGGAGTGTCCAGCAGGCGTAAGATCGGGTTTGACCGGACAAGATGCAGATCGGCGGTCACGCCATCCGGAGTCAGCGCAAAGGGAATATGCGACACCAGCGGACCATCGTCATGGTTCAACGCCAACACGCCAAATCCACGTTCCCGCGCAAAGGTGATGTTTTGGACATCGTCAGGTTTGCGGAAGGACGGGTTGGGATGCATAATCTGCCTTATGGAAAATAAGTAGGTTCAGCCCCCGGCACCCAGATGGGTCGCTTGACCATAATGGTGGCGAAGCTGTCCGAGGTTTCAAACGCTGTCAACCAACGGATCAGATGCGGCCAGTCTTGGGCATTGAACCAATCACGATCCGTATTCGCGAACTGACGCACGAAGGGAAGGATCGCGGTATCAGCCATTTTGGCCATATCACCAAAGAGATAGGTTTGACGTGCAAGCCGGTCGTTTAGGCCCATCAACACATCTGCGGCAGCGGCACGATCGGCAGATGCATCACGTTCAGGGAAGCGCACCGCGTATTTCGTGTGATCAAGCGCTTTTTTGAAAGTACCATCGTTGATGTCGATCATCGCGTGCCCTTCGGCAGGCATATCAAGCCAACCTTCCGGATCATTCTTGCGCAACGCCCACATCATCACGTCGCGCGATTCGTCTATGACCGTCCCGTTGTCATTCAAGACAGGTACAGTCGCTTTTGGGCTGACCGTTGTCATTTCGGCCGGTTTATCCTTGAGAAGAATGTCGCGCAGATCGACCGTCACACCGGAATAGAGAACCGCAAGGCGTGCTCGCATGGCATAGGGGCAGCGGCGAAAAGACCAAAGGATCGGTGTTTGGGGCGTCATGCGGGAGCCTCCGGCGGGGAAATAGAGTACGTCAAAGAAGCGGGTTGCGGCGTTTATGCCGTCAGCTGAGTGGCTGTGGCACCGGTGATTGCAGTGGTTACGATCTGGGATTCAGGTTGGTCGGTGTCGAAGGTAACTTCGGCAAATTGCTGGGTCCGGCCCATGCGGGGATTTTCCATCAGAATGTGATGGGTTTGACCGATTTGGGCCTTCAGGTGATTCTGCACTTGGGTCTCACCTGCAGCGCGAAGCTGGGCGGCGCGCGCTTTGATCAGTTTACCGTTTACTGCCGGCATACGCGCAGCAGGCGTTCCTTCACGTGCGGAATAGGGAAAGACGTGCAGCCAAGTAAGATTACAGTCCTTCACCAATGCCAGTGAATTGGCAAACATCGCGTCGGTTTCGGTCGGAAAGCCCGCGATGATATCCGCGCCGTAGGTCATATCAGGGCGCAGTTTGCTGGCTTGTTCAGTGAATGCGATTGCATCGTCACGCAGGTGCCGCCGTTTCATCCGCTTCAGGATCATGTCGTCGCCATGCTGAAGCGACAGATGAAGGTGCGGCATCAGACGCGGTTCGGTCGCAATGGCCTGCATGAGGTTTTCGTCCACCTCGATGCTATCGATGGAACTGATCCGTAGACGCGGCAGGTCAGGCACCAATTTGAGGATTCGCATGACCAGATCGCCAAGCTTTGGTTCCGATGGCAGGTCAGCCCCCCACGACGTCAGGTCGACGCCGGTCAAGACGACTTCGTTGTAGCCCTTTTGCACAAGCCGTTTGATCTGGTCGACCACGACGCCCGCTGGCACCGATCGCGAATTACCGCGGCCGTAAGGAATGATGCAAAACGTGCAGCGGTGGTCGCACCCGTTTTGGACTTGCACGTAAGCGCGGCTGCGAGTGCCGAAACCGTCGATCAGGTGACCTGCGGTTTCTGTCACGGACATGATGTCGTCGACCTGCACAGGTTCGGTCGCCCCGATCAGGTCAGGGGCCATCTGGACCCATGTGTCAGGGTTCATCTTTTCGGTATTGCCGAGGACGACGTCGACTTCACCCATATCCGAAAACGTCTTGGGTTCAGTCTGCGCTGCACATCCGGTCACGATGATCTTTGCATCCGGATTGGCGCGGCGTTGCTTACGAATGTCTTGCTTGGCCTTGCGCACCGCCTCTGCCGTCACCGCACAAGTGTTCACGATGATCGCATCAGATACGCCCGCTTGGGTCGCCAGATCTTTCATCGCCTCGGTTTCATAGGCGTTCAACCGACACCCGTGATTCGAAAAAATCGGAGCTTTAGCCATGCCAGACACCATCAAACACATGGGCCGTCGGGCCAGTCATCCAAACGCCATCATCCCGCCAGTCAATCTGTAGCGTACCACCATCCAGATCAATCTGTACCTTACGCCCAGTCAAACCACGGCGGACGGCAGCCACAGCAGTCGCACAGGATGACGACCCAGACGCAAGTGTCACTCCAACGCCACGTTCCCACACCCGCATGCGGATATGATCAGGGCCGATGAGACTGGCGAACTGTACGTTTGTGCGCTGCGGATAAAGCGGATGATGTTCCATCTCGGCACCGCGCGCCTCAAGGTCAATAGAATCAGCGTCCTCTACAAAGAACGTACAATGTGGGTTACCCATCCCGGTGGCCGTTGGCGCACCGTCAATCGGCAAAGATAGCGTGTCCATCTCATGCGCCAGCGGCACTTCATCCCAGTTCAGTTGCGGGTGCCCCATATTCACGGACGCCATGCCATCCACATCGACGGCCTGAAGCGTGCCGCGTTCGGTGGTTAAGGTCACGGAATCGGCCCCGGAATTGTCCATCATGTGTCTGGCAATACAACGGGTTGCGTTCCCACATGCGCCAGCTTGTGATCCGTCGGCATTCCAAAACGTCAAATGAACGTCTGCACCAGGCGAATCACTAAGAACAGCGAGCTGGTCATAGCCCACCCCACGATGGCGATCCGCGATAGCAATTGCCAAGGCAGCATCAACGCGCGGGGTGATTCCCCGTTCATCAACAACAACAAAGTCATTTCCCAGTCCATGCATCTTCATAAACGGGATTCTGGTCACATTTTTCTGGCTCATACAGGCGCATATAGACAAGGTTTGTGATCTTATCCAGATGCGCGCAAATTTGGGGTTGACGCTGTCGGCCGGTATTCCTAGAAGCGCCCCCAGTGGGCCGTTAGCTCAGTTGGTAGAGCAACTGACTTTTAATCAGTAGGTCGATGGTTCGAACCCATCACGGCTCACCACTTTCCCTCCTTAGCTTTATCTACCAAAGGCTGATGCATTGCTGGGATTGTGGGTCGTATGATTGCGACACTTGGTATGATTCGGCCGTATCATCGAAACTTTCATCGCTTTTGGCTGTCATTGCTTTTACAAATCAAAGCAGTGCAAGTCCCGCGCACGACATTGAAAACCAATCCTTAGGCTACATCATGCGTCCATCGCTTATCCTTGTTTTTCTTGCTGCCACCCTTTTGTCCGCGTGCGGTGGTTTAGGGCGTGATCGAACAACCGTCGTTGGTGTCGGTACAGACGATCTGCTGAAGCTGCGGTCGGGACCGGGGCTTGGGTTTGCTGTGGTATTGGGGTTGCCGGATGGGACCGATCTTGTGCGCCGCGACTGTGTTACCGAAGTGGGTCAATTGTGGTGCGAAGTGGCGCTTGCCGATGCGCCACGCGTTTCCGGATATGTGTCTGCGGATTACTTGGACCGGCGATAAAGCCACTACGGCGGATCGATTTACGCCACACCAGCGGGGAAACCCAACACCCCATACATTTGTGCCCCTTTCCTGCACCTGCCGATTGCCCTATTCGGGACCAAACGAAGGGGACATTCATGTCGATCAACAGCTTTGGCCATCTTTTCCGGTTCACCACATGGGGCGAAAGCCATGGGCCTGCGTTAGGGGCAACGGTCGATGGCTGCCCTCCCGGTGTGAAACTCGAAGCGCCAATGATCCAGCAATGGATGGATAAACGCCGCCCCGGTTTGAACAAAAACACCACCCAGCGCCAAGAAGCGGACGAAGTCAAAATTCTGTCCGGCGTTTTTGATGGCGTCACGACGGGCACCCCGATCCAGTTGATGATCGAAAACACAGATCAGCGGTCCAAAGACTACGGCGATATCGCGAATACGTTCCGACCCGGTCACGCGGATATCACGTACCACCAGAAATACGGTGTGCGGGATTATCGGGGCGGTGGACGGTCGTCGGCGCGTGAAACCGCGTCGCGGGTTGCTGCTGGTGGTGTCGCGCGTGAAGCGATCAAAGCGATTGCCCCCAATGTCGAAATTCGCGGTTACATGACCCAGATGGGTGCCAAACAGATTGATCGGTCCAAACTGGACTGGAGCCAGATCGACAAGAACGATTTCTTTTGCCCAGACGCAGATGCAGCGGCGGAATGGAACGACTATCTGGCGTGGCTGCGCAAAGACGACCACAATTCCGTCGGTGCGATTATCGAAGTCGTCGCGCGCGGCGTTCCTGCAGGGATTGGCGCACCGATCTATGGTAAGCTCGATACCGATCTCGCGGCTGCGATGATGTCTATCAACGCTGTGAAAGGCGTGGAAATTGGCGAGGGCATGGCCGCAGCAGCGCTCACAGGGCGCGACAACGCTGATGAGATTTTTATGGGCCAAGGCGGTCCAGAGTATTCGTCAAACCACGCTGGCGGCATTTTGGGTGGAATCAGCACCGGCCAGGATATCGTGGTTCGGTTCGCCGTAAAGCCAACGTCGTCGATCCTGAGCCCACGGAAATCAATCCGCATGGATGGCACACCAACCGAAGTGATCACTAAGGGGCGGCACGACCCATGCGTTGGTATCCGTGCGGTGCCTGTGGGTGAAGCCATGATGGCTTGTGTCATTTTGGATCACCTGCTGTTGGATCGCGGTCAAACAGGCGGTGTGCGCGGCCAGATCGGTTAATTGGGGGCCAGCCCCCAAACCCCCGAGATATTTTTGACCAAAAGAAGGATTAGGCTGGTTGTTTGCTCAATTGTACGGCCAGAATACCTCCTGCTATGATCACCACGCCCAAAACGTCGAGCAGACCAATGGTTTCGCCGAGCAGGGCCGCCGCAATTGCAACCCCCAAGAACGGGTTGAGGAAGTGGAACGTTGACGCTTTGACAGCGCCGATGCGCCCGACAAGCACGAACCAAACCCACGTTGCCAATAATCCGGGCACGATTGTTGTGTAGATAAAGGCCACGATCAGTTGCCAATTCCATGTCACATCGAAGGTTTCGAACGCGAGTGCGGGGACCCAAAGCATAGCACTGCCCACAAGCATTTGCAGGCCAACAATCATCAGCACATTGCCGCCTGAAGCAGCCCCAAGCACAGCAAGCGTCGCGATTGTCAGGGACACGACCCCGATCAAGCACAGGACGAGGCCGTAAAGGTCAACGCCACCTGTGATCCGTGCGCCCATGATGACGACGACACCGATTACACCGGCGATAAGGCCGGCAATACCCAGTGCTTTGATTTTCTGCCCTAGGAAGAGCCAGCCGACCAAGGCCACAAGCAGCGGCATGGTTGACGCGATGATGGCAGCCAGCGACGCGGCGATCGTCTGCATCGCCACGAAGTTCAGTCCAAGGTACAACGCGTTCTGGCAAACACCGAAAACGACGACGCCAACCCATTGTTGGCGCGATAAACGCATGTTCTGGCCAAGTGCGGCGGCGATAAGCACCCCGAGCGTGCCCGACACAAGGAACCGAAAGGCAAGCGCAGTCAACGGCGGCGCGTATTCCACGATCACGCGAGCAGACGTAAATGCGGAAGACCACATCGCCGCGAAAGCAAGGCCCATCAGAATTGCGCGTATGTCCATGTTACCTCACAAACGAAAAAGGGCCGCCATTTCGGCGACCCTTTCCCAATCTTGCAAGATGCGCAACGACTTAGTCGTTTACGGAATCTTTCAGCGCTTTCGCGATTGTCATTTTGACAACCTTGTCTGCGTCTTTCTTGATTTGCTCACCAGTGGCTGGGTTGCGAACCATACGCTCTGGACGTTCGCGGCAATAGATTTTGCCAACGCCTGGAAGTGTCACAGCGCCGCCGCCGGATACTTCTTTCGTGATGATGGAAACGATCCCATCAAGCGCGCCTGTCGCGCCTTTTTTGTCCAAGCCGGTTTCTTCGGCGATCGCAGCTACCAGCTGCGCTTTTGTCATAGGCTTAGTGGCCATGGTTCAGTCTCCCTCGTTTTATACTTTAACAACCCATAGGGTCCCCTACCGTCTGAGTGAACGGTATATGGTGGCTATCCACTACAATTTGTGTGTCCTGCGCAAGGAAAATAACGCGTTTTCCACTGTTTTTTGCAGGTTTTGCGCCTTTAGAGGAACGCTGTTTCCTCAAAGCTGCGTAATTTACGGCTGTGAATGCGTTCTAGCGGCATATCACGCAAGCCTTCCATCGCCCTGATTCCGATCATCAGGTGACGAGCCACCTGTGTTTTATAGAAATCAGACGCCATTCCGGGCAACTTCAGTTCCCCGTGTAGCGGCTTATCCGACACACACAAGAGCGTACCATACGGCACCCTGAACCGAAAACCGTTCGCCGCGATGGTCGCGCTTTCCATATCTAGCGCAATCGCTCGTGACTGCGACAGCCGTTGCACTGGGCCCGCTTGTTCGCGCAATTCCCAGTTCCGGTTGTCGATGGTGGCAACGGTACCGGTCCGCATAATTTTCTTCAGTTCGTAGCCTTTCAGCTTGGTCACGTCGGCCACAGCCGTTTCCAACGCAATCTGAATTTCGGCCAACGCAGGGATCGGGACCCAAACGGGCAGATCATCGTCCAAAACGTGATCTTCACGCAGGTACGCATGAGCCAACACAAAATCACCTAGGCTTTGCGAATTGCGCAGCCCAGCGCAGTGACCCACCATCAACCACGCGTGGGGGCGCAGAACCGCGATATGGTCAGTCGCCGTTTTCGCATTTGATGGACCGACACCGATATTGACCAACGTAATGCCACCGCCGCCTTCACGTTTGAGGTGATACGTTGGCATTTGCGGCAGTTTCGCAGGCGCATGCAACGGTGCATCTGCATCAGTGATTTCCACGTTGCCGGTACTGACAAAACTTGTGTAGCCGCTATCTGGATCAGCTAGCATTTGACGCGCGTAACCTTCGAATTCCTCTACATAGAACTGATAGTTCGTGAATAGAATATGGTTCTGGAAATGCTCTGCTGCGGTGGCTGTATAATGCTGCAAACGCGCCAACGAATAATCCACGCGCTGCGCTGTGAATGGCGCCAATGGTGCGGACCCGTCTGGGTACTGGAACCCTGCCCCGTTCACGATGTTATCGTGGGTCGTACTGAGATCCGGCACATCGAATACGTCGCGCAATGCGAAATCCATCGACCCTTCTTGCGGAACAGTCATCGTGGAATCGTTCGCCACGGCAAAGTGAACCGGCATCTCTGTGTCGGAACAACCGATCACAACCGACACTCCGTGGTTTTCGATCAACAGACCGATCTGTTGCTCAAGATAATGCTGAAACAGATCGGGACGGGTCACTGTCGTGCTATATTCACCCGGCTCTGCGACGTGGCCGAAGGACAGGCGGCTGTCCGCCTTTGTGTAGCTTGTCGTCGTCAGGCGGATTTCAGGGTAAAACGCGCGGTATTTATGCGCAGGCGTCTTGCCAGACACCGCTTCAGCAAAGTGTCCACAAAGGAACTGCGTCGCTGTGCGGTAGATTTCATTCAGGCGGGCGACGGCTGCTGCCGGATCGGTAAAGCTTTCAGGGGCTGGCACATCGGGTGTCAGCAAGGTGCGTGTATTTTCATTCATCATACGATTATCTTCACTTATTCTTATTTATTTTTCGTTTTCATCTTCAAACAGCGACGTCATTTCAAACTTGGTCACATCGACCAAACCCAAATCAGAAATGCGTAACGCGGGGATGACCACCAACGCGAGAAGCGAATGCTGCATATAGGCATTGTTCAGCGTACATCCACATGCGGCCATCGCTGCGACCATTTGATCGGCGTTTGCAGCCACTTCCGCTGCGGGTCTGTCTGACATCAATCCGGCAATAGGCAATTCGATCAATGCGATTTCCTTGCCGTCTTTCCAGACAGTTACGCCGCCGCCAACTTCACCCAGACGGTTCGCCGCCTGCGCCATGCAAGCGCGGTCTGTGCCGACCACAATCATGTGATGGCTATCATGGGCGACGGTCGACGCGATTGCCATGTCGCCTGTGTAGCCAAAGCCGGACACAAAGCCGTTGACCACATCACCCGTCGCGCGATGCCGTTCGACAAGCGCGATTTGGCAAGTTTTGCCTTCACCCTGCACCACACCCTCTACGACGGGCAGGTCAGCGGTCAAGGCCTCTGTTGGCGCTTGGTTTTCGACGACGCCGATGACCTTGGCGGACACGGTGTTTTTGCCCGCAGGCGCTGCGATCTCAAAATCAGCGGCGGCAAGCGTCTTGCCCATATGCACCGTCTGGCGCGCCTTTTCAGGCCACGCGTAATGCGGGCAATCGACGGTGATCTTGCCTGCCTCTGCCACCTTCACCCCGCGTGCGTAAACCACATCAATCGGCAGTGTCTTCAAATCAGACGTCAGAATGACATCGGCCCTGCGACCCGGTGCAATCGACCCGAGTTCACGTTCCAAGCCAAAGTGTGTCGCCGTGTTGATCGTCGCCATTTGCAACGCAATCACAGGATCACACCCGCACTCAATCGCATGACGCACAACGCGGTTCATGTGGCCGTCGTTGACCAAGGTTCCGGCCATGCAATCATCTGTGCACAGAATGAAGTTGCGTGGATCAAGCCCCTTTTCCGTCACAGCAGTGATCTGGCTTTCGACGTCATACCACGCAGAGCCAAGCCGCATCATCGATTTCATCCCAAGCCGGACACGGGCAATCGCATCTACTTCGGCGGTTCCTTCATGGTCATCGGCGGCACCGCCCGCGACATAGGCGCTAAACGGGATACCCTTGTCAGGTGATGCGTAATGGCCACCCACAGTCTTGCCCGCGTTCATTGTCGCGGCCATTTCAGCCAGCATCTGCGGATCGCCGTTGATCACACCCGGGAAATTCATCATCTCCCCAAGTCCGATGATACCCGGCCAAGCCATCGCTTCAGCCACATCATCCGCGGAAATCTCAAAACCTGTTGTTTCCAGACCGGGGGCGGACGGGGCGCAGGACGGCATCTGTGTGTAGATGTTCACGGGTTGCATCAGCGCTTCGTCATGCATCATCCGCACGCCTTCCAGCCCCAAGACGTTCGCGATTTCATGCGGGTCGGTGAACATCGTTGTCGTGCCATGCGGGATGACGGCTGCGGCAAATTCAGCGGGCGTCAGCATACCGGATTCGATATGCATGTGACCGTCGCAAAGACCGGGAATCAGGTAACGTCCGGCAGCGTCCACAACGTCCGTATCAGGGCCGATGCAATGCGATGCATCAGGGCCGACATAGGCAAAGCGGCCTTCGACGATGGCGACCTGCCAGCCGTCCAGAATTTCGCGGGATTGTACGTTTACAAGGCGACCGCCTTGGATCACCAGATCAGCATGTTCGCGACCAGCGGCGACTGCAACCAAACGGGGGGCGGTTTCAGCCCAAGACTTAATGTGTTGTTCCATCCCCAATGGTTTCACCGTTTTGAGGAAGGCGCAAGAGGTCTAGAGCTTCGCAATGTCCAACGGTTTTTGGTCAGGGTTCAGCTGAACCATTTTCAGGTTCAGTGCCGCCGCAATTGTCACCCAAACCATGTAGGGCACAAAGGCCATGCCTGCCCAGAAATCGACTTGAAAGTGCGTGATGAGACAGCCCAATACCGCCAACCAAAGCGCTGCCATGATCGGCAAGGATTTCTTCAAGGCGCGCAACCCGAAGAACACAGGCGTCCACAGTGTATTGAACGCGATCTGCAGGGCCCAAAAAGCAAGCGCAATTTGCGATCCTTCGATGCCAGCAACGCGTGCGCCCGCAAAAGCGATCAACAGATAAATCGACGTCCATGCGACGGGAAATACCCAGTTGGGCGGCACCCAGGTTGGTTTGTTCAGCTGCTTGTACCATTCCCCAGTTGGAAACAGCGCACCTGTGGCGGCGGCCCCGAATGTCGCGAGGAGGAAAATGACGAAGTAAACGAAGTCCATGGATCAGCCCTTTGTTACGGGTCGCATCTGCATAACTATGCTTTTTGGCGATTGGTTCCAATTGCTTCTTGTTCACGCGCTTTCAGGTCCGCAAGAATATCCAGCACGGCCAATGATCTGCGCTGATCAGGCACGCGATGCGACGCCGCATCGACCAAGAACCGGACTTCATTGAGCGGCTGTGCATAGATCACCGCTGATGTGGGCATAAACGTCGACACCGCCGTTTGCGTGCCAGCTTGCAGCAACCACCCTAGTTTTTGCACCTTGCTCGTGTGCGCCCGCATCGAAATCGTATCGTACCCTTGGTGGCGAATTTGTGTACCGATGCCCGCATAGATCAAACGCGCAGCCCAAATTCCGGTACGCGCTTTGAAAGGTAGCGCGTTGATCCCTGCTTCAGATCGCAGATAGAGCCGCTGCGCCTCGGCCAATAGGCGTTTCACCATCATCCGCACGGCATCGGTCGGCAGTGGGTCGCGGGTGAAATTGAACGGATCAATCCCCGCTTCTGCCAGCCAATCCATCGGCAGGTATATCCGTCCCATTCGAGCGTCTTCGCCGACGTCGCGAGCAATATTGGTCAGTTGCATCGCAACACCCAGATCACAAGCTCGCGCAAGCGCATCAGGGTTGCGCACCCGCATCAAGACGCACATCATGGCACCGACAGCACTTGCCACGCGGGCCGAATAATCACGCACGCCTGACAGGTCGTTGTAGCGTCGTTCATCCGCGTCCCAAGCAAGCCCTTCAAGCAAAGCTTCTGGCAGCGCGCGCGGCATTTCAAATTCCGCAACAATCGCAGCGAATGCGCGGTCTTCCGGAGCGTCGCGCGGGCGACCCGCATAGGCCAAATCAAGCCGGTCTTGCAGGCGCAAGACGGCGGATGTTTTACACGTGCCTTCGTCTACTTCGTCATCTGCCAAGCGGCAAAACGCATACAGCGCCAAAGCCGGATCACGCACGGACACCGGTAATATCTTGGACGCCGCGTGAAAGCTTAGCGATCCTGTGCGGATCGTCTCGCGACAATGGTCTAGATCAGCCGGATCAATCATTCCGCAGCCATCCTTATGTCACGCTGTAAGGGCGCATCTGGCACTAATTTGCCCAGCACTTCTGCGCTTGATACCACACCGGGCAGGCCGGCACCCGGATGGGTCCCCGCGCCGACCAAATACAGACCTTTCGCTTCTTCGCTCACATTGTGCGGACGGAAATAGGCGGATTGCAAAATACGAGGTTCAAGCGAGAAACCCGCGCCATGCGGCGACAGATACCGGTCACGAAAATCTTCGGGTGTGTAAATCAATTCGGTCGTCAGATGGTCCCTGAAACCGGGGATTAAACCATCCAGAACATCAGCGACCTTAGCCTTATAAAGATCGCGCTCCTTACCCCAATCAACGGGGTTTGCATGGCCCAGATGCGGCACCGGCGATAGCGCGTAAAAGGTATCATCACCCTTCGGGGCGACCGTTGGATCAGTCACCGCAGGACGATGCACATAAAGCGACATGTCGTCAGCAAGCCTGCCTTTGATAAAAACGTCGCGCAAAAGCCCTTCGTAACGCGGACCGGACATGATCGTGTGATGACCTACGTCGGCCCATTTATCAGCGGTACCTTTTGTGCCGAAATACCAGACGAACAATCCCATGGACCACCGTTTGCGGTCCAGCTTTGCACCTGTCCACCTCTTTGGTTTCTTCAACATCTCTTTGTAAGTATGGCCCGCGTCGGCGTTACTGACGACCAAAGGCGCGGCTAGTGCTTCGCCATTTGTCGTGCGCACGCCTTTAGCGGCACCATCTTCGACGACGATTTCATCGATCTGTTCACCCAGCCGAATGACGCCGCCTTGCGATCGGATCACGGACGCCATGGCGTCGGCAATCGCCTGCACGCCGCCGACAGCGTAATGGACGCCATATTCCTTCTCGAGATGGCTGACCAAAGCGTACATCGACGTCACATTCATCGGATCGCCGCCAATAAACAGCGGATGAAACGACAACGCCATTTGTAAACGCGGGTCTTTCACACGGGCCTTTGCAAGACCGAGGATAGAGCGATCCGCGCGCAGTTTCGCAAACTCTGGCAGCACTTTAATAGTGGACCATGCCTTGTGCATCGGCTCTGCGACCATGCCTTCGAAGCCTACAACATAGCGGCGCTGGCTGTCCTTGAGAAAACGCTTGTAACCTTTCACATCGCGCGGCGACAAACGACCCACCTCAGCGACCATACGATCGGTGTCTCCGCATGCGGTAAATTTCGATCCATCCGGCCAGCGTATCTCGTAGAACGGATCAAGCGGCTTCAAATCAACGTCCTTGCGGAAATCACGACCGCAATCTGCCCATAATGCCTCAAACACCTGCGGGACGGTGACAATCGTCGGGCCAAGATCAAAACGATGCCCGCTTTGCAGCACGGATGATCCGCGGCCACCCACGCGATCAAGCTTATCCAACACTGTGACGGCATAGCCTTTCGCACCGAGACGCATGGCTGCGGCCAAACCGCCCAGGCCTGCGCCCACAACAAGCGCTGCATTGGAATCAGGGGAGGAAGCGAAATGTGTCAACATAGATTTACACTAAGTCGGGAAATTCGGACTGGCAAGTACAAGCTATGTGTATGCAACCTTTGCAAAAGCAGATTCATATGTCAGGGTAAGTTTACACAATAGGAATCTTCATGCCGCAAACGGTCACTCTTTCTTTCTTCAGGTTCGCAGGCCCCATCGCACGGATGTGGGCATTTGCTATGATGGGCTTTGCGCGCAGACCTATGGCCCGCATTCCCGATATCGGATTTTGGAAACTATGCGGGTCCGGCAAGGGCGAAGGGTTCACGCCGCGCATCGCCCCTGATGTCTTCGCAATCCTCGCCACGTGGCCGGACGCGCAAACTGCACATGACAGGGTAGCCGCGACCCCCATCTATAAACGCTACCGCGCCGAATCCGTAGAGAACTGGACCGTATTTTTGACCCCAACGTCAGCACGTGGGGATTGGTCTGGTGAAAAGCCGTTTTTGCCACAGCAGATCAACAGCGGACCTCTCGCGGCGCTGACCCGAGCCACGATAAAGCCCGACATTTTATCACGCTTTTGGGCGCGCGTACCGGATATTTCGGCGATGATCGGGACCGACCGTAACGTCGCGTTCAAAATTGGGATCGGCGAGATCCCGATGCTGCATCAAGTCACTTTTTCCATTTGGCCATCGCAGGCCGCGATGGACGCATTCGCCCGCACCGGACCCCACGCCCAAGCGATCAAGGCAGTACGCCAAGAAGGCTGGTTCAAAGAAGAACTTTACGCCCGTTTCGTCGTTCAATCCGACATCGGCACGTGGGGCGGCACGTCGCCGCTTGCAAACCTCACCAGATCAGAACTGGACCCCGCATGACACAGCCTTTCCCGTTTTCTGCTATCGTCGGCCAAGAAGAAATGAAACGCGCGATGATCCTCACAGCGATTGATCCGTCAATTGGTGGTGTCTTGGTGTTTGGTGATCGTGGTACTGGCAAATCCACCGCTGTGCGCGCATTGGCCGCCCTTTTGCCGCCCATTGCGGCTATCGAAGGATGCCCCGTGAACAGCGCAAAGGCGGGCGAGGTTCCGGATTGGGCCAACCTCAAAACCAAAGCCACACACGAAGTTCCGACCCCCGTCGTAGACCTACCGCTTGGCGCGACAGAGGATCGCGTGACGGGCGCGCTAGATATTGAAAAGGCTTTGTCACAGGGCGAAAAAGCGTTCCAACCCGGCCTGCTGGCGCGGGCAAATCGGGGATATCTTTATATCGACGAGGTGAACCTGCTCGAAGATCACATTGTTGACCTACTGCTTGATGTCGCGCAATCCGGCGAAAACGTAGTGGAACGCGAAGGGCTTTCGATCCGGCACCCTGCCCGTTTTGTGCTGGTCGGATCGGGCAACCCTGAAGAGGGCGAACTGCGGCCCCAACTGCTTGACCGATTTGGGTTATCTGTCGAAGTCGCCAGCCCAAAAGACATCGACACGCGGATCGACGTGATCAAACGACGCGATGCTTATGAAAATGACAACGCAGCCTTCATGATCCGGTGGCAGGCCGAAGATGCCGCCATTCGCGACCGCATTCTGACTGCGCGTAAAGCATTGAAAGACCTCAAAACACCTGATGCGACGCTGCGCGATGTCGCGGAACTCTGCCTCAAGATGGGATCAGACGGTTTGCGCGGCGAATTAACGTTACTGAAAGCGGCGCGTGCTTATGCGGCGTGGCGTGATGATACCGCCCTGACCCGTGCGCATGTGCGCGATGTGGCAGGCATAGCGTTGCGCCACCGCCTGCGCCGCGATCCGCTAGACGAAGCAGGGTCAGGTGCCCGTGTTGGTCGTGTTGTGGCCGATGTCCTTGGGTAGCGAATCATGGCAAAATGCGATGCTTGCGCTGCATGTGTTGGCGCAAAATTCGGGACTAGGCGGCATGGTTGTCCGCGCGCGGTCCGGTACTGTCCGTGATGCTTTCATGACCGCAGTGAATGACCATTTTGGCAGCGTGACCCGTTTACACCCGCTGATGTCGGATGATGTTTTGCTTGGTGGGATTGATCTGACCACGACGCTGGCGTCTGGATCATTGGTCGAAAAATCCGGCCTGTTGATGGCGGGCAATACGTTCGTCCTTACGATGGGGGAACGATGTTCCTTCGGACTAGCGGCCCGTCTTGGATGCGTATTGGATCAAGACCCAACCAAACGGCTGATTGTATTGGACGAAGGCGCGACACCTGACGAAACGGCCCCTGCGAACCTACTAGAACGGCTCGCGTTTCATATTGATCTCACAGAGGTGGGCATCAGCGATGTTTCTAGCGTTTCTTATACGTTGAACCGGACACAAACGTCCGACGACGACCTGCACCAGATCATCGCGATTGCAAATCAGTTGGGGGTCGCGTCGCTGCGTGCGCCTGCATTTGCGCTAAAGGCGCTACGTGCGACTGGTGACCTGGAAACCGCCGCTCAGTTGACGCTCGTTCACCGCGCGACACAGTTCCCGCAAGAACCAGACGATCCCCCCGCGCCAGAACAGTCGGCCGAGACCCAGCAAACCCCAACGGAAATCCCCGACGATTTGATTCTGGACGCTATTCGGGCCATGTTGCCCGACGATTTACTGGATCGGACCGCCGCACAAAAAGCGCGAGCCGGACAAGGCAACGGGAGTGGCGCCGCACGAAAAAGTAACCGCCGCGGTAGACCGTTACCTGCACGTCAGGGGCGGTTGTCGGACGGCGCACGGATCGACCTCGTCGGTACATTACGCAGTGCTGCACCTTGGCAAACGATCAGGCGGCAAATGACAGGGCGTGACCGTCTGCACATTCGTCAGTCAGACATTCACGTCAAACGCTATGAAAACCGCAGTGATCGCTTGTTGATCTTTGCCGTCGATGCATCCGGATCTGCGGCTATCGCACGGCTGGCAGAAGCAAAAGGCGCAATCGAATTGCTGCTGTCGCAGGCCTACGCCCGCCGCGACCACGTCAGTTTGATCGCGTTTCGCGGAACGACCGCAGAATTATTATTGCCGCCAACACGATCGCTTGTGCAAACAAAGCGCAGGTTGGCGGCCTTGCCCGGCGGAGGCGGCACACCGCTTGCGGCCGGTTTGCAGGAAAGCTTGATGCAAGCGCTGCATGCCAAGCAGAAAGGGTTAACCCCCACCGTGGTTATGTTGACGGATGGCCGCGCGAACATCGCTCTTGATGGCACAGCAAACAGACAACAAGCGGCCCAAGATGCGCAAGACATGGCAATTGCTGTGCGGTCTCACAGTGTCGAAAGTCTGGTCATTGATACAGGCAACCGGCCCGAAGCCGTGCTGAAACACCTCGCTTCAACACTTGGTGCGGCGTACTTGCCACTCCCGCGCGCCGATGCACACCGCCTGTCCGGTGCCGTTAGCGCCGCGTTGGACGTCTGACGTGCGCTGGCCACGCGATGCGTCCAACTGGCCCATGCGCGAATTTTCCCAGCATATTCTGTGCAAACCTCATCGCTGGCATGTGCAGACAGCTGGAAGCGGGCCACTTATTCTTTTGATCCACGGCGCTGGTGGAGCCACGCAAAGTTTCCGGCACTTGTCTCCTATTCTTGCGACCACAAACACAGTGATGGCGATCGATCTGCCCGGTCAGGGTTTCACGCAACTGGGTGGACAGGGACGATGCGGACTGGACGCGATGGCCGATGACCTATTGCGGTTACTGCATCAGATCGACGCGAAACCTGACCTTATAGTTGGTCATTCAGCAGGTGCTGCGATTGCGCTACGGCTTTGTGATCTTGGGGTCAGACCACCGCATGGCGTTGTCGGCATCAACGCAGCACTTGGAAATTTTAAAGGCGTGGCGGGATGGCTTTTTCCGGCGATGGCCAAGTTTCTAGCCGCGACGCCTTTTACGGCAAGCGTTTTCTGCGCGACCACGACGGCGGCATCCGTACACAAATTAATCAAAGGAACCGGATCAAACATCGGCCCCGAGGGAGAGGCGTTTTATCTGCGACTAGCCCAAGACACGGGTCATGTGGGCGCAACTTTGTCGATGATGGCGCAGTGGTCGCTTGATCCGCTGCTTGCTCGCCTCCCGCAAATTGATGTGAAAACAACTCTCATCGCTTGCACAAAAGACAAAGCGGTCCCCCCCCAAACTAGCGCGGAAGCAGCCGCGCATATGCCAAACGCGCGAGTTTTGGAATTGCCAAATCTTGGCCATCTTGCCCACGAAGAAGACGCGGATCAAATCACCGACATCATTCTGTCCGCGCTTCAGTCATAAATGCAAAAGGCCGCCAAGGTTTCCCCTGACGGCCTTTGCAAAAATCATTCCAAAGTGGCCTATTCAGCGAATGTCGCAAGGTATGCGTACATATCAACAGCCTGCGTTTCGTCACGTACTTTGTAGGACATTTTCCCACGCGCACGGTTGTTGTCGAGCGCTTCACGCAAGTAACCCGTTGGGTCCATGACGTATGCGACGAAGCTTTCTTCAGTCCAACCAAGACCAGTCGTTTCGCCAAGTTCAACGATAGAGTTGCCATACCGGAACCCGTCAACTGTGCCAGGGACGCGGCCCGCAACACCGTACAGGTTAGGGCCAGTTTTGGCGGCACGGCCGGCCAAAACGTTGCCGTCGGCATCTGCAACCACGTGGCAGGATACGCACTGGCGGTTGAACTGTTCTTCGCCGGCGGCCGCATCACCGGATGCAGCGTGACCGTCGGCAAATGCAGGTGCGGCAAGCATCGTGATCGCCGCTGCGATGTTAAATGTCTTCATGATCGTCTTCCTCTCGATCTAATTCTGTCGCCACATGTATCTGATACATCAGCGTCACTCTATACGTTAGCGCCTGCGCTTGAGGCGTCCAGTCCCTAGTCGTAAAATTCTCCGTGATCGGCGTTAAGCCACCGCATGCGCGAGGGCACATTGTTTCCACAATACACGCAGCGCCTTTACCAAATGATCAATGTCATCATCTGTATGTAATGGCGATGGCGTAAAGCGCAGACGTTCCGTTCCTTTAGGTACAGTCGGGTAGTTGATCGGCTGCACGTATATATCCCATTCACGCATCAGATAGTCCGACAGCATCCGGGTTTTCACAGGATCACCGATCATCACAGGCACGATGTGGCTTTCGTTCTGCATATGCGGAATACCTTCGCGGTCCAGCGCCTGACGCAATTTGGCGACTTGGCGGCGCTGGCCTTCCCGTTCGGTGTTTGACGCCTTTAGGTGTGCGATGGACGTACGCGCAGCAGCTGCTACTGCAGGCGGTAAAGCAGTCGTGAAAATAAAACCACTGGCGAAACTGCGAATGAAATCGCACAAGGGCGCCGACCCTGTGATATAGCCGCCAACAACACCAAACGCCTTGCCTAACGTGCCCTCGATCAGAGTGATCCGATCTGCAATCTTGTCGCGTTCAGATACACCGCCGCCGCGTGAACCGTACATGCCTACGGCGTGGACCTCGTCCAGATAGGTCATCGCACCATATTTTTCTGCAACTTCGACAATCTCTCGGATCGGGGCAATATCGCCATCCATGGAGTAGACGCTTTCGAAGGCTACAATCTTTGGGCAATTCGCAGGCAATGCGGCAAGTTTTTCTTCCAGATCAGCCACGTCGTTATGTTTCCAGATGACTTTCTGGGCGCGGGAATGGCGAATGCCTTCAATCATCGACGCGTGGTTGCCAGCATCAGACAGGATCACACATCCGTCTAAACGCGACCCAAGCGTCGATAACGCGGCCCAGTTCGACACGTAACCGGACGTGAACAGCAACGCGCTTTCCTTGCCATGTAGGTCAGCCAGTTCATGTTCCAACAACAGGTGATCATGGTTGGTACCACTGATATTGCGGGTACCGCCTGCGCCCGTACCTGTACGTTCAACAGCCTCGCACATTGCAGCAATCACCTTAGGATGTTGGCCCATGCCAAGGTAATCGTTGGAACACCAAACCGTTACATCACGCACGCCATCCTCGGCATGATTGGCAGCCCTAGGGAATTTCCCACATTGGCGTTCCAGCTCCGCGAAATAGCGGTAATTGCCGTCGGCTTTCAGCTGGTCCAGCTGGGCATTGAAAAGCGTATCAAAGTCCATGGTGTCTATCCGTCTTTCTTCCAAAGTCATCTTGTCGTGGGGCCGGCAGCATCCAGCGCCATAGTTTTGCATCCGGCAGCGGGATCACCATCAACCAGTGTTCAAGCAAGGCAAGCGCCGCCAATGCAGTCAGCAAAGCAAAACCAATCTGGGTCACATCGGTTTGGGCCGTCCAAAGCCGTTCCGCACAAACTGCTAGAACGGCGGTCAGCACGGTGATTGCAATCGGAAAGGCCAACGTCACAGGTCCCTGTTTGAAAAAGGTTTTCAAGTGGGTCAGGCGCGCTGGGATGAATTCCAAATTGATGCGGGGTACCCCGAAAAATAGGTTCAGCTTGGCGCAAACACGGGCCAGAAACAGGATTAGAAACGTCGCAATCGCGATCTGGTTCAATGCGCCATCAGATACAACGCTCAGCCCAATCGCCGCGACCAGCAATAACACCTCATGATAGGCCAGCGCCGACACAGCGTTCACAAAGCGCGGCCACCCCAGTTCACCGGACATCGCACCAACGCGGCGTGGACCGGTCAGAACGCCCGCCAAAAACGTCAGCTCGATCCAACCCCAAATTGCAAGGGCGCCGAGGAACCCTTGGTAGACGCCAACAACGGTTTGGGCCTGCAAAGATGCACTCACCAACGCAACGCCGATTACCAACACCGGCACGCCCGCTATGACCAAGGCAACATGGCCATCAACGCGGTCCGCGCGGCGCACAGCCATCATGATCACGCCAGTGGAAAACCACCAGATGAACAAGGCAAATAATGCTGCGATCCAAGGCTGTGTCATGTCAGGGCGTCATCATCTTCTTTTGGTTTCAAATATCTTGGGGTCCGGGGCAAAGCCCCGAAAAGGGGTGGGAGGGCGGGGCCCTCCACCCCATCAATAGGCAGGTGCCATCACAGGGCTTTCAGGCACATCACTCGCAATCGCAGGGATCGTCAGCAGCGACAGGAATGCGGCCCCTGCTCTTGCAGAACCGATCATCCGCGTCACAAACCCGCCAATGCCGCCCGCACGTTTGCCTGCTGCGATTTGTACATTTGCGTCCTGCATCTTGTTCAGCTGCTTTTCCCAACGCGGGTGATCGATATCGAGAACCATCGGGAACACCTGACGTGAAATGTCCGATGTTTTGCGGAACACTTCTTGGCCATACCATTTGGGATCAACGCCCAGCGCCTTGTGGAATTCTGGCCGCTGGTGGTCACGCACCCACATCGTCGAAAACACGGCTGTCAGGAAGAACTTGATCCACAGTTTATTGACGCGGCTTTCAGTCAGCGAAGTGTCCGTTTTCAACAGCAAGGCAAACGCTTCCCCGTGGGAAAATTCGTCGTTGCACCATTCGCGGAACCATTTGAAAATCGGATGGAACCGCATTTCCGGATGCTTCTCAAGGTGGCGGTAGATCGTGATGTAACGCGCATATCCAATCTTTTCAGATAGATAAGTCGCATAATAGATGAACTTTGGCCGGAAGTAGGTGTACTTCTTCGCTTGCGTCAAAAATCCAAGATTCACTGCTATACCGGCCTCGCGCAACGCATCATTGATGAAACCGGCATGTCTTGCCTCGTCACGGGCCATCAATTGAAACAGCTCTGTGATATCTTTGTTCGACCCGCGCCGCTTCATTTCCTTGTACAGCACGCAGCCCGAAAATTCGGCGGTACAGCTTGAGATCAAGAAGTCGATGAATTCGGCCTTCAACTTTGGTTCCATCCCGTCCCAGTCGACGGTGTCCCAATCTTCGTTTTTCTTGAAATGACCCCGGTTCGGATCTGATTTCATCTGGGCGATCAGGGTGTCCCAATCCGCGCGAACTGGCGTGACATCAATCGCGTCCATTTCGGCAAAATCGGTTGTGTAGAACCGCGGCGTCAGCAGCGTATTGGACATGGCCACTTGCGTCGCTTCTTCGTTGGTCAGTGGCGGAAGTGCCTCTTGCGCGGCGATGGCGTCTTCGGCGGTCAGGGCCTCGGATGAATGAATATTCATGACATCACCTCTTCGCTAAAGGAAAATTCGCACAATTCCATAAATTCGAAATCGCCAGTGGCACGTGTCCAAATTTGTTCGATACGGCTCGCCCGCGTGATCACCGCAGTCCGGTCTTCTTCAACCAGCTCACCGAAGGCTGCCATGATTTCAGGCCCCTGAACTTGCACCGTGTCGCCCGGATGAACGACAGCGCCGTTGTTGAATTTGACGTGCGCGGAAAGTTCTTCGAACCGGTGGCTGATCGTCACCGTGCAAGGTGCCGTTTCGCGTGTTCTGAAAAGTAGTCCCATCTGTGTGTTCCCTTTCACATATGCTGCGGCAGGATGGCTAATCCGTCGCAAGTGGTGGTTTCGTTCACTTCAGTAAATTCGCAAATGCCGCGACATTGTCGGTGCCGTAACCGATAAGATCGATGACCATTCCCGTGGACGGATCGACGATCCCAACATGCCCGTTAGTGCGGCGGACAACTTGGATCGGCGCATCTATTGCCACGGCTTGCAGCGCGCGTTCGCGTTCAATCACGCGGCCCATCACGCCCAAGAACCCGGCCCTGTCATCCGATGACGCTGCAATCACTGCTCCGGTATCGTCGCGCACCGTATATTTTCCAGTCCGGTCGCCGACCAAGGTGACAGTGCGTTCCTGCACAACAGGCGCTTCAATCAGCACGCCCGTGTCCGGCACGTCAGCCCATTGGGCGTAACCGACCAGCGCACAGCTTCCGACCATCAGAGCAAACATCGCTTGAACAAGAATGCGCGGCACCATTTCCTTTTCGGGACGCCGGTTGGGGTGGTCTAGACTGGTCATGGCTTTACTCCGCTGCAACGGCTGCGCCGCTGTTTGGTTCGACACGCGTGATCTGCGGCTGGCTGATCCGTGTTTCGGCAGCTTCTGCAAATATCTCGGCCACTTTGGCTGCATGCGGGATACAGCGTAGTGCCGGTTGCGTGCGGTTGATGTGCCATGGCCGGACATGCGGCCAGGTCATTAGGTACGACAGCCGTGTTTCACCGATCAGCTCAAAGGCAAGCGTGCCCGTGCCCGCGGCTTTTGTGTCAAGCTTGGCCGTCCCGATCCATGTATAGGGCAAGTTCAACGTCATGGTCAGCGCAGCGCCGATCCGCATGCCAACCCGCTTGTTGGTGAGTGTATATACGGTGGATTTCGCCTGCATATAGGCAATGCCGTAGATGATCGCGCAGGCAATCCCGCCGATAATCACAAAGGGGATGCCGTGTGCCATCGATTGGGTCAGTGAAACTTGGGTGGATGACACCCCGATACGCCACACAGCCAGCAAAACGAAATACCCCATGACCCATCGGATACCCCATGCTTCGCGGGCCAATGCACGCGGATTGGGGGCACCTTGCCACAAGATATGTTCATCTTCGGGCAATTCTTCGGGCAGACCCCTTACGGGTTCGAACTGAAAGTCGTCATGGGTCATCACAGCATCCCTCTGTGGATTAGATCACAAGGGGACCAGCGGCGAACTGGACCCCAAATACTTTATTGTTTTGGGTTGGCGTACATCGCGCCACCACCGAACCAAGCCATCACCTTTTCTTCTTCAAGCAATGTGATCTGCTCAGCGGATTTCGCTTGCGGAATTCCGGCCCAATTGTGGGCATGCAGTGATTGGACCATCACGTGATCCGGCTTGATCCGCGCCATGTTCATCGGGATCAACCTGTGCTGACCGGACCCTTCCGGGTTCAAGTCAACAGTCAGGTAACGCACCATCTGTTCAGGCACATCGATCCACATATCCACGATGCGGCCAATCACTTCGCCATCACCACCCATCACAGGCAAACACCGCGGATCGCGACCAGCGGACACCTTGAAATCTGCCAATGACGTCATCGGCTTGATCTTGACGTGACCGTGGGCGTCCAGTTCTGGGTGATCACTGCGGGCAGCCCAGCTTGCTGGACCAACACCGTCAACCATCGGATCACCTGTTGGGACCATTGGGGAACCCGCAGACACCGACGACTGGGCCAATGGCAAATCAGCACGCTCTGGGTTTTGCCCAGACGGCACCGTCAATTCACCGCGACCATCACGCAATGCAAACGTCTTATCGGCAGGTGTTGGAAAAATTCCCGGGCCGGACGACGGCGTTCCGTCATCATCAATCAACGGATACCCTTCGCGCATATTCTCGGTTTGCAGATAATAAACGAGGCCCGCGAAGAAGATCCAGAAACCCCAAATTGCAAGGCTCGCCAGATCAAAATTACCAAGGAATGTCGTACCAACCATGATGTTGTCCTTTCGGTGGTCAGGTCGGGAACTCAGCAAGACCGGATCTAGTCTGAGCCCCATGTGTAATCGCCTTGACCCGCACAAGCGGTCCCAGAACAATCAACGTGATGAAAAGAAGGCCAATTTCGGTGTGATAGACGACCGAATAGCCGGTGGCTGGCGTGGCGAGCGCCTCTGACAACATGCCGGTTCCAGCGGCATGGTTCACGAGGTCACGCAATGTGCCCCCGATAAATATCGACAACCCGGCGCCCGTGGCCTGCGCGGCCCCCCAAGCACCCAGCGCAAGACCTCGTCCGGCTGTTCCAGTGGTTTTCATAGTCATCGCGGCCGTCAGCGTGGCGACGCCAAACAACCCGCTTCCAAATCCGATCAATGCGGATCCAACGTAGAACAATACTGACGACCCAAGCGGTGCCGCAAAGATCACGGCAGCAAAGGCGGCAATGCCAACCAATATGCCGCGCCCACATATCCGGTAGGGGTCCATTGCACGGGCCAACCACTTTGCGGCCGTCCCGAACCCTAACAAAGCGCCACCTGCCCAAGTGGCCGTTAGCAATGTCGTGGCCGATACAGAAAGGCCAAGAATTTCGCCGCCATAAGGTTCAAGCAGCACGTCCTGCATGTTGAAGGCCATTGTCCCGATAAACACGACCGCCAACAGACGGCCCGCGTCACCACCGCTTGCGAAGTCGGACCAAGCCGCTTTGAACGTTGGCCCTTCGGCGGCGCGTTCAGCCTTCGTCATCGGGGCTACGTTTTCCTGTTTCCACAACGCAATGAGGTTCAGCAGCAAAGTCACAACAGCGGTCCCCTGCACCACTTGCACAAGGCGTAAAGCACTATAATCACGTAACAATGCCCCAATAATAATCGCCGCGAAGGCCATCCCGATCAGATGCATCACGTATAACAGGGCCACGACCTTTGGACGGGTGTCCTCGGTGGCGCGATCCGCGGCAAGTGCGAGCCCCGCAGTTTGCGTCATGTGCATCCCGATGCCCGTCAGCAGGAATGCAAGTGCGGCACCAACATAGCCCGCCCACGAAATATCAATCGCCCGGTCACCTGACAAAACCAGCAAAGCCATCGGCATAATCGCCAAACCACCGAACTGCCACATCGTCCCAAACCACAGGTATGGAATGCGTTTCCAACCAATCGCAGACCGATAATTGTCGGATTTAAACCCAACCAAGGCACGGAACGGGGCCACCAAAACCGGAATAGCAATCATCGCGGCAACCAGCATCGCGCCGATGCCGAGCTCAACAATCATGACACGATTCAACGTGCCTAAAAGCATCACAGCGGCCATCCCCACGGACACCTGAAACAATGACAGACGTAGCAACTGGCCAAGCGGCAAATCTTCAGACACCGCGTCGCCAAACGGCAAAAGGCGGGTCGACAAGGATTGCAGGGATTTGGCCTTAAAGATCACGCAGCACCTCCCTCGAAAACCAATGCGGTCGAGATGTAGAAGCTTGATTTGATACGTTCGATTTCAGTGACACGGCCTTGCGTGTTCTGCTGGCGTAGCGCCTTTTCAACAGCACGACCATTTTGCGGCACCATTTGTGGGGACCGATCAGCACGCGGAAACAACTTTCCAGCCCCGAACATCGCCATCAACAACGGGGTGCGCGGCGGCAACGTGAAGACGAATTTACCCGATACACGGGGGCCAATTGCGGCCAGCTGGCGGGCGACATCTGGGCTGGTGTAGTAGATCATCGAATCCATCGCGATCCCATGATCGAAATGACCCAACCCGGCATCAAACATATCGCCGGACCGCCAATCAATCGTACCCTTTAACGTGCGTGAGGCACGATCTTGGCCGATTTTCACAAGCGCGGGTGAAATATCAATCGCAACAACATCGGCACCACGGTTCGCCAATTCGACGGCTGCTGCGCCCGTCCCGCATCCGGCGTCCAACACACGGCACCCCGACAGGTCCTGCGGCAACTGATCCAACATCAATCGACGCATACGATCACGGCCCGCACGCACCGTCGCACGAATGCCAGACACCGGTGCATCCGACGTCAACCGTTCCCAAACCTTGGTCGCAGAGCGGTCGAAGTAATCTTCAACGCGGTCACGTGTGGCGGTGTAATCCATCAATCAAAACCCAACAGTTCAAAAATCTCGCGATCCGGCAATGGAGCCGGTGCCAAAGGTTCCGTGCCATTCCAAAGCGTCTCTGCCAGCCGGATGTATTCCTTGCGGACCAGCACAATTTCCTCGTCGTCCGGCATCTCGAACAACGTTTTCTTTTTCAGGCGGCTGCGCCGGATCGCATCAAGGTCCGGCATATGGGCAATGCGGTTAAACCCGACGGTTTTGCAGTAGCGGTCGACCTCGTCCGTTTCGCGGCTACGGTTCGCAACACAGCCCGCCAACCGGACTTTGTAATTTGCCGATTTCGCCTGCACCGCAGCAATAATCCGGTTCATGGCGTAGATGCTGTCAAAGTCGTTGGCTGTAACGATCAGCGCGCGATCGGCATGCTGCAAAGGGGCGGCAAAGCCACCACAAACAACGTCACCCAAAACGTCGAAAATCACGACATCCGTCTCTTCGAGCATGTGATGCTGTTTCAGCAATTTGACCGTCTGGCCAACGACATAGCCACCACAGCCAGTGCCCGCAGGCGGGCCACCTGCTTCAACGCATTTCACACCATTAAACCCGTCAAAGACGAAATCCTCGGGGCGCAATTCTTCTGAATGGAAATCAACGTCCTTCAGGATATCAATGACCGTCGGCACCAGCGTGCCGGTCAGGGTGAACGTACTGTCATGCTTGGGATCACACCCAATCTGCAATACTCGCTTGCCTAGCATTGAAAAGGCCGCTGACAGGTTCGACGACGTGGTCGATTTCCCGATCCCGCCTTTCCCATAAACCGAAAACACCTTCGCGCCCTCGATCTTCGCATTTTCATCTTGA
This sequence comes from Rhodobacteraceae bacterium S2214, assembly GCA_025141675.1. Classification (NCBI taxonomy): domain Bacteria; kingdom Pseudomonadati; phylum Pseudomonadota; class Alphaproteobacteria; order Rhodobacterales; family Paracoccaceae; species Rhodobacteraceae bacterium S2214. Next base: position 232,674 of record CP081161.1, read on the forward strand.
TGGACCTGAACAGACCCTTCGCCATCCAATCCGCGTATGTTGGGTACTTCGTCACGTGGGCTCATGCAGAGCCTCCTTCCGTTTTCATCTGTCCAAAACAACGCACCATGCGGGATGGTGGGAGGGGCGATGCTTTGCAAAAGCGAGCGTCTCTCATCATTCTGCTGCAACTCCTTCGATGTGATCTTCAATCTCGTCCGCCGCATTCTGCAGGGCGGCCAAAGTCGCGTCGTCAGGGGCCCAATAGGCGCGGTCCGATGCTTCCAGCAATCTGTTCGCCATGCGCATTGACGCCTGCGGGTTCATCTCTGCCAAGCGCGCGCGCATGCCTTCGTCCAACACAAATGTCTCGGACAACCGTTGATACACCCATGGCTCGACCTCGCCGGTTGTGGCCGACCAGCCAACGGTGTTCGTGATATGCGCCTCGATCTGGCGCACGCCCTCATGGCCGTGCTTCAACAAACCTTCGTAGAATTTCGGATTCAACGAACGTGCACGCGTTTCAAGCGACACCTGATCTTGCAAGGTGCGCACCTTTGCGGCCCCACGCGTTTGATCCCCGATATAGACCGCTGGCGCATCGCCACCCTTGGCGCGCTTCACAGCGCGGGCAATGCCACCCAGCGTGTCGAAATAATGATCGACCGACGTCACGCCCAACTCGACACTTTCCAAATTCTGATAAGCGAGATCGACGTCTTTCAGGGCTTTCTGCAACAATGCTGGGTTCTGTGACGCCTTGCCATCAACACCGTATGCAAATGATTTCCGCGCCTCATAGGCATCTGCCAGTTCATCCTCATCACCAAAGGCAGAACTATCGATCAACTGATTCACATTGGACCCATAAGCACCTTCCGCGTTGGAAAAGACCCGCAGCGCTGCGTCCTCTAACGTGCAACCCATCTCTTCGGCATAGGCAAGCGCATGGGCGCGGATGAAGTTCATCTCAACCGGTTCATCTGCCTGCGCTGCTTTCAACGCAGCTTCGGCCAGCATCCGTGTTTGCAGCGGCAGGAGATCACGGAAAATCCCAGACAACGTCATCACAACGTCGATGCGTGGCCGCCCAAGCTTGGCCAATGGAATCAAATCAGCGCCGGACAATCGCCCAAAATTGTCGAACCGGGGAATCGCTCCCATCAACGCCAAGGCTTGCGCGATTGGGACCCCGTCAGATTTGATGTTGTCCGATCCCCACAACACCATCGCGACAGTGCGCGGCATGCAGTCAGGGGTGGCGAGCAACAAGTCCGCCTGTTTATGGCCGTCAGTCATCGCAAAGGTGGTTGGCATGCGGAACGGATCAAACGCGTGAATGTTGCGGCCCGTCGGGACAATCTCGGGCGACCGGATCAGATCACCACCCGCAACTGGCGGAATGAAGTGTGCGGACAAGGCCCGCATCAACGCTGGCAGTTCATGATCCTCGCGCAATAGATCAACTGGCGCGTCCGGCCCCATTAACGTTGCCATATCGTGCAATGCTGCCGCCGACATCGGCTGACCAACAACATGTAACCCGTCAGGGATCAGCGACCCTTCTGTTTCCAGAACTTTCAGCCAAAGCCCATCCAGATCACGCGCATTCAGGTCCACCGCGTTGGCTTGATCCCGAATAAGCTTTTCCAATTCATTCTTCGCCGCATCGTTCGGCGACATCCCGCGCCAGCGCGTCAGGCTGTCTTTCAGATCTACGAACCCCTTATACAGACCCGCCTGCGCCAAAGGCGGCGTCAAATGGCTGACCGTAATCGCGTTCGCACGCCGTTTTGCCAGTGATGCTTCGGACGGATTGTTGGCCGCGTAAAGGTAGATGTTGGGCATCTCACCAATCAACCGATCCGGCCAATCCTGTGCCCCAAGGCCCGCCTGTTTGCCCGGCATAAATTCAAGCGCGCCGTGCATACCGAAATGCAGCAAGGCATCCGCTGCGAACGTATCGCGCAGCCACTGATAGAATTGTACAAACGCATGTGTTGGCGCAAATCCGCGTTCAAACAACAGACGCATCGGATCGCCTTCGTATCCAAATGCGGGCTGCACGCCGATAAAGACGTTGCCAAGCTGCGCCCCTAGTATGAATACGCCACGCCCGTCGGATTGATGTTTTCCGGGGACAGGACCCCAAGCCGCTTCGACTTCGCTCAAATGCGTCGTGTTCGCGACCATCGTATCGGCATCAACATAGGCCCCGACATTAGCGTCCTGCCCGTATTGTGCGGCATTACCCTGCAAGATAAGCGCCCGTAATGCGTCCACATCACGTGGCACATCAAGCGTATAACCCTCCCGCTTCATCCGCGTCAGTGTATTGAAGAGGCTCTCGAAAACACTGAGGTAGGCAGCCGTGCCAACAGCACCAGCATTTGGCGGGAAGCCGAACAGAACAACACCAACTTTCTTGTCCGCGTTCGCCTTACGCCGCAACAATGCCAGCCGTTTTGTCTTTTCGACAAGCGTTGTGATCCGTTCAAAACACGGCGCCATCGCCTTGTGGGTAGAAGTCGCCTGACACATTTGCGCACAGCCCTGACAGCCACCGCTTTCATGCCGCCCTGCAAAAACGGTCGGGTTCGTCGCACCATCGATTTCAGGCAAAGCAACTAACATGGTCGTTTCAATCGGACCAAGCCCCTGCGGACTATCAGCCCATTGACCCAGTGTCTGAAATTCGAGTGGTTGCGCCGCGACATAGGGCACGTCCAGCGATTTTAGCAGGGCAACAGCTGCATCACTGTCGTTATATGCAGGCCCACCGACCAGCGAAAATCCAGTCAGCGACACCATCGCATCGACACGACCTTGGAAGTAAGTTTCAATCGCGGGCGTCCCGTCCAGGCCGCCAGCAAAAGCGGGGATCACTTGGATATTTTGGGTCGCAAAACCGCGGATAACAGCGTCATAGTGCGCCTTGTCCGACGACAGAATATAGGACCGCAGCATCAACAACCCGACGGTCGCAATTGGATCGTTGATCTGTGGAAGTTCGTCAAAATCAGTGACGATATGCGGTTCGGCCAGATCAGGGTGATAAAGACCGACCTCGGGATATTCGATTGGCGGGTTTGCCTTCACTGGTGCCCAAGATTGCCCAACTGCGTAGCGCGATACCAACATCCGGATCATCTGTTCGATATTCGCGTCAGATCCGCCCAACCAATATTGCATCGACAAGAACCAGTTCCGCAGATCTTGGCTCTTGCCCGGGATCAGCCGCAAAATTTTGGGCAGGCGGCGCAGCGTTTTCATCTGCGACTTGCCAGATTTTGCCTCTTTCGATTGGGACGGCCGGAGCTTTTTCAGCAATGCCATCGCGCCGCTGGCGGGCTTGGACATGTCCAGATCGCCCATCTTCGTCAGTTTCACGATGTCACTGTCGGCAATCACATTGATCATCGCATCACACGCATCGCGCCGCGCCAAAAGGTCGGGCAAAATGGCCGTCGTATGATCCTCAAGAAACAACAGGTTCGCGACGATAATGTTAGCCTGTGCAATCGACTGTTTCGCATCAGCCAAAGCGGCGGGGTTTTCACCCCATTCGGCAGCCGCATGCACTGCAATCTCTAGCCCCGGAAAATCGGCAACCAGCCGGTCGCGAACCCGCGTTGCAGGACCTGCTGTGTGACTATCCAGCGTGACAATCACAAAGCGGTACGGATCAGGGGGACCACTATCGCGCATAATGAGCCTTCGCTTCGTACAGCGTATCCAATGAAATTTCAGCCAACCCCCGTTGCGCCGCGAACGCTTCGGTATTGCGCCGCGCTTTACCGCGCACAAAAAACGGAATCTTTTTCAATTCGCGTTCAGCGTCGGACAGCCAAACCACGTTATCAGCTGCGGGCGCTTGCACGTCTCGGGGTGGGATCTCTACAGTGGCTTCTTGCGCGGGCAACGGGCTATGTCCGCCGTGGTGGGATGGACCGGCTGCGTCGTGGAATTCAAAATCATCGCGGAACATTGTCAGCAGATGTTCTTCCAGCCCCATCACAAGCGGGTGGATGAGCGTGTCGAAGATAACATTCGCACCCTCAAATCCGACCTGCGGCGAATATCGCGCAGGGAAATCCTGAACATGGACGGGGGCGGAAATAACGGCGCAAGGAATACCAAGCCGTTTGCCGATATGCCGTTCCATTTGCGTGCCAAGGATCATTTCGGGGGCCGCATCTTGGATCGCATCCTCAACCGCGAGATAGTCGTCCGTGATCAACGCGGTCAGACCATATTCTTTGGCTAATGCTTTTATCGGCCGCGCCATTTCGCGGTTGTAGCAACCAATGCCCACGACCTCGAAACCCATTTCATCCCGCGCGATGCGTGCATGCGCCGCAACATGCGTGCCATCACCAAAAATGAACACGCGTTTGCCGGTTAGGTATGTCGAATCGACTGATTTAGACCACCATGGCATGCGCAACCGGCTTTCATCGGCGCGGCACGGCAGTCCCGTGATTGCGGCGACCTCTGCGATGAAATCGCGCGTGGCTCCGACGCCAATCGGGACAGTTTTGGTGTAGGGCTGATCGTGATTTTTCTCGAGCCAGCGGCAGGCAGACTCGCCCGTCTCTGGTGTCAGAAGGACGTTGAAATGGGCGGCAGGCAAAGCAGCTATATCTGTGGGCGTTGCGCCGTATGGGGCCACGACATTCACGGAAACGCCGATGTCTTCCAAAAGGCCGGTGATTTCTTCAATGTCATCGCGAGCCCGAAACCCAAGCGCGGTTGGCCCTAGAATATTGCAGGTCACGTGCTTTGTTCGTTCAGCCGGACGCGTCAAGTTTTTGACGATCTGGTAGAATGTTTCATCCGCACCGAAGTTTTCTTTGCGGGAATAGCTGGGCAATTCCAAAGGGATGACAGGGATCGTAAGACCCATAGTTTCAGCCAATCCCGCAGGATCGTCTTGAATCAATTCTGCTGTACAAGACGCCCCCACGATGATCGCTTCGGGCTTGAACCGATCGACCGCATCTTGGGCCGCCGCTTTGAAAAGCGACGCTGTGTCAGACCCCAAATCACGCGCTTGGAAGGTCGTATAGGTCACGGGCGGGCGATGATTGCGCCGCTCGATCATGGTGAACAACAAGTCGGCGTAGGTATCGCCCTGCGGTGCATGCAGAACGTAGTGCAGCCCCTTCATACAGGTCGCAACGCGCATCGCGCCGACATGCGTGGGGCCCTCATATGTCCAAACCGTCAACTTCATTCCGCAGCCTCTAGGTTCAGCACGGATTTGCGGCGCAGCGGGCGCGAAAACAGGCCCGCCAAATCACCCGCTTGTTCGTAGAAATGGACAGGCGTGAAGACCAATTCGATCGCCCATTTTGTGGACAATCCTTCCGCCTCTAGCGGATTCGCAAGGCCGAGCCCGCAGACCGTCAGATCAGGGCGCGCAGCACGTGCCCGCGCCAGCTGTTTGTCGACGTCCTGCCCTTCGGAAATTTGTGGTCCTGCAGGTAACAGGTCCAAATCGGGACCGTGCAGAGCGTCGTGAATATAGGGCGAACCGACTTCAATCGCGGTCATCCCGCATTCACGGGTCAAGAACCGCGCCAATGGAATTTCCAGCTGACTGTCCGGAAAGAAGAATACGGACTTGCCGTTCAAGACGTCCGCAGCTTGGCTAATTGCCTTGCGCGCCCGCGCACGTGGCGCTGCAGTGACCTGTTCAAACAGGTCTTCAGATACCCCAAATTCAATAGCAATTGCACGCAGCCAAGCAGTTGTGCCTTCATCCCCGAACGGGAAAGGTGCCGCGATATGCCGTGCCCCGTGCCGTTCCAATGCTGCGTGAGTATCGCCCAGAAACGGCTGGATCAGGGCAAACACAGTGTTTTCCCCAATTGCTGTCGTGTCATCGATACGCCGCGCAGGAAGCAGGCGCACGTTGTCGATCCCAAGTTTGCTGAGCAGATCAATCATTTGATCTTCGACAACATCAGGCAAAGCACCCACAACAAGAAGCTCACGCTCGGTTGTGTCTTTTAGAACCGGCACCATCGCGGCAAGACAGGCATCTTCGCCCTGCGTGAATGTGGTCTCGATTCCCGAACCAGAGTAATTCAACACACGCACATGCGGCGCGTGAACTTGGGTCAGACGTTCGGCTGCGCGAGCCAGATCAATCTTGATGACCTCAGATGGGCAGGAGCCGACAAGGAACAATTGTCGAATATCGGGGCGACGCGCCAATAGACGGGCAACTTCGCGATCAATCTCTGTATGCGCGTCGGCCATACCAGCCAAATCGGTCTCTTCGAGAATCGCTGTCCCGAATCGTGGTTCCGCAAAGATCATTACGCCCGCTGCCGATTGCAGAAGATGCGCACAGGTCCGCGACCCAACAACTAAAAAGAAGGCGTCCTGCATTTTCCGGTGCAGCCAGATGATTCCCGTCAAACCGCAGAACACTTCACGTTGCCCGCGTTCCTTCAGAACTGGGGCGGTACGGCATCCACCGTTGGATGGAGTTAGCGGCAGGTTCATGCGACCACCTCTGCGGACAAACGCGCCAAGCGCAGTTTCCAGACGAATTGGGCGGCATTCACGACGTAGGTGGCGTAGGCGGCGAGCGCGATCCACATCAAGGTCATTGGGGCAAAAGCGCCAGAGATCAGCGCAAAGACGTAAAGCAAATGCAGGGCGATAACGGCAAAGCTAAATACGTCTTCCCAAAAGAATGCGGGTGCGAAAAGGTACTGATCGAAAACGACTTTTTCCCAAATCGCGCCAGTCACCATGATCAAAAGAAGGATGCCGGTTTTCAGAATGATTGATGCCGTTGCGGCCTCGTACCCCGTTCCAGTCCCGAGATAGCGCAACACCAAGCCAAACGAGACGAGAAAGACTAGAAACTGAAGCGGCGCTAAAACGCCCTGCACGAGCGTCCAACGTGTCGCGTCGCGACGTGCTTTTTGGTCCGGTGTATACAGGGGCGTCACAGATTTCTTCGCGCCCCGAAAGACCGCTGACTGTCCGCTATTCTGACCGATGCTTTGGACGCTCATGTAAACTTTTCCTGACGCTTGCATGTGTCATGCTAGGTCCCAAAGTCGCAAAGTGTCAACTTTAAGTTACACATCGTGATGGAAATATTAGCGCTTACAATATGAGCATCCTATCAAATTTCGCCCTATATATTAGAAAGATAGAGCAATTTCTGCAAATCCGAGTTAGAAAAAGTGTCAATTATCTTTGACAATTCGTCAACTTGCGCAGACACTGCATGTCACTTCTTGCAATCCCACTGAATGATCCTTTCCGAAACGGCACAAAGGTGCGCAGATGACTCAATCATCAACAACAAAAGCGCCTCGGGGTTTGCGGATTGGCGCGTCTGAAACGAAAGCACAGCTTGCAAACGCAAACCCCGCTTTGAACGCAGACATCCTTTTGTCGCTTTACGATGCTGCGCTGTCGTCCGGCCGTGAAGACTGCAAGTTGACCATTACGCAAGCCGCCAGCGCCGGAATTGCCCAGATGACTTTGGCCGATCACTACATTCCTGCGGTTGCCAAGGTTTTGGGCGATCACTGGTGCAGCGACGTTCTTGGATTTGCCAGCGTGACCATTGGGGTGGCCCGCCTACAGGCCCTGCTACGCGAACTCGGCCCGGAATGGTCCGCAGATTCGACAGCACCCGCGAATGCACCCGGCGTCTTGTTGATCACTCCACGGAACGCTGCTCATACACTTGGAGCGGCAGTTATTGCAGGGCAACTCCGCCGTAACGGGTATTCAGTCAGGATGGCATTTGATGCCGACCGGCAATCTGTTGCCAGTTTGATGGATCGCATTGCCTTTGACGCCATATTCATTTCGGCTGCGCGGTCTGAAAGCCTTGATAAATTGCGTCGTTTGATAGAGTTTGTACGGACGTTAACTTTTCACCGTTTGCCGATTGCGATTGGCGGGTCGGTTTTAGAGACATCAGCCGATGTTGCGGCCCTGACCGGGGCGGACATCATGACATCAAATATCGATGAGGCGATCACATTTTGCGGCCTAAAAGAACAGCCGTCCCAAAATACCGCCAGGACCTAGACCATGACCAAGTGCCAAACACCGGTACGACAGCGATGACATCGCGCGGTACAAAATACTGGAACTCCGGCTCCATTCCACTGATCGCTCCTGAAATTCTGGGCAACATCATTGCTGAAGTCGCTGACCTCGGCATCGTGATTTCAAGCGAAGGTCACGTGTTATCGGTGCTGGTCAATCCGCTGTACGATTCATTCAAATCGTTCGAACGGTTTGAAAATCGCGATATCCGGACGATCCTGACAACGGAAAGCATTCCAAAGTTTGAAAGCCGTCTTGCTGCATTTTTGCGCGAAGACGAGAACGTCAAACCTGTTGAACTGAACCACGCCAGCGCAACAGGTCGGTGGGAATTCCCCATCCGGTACAGCTTCCACAGCATTGGCCCAGACGGTGCCATTTTGATGCTCGGGCGTGATCTGCGTCCTGTCGCAGAGATGCAGCAACAATTGGTCCAAGCCCAGATCGCGCTTGAACAAGACTACGAAACCCAGCGCGAACATGACACGCGGTTTCGGGTTCTTATGGAAAACACGACCGACGCCATGGTCTTTGTGTCGGCACATAGCGGTCTGATTACTGAAGCGAATCACATCGCCGCCAACCTGCTGGAAAGCAATCGTGACAGTTTGGTCGGTCGACATTTCGCGGATTCATTTGCTGTGCGCAAAGCGGGTGATCTTGTCGCGGACATGACGACGCAAGCAATTGCAGAGACGGACACCCCCGTCACAGCCACACTGCGCAAATCCGGTGTTGATCTGTTGATGACACCGACTCTGTTTCGGGCGGCGGGCGAACGCGTCCTGTTGTGCCGTATCGCCCCGAAAGATGAGGCAGCCGTTCGTCCTGACGATCTGTCAGCGAATTTGCGCGGTCTTTACAAAAGCAGCACAGACGCGATCGTTTTCACGACCGACGACGGCACGATCATGTCGGCCAATGACGGGTTCCTGAACCTGATCGACATCGCACACGATATATCCGTGCGGGGCAATAACCTTGCCAACTACCTCCAAAGGGGCACGGTCGACGTCAAAGTCATGGCTGAAAATGCAGCTCGCAACGGCAAGATGCGGTTCTACGCGACCCGTGTTGCGGGTGATTATGGCAGTCCACGCGCTGTTGATATCTCTGTCTCGCAGATCATGGCCGGTAAAACGCCGCTGCTTGCATATGTGATCCGCGAAAATACGGGGTCAGACACCGCCCGCGAGGCTACCGGCGCGACGGCTGAAGATACGATGCAATCCGTGAAGGAACTTGTCGGTCAGGCCACATTGAGAGACATCGTCGCAGAAACGACAAATGTGGTCGAAAAAATGTGTATTGAAACGGCGGTTGCTTTGACCATGAACAACCGCGTGGCCGCCGCAGAAATGCTGGGGCTTTCACGGCAATCGCTTTATGTGAAGCTGCGCAAATTCAATCTACTCTCCCGCGATGGAACCGCAGGAGAGTAATTAAAGACATGCCTTAGTGGTTGCTGTGGTCGTCATGGCCTTCGCCGTGATCCATCTTCATGCCGTCCATATGCCCTGAACCAACGCGCTCGACGATTTCTTCAAGCGTTTCGACGTCAAAGACGACTTCGATGCTACCCGCTGTTTCAAAAACGAGCGTCGCGTTCACAGTTTCACCTTTTTCAAAGGGGTCGCCATCAAGACCCATAAACATGATGTGCTTGCCACCCGGCGCGAACGTCACAGATTCGCCCGGTGCAATTTCTGCGCCCTCGATCTGGAACATCGTTGCCACGTCATTTTCGACTTTCACGTCGTGGATTTCAACGCGCGGAAAATCAGCTTCGACCGCAATCAATGTATCAGCCGCCTCGCCGTTATTCGTGATCGTCAAGTAGCCCGCGCCGGTCATTGCGGACGCAGGTGTTGTCTTGGCGGCAGGGTGGTCGATCACCAGATCACCAACCTTATACTCGTGTGCTGCGACCAGTGATGGCATCGCAACGGCTGTCAAAACCGCCATAAATCTAAGCATCTGAATCATCCCTTTACTCATAGGCTTCATCGGTTGGGTAACTTTGTCAGGCACACGGTACAAGTGGCTAGATGTCACAGCTGATTGTGTCAGCAATTAAATTCTTAACGCTATCTTAACCTTTATTAGCGATAGCTGGGTGGGCGATTGTGGAAGCGAGGCAAACAAGTTGAGAATGGGGCGTGAATCTCCGACGGACTTGCTAGCGGCTAGCCTGATTGACCCGCTGACGATTCCCGCAGTCTATTTAAAGCCGGATGGTGTCATCATTCACCATAACGATGCTTGGGTCGATTGGATCAGCGCGGACCCTACCCCAGTTTTTGGCCCAAATATTTGTAGCCTTATTCACCCATCCCAACGCAGCGCGTTTATAGATCGACTTAGTCCAATAGGCTTAACCCACGGGGATGGCTGCGTTTTTCGTACCACCCACAAGGGGCGTTCGATTTGGTTCACGGCTGTGGGCGGGATCCAGAAATGGGATTCTGGTATCCTAGGCCTTGTTGTCCCAAGTCGCAGTTGTGACATGCAGCCCAATGGTTACCGACCCGAAAGCTGCTTCTGGTCCGAAGTCATCAACAACCTGCCTGACGGTTTCTGGTCCTATGATCGGTCCCTGAAAGAATCGTTTCGATCCGATGCATGGTTTGCGTTGCGTGGCCTCGATAAATCCGAACATTTACACACATCGCGCGCGACCCAACTTGCCCGCATACACCCCAACGACCTGCCAGATGTGTTGCAGGCCACCCGCAAATTGATGCTTGATGGTGCCTGCGATGTGCAATTCCGCGAACTGCACGCTGATGGGCATTGGATATTCATTCGGTCGCAAGCCAGAGTCACGGAGCGCGACGAAAACGGAAAACCGATTAGAATTATCGGGACCGATAGCGATGTTTCACAGCTGGAACAGACCCAATCGTCGTTAGAAGAACTCAACAAACTTAAATTTCGCTGGCTTCACGCCATGGACAGCGAAATGCACGGCATGTGGGACATCGATAACGCCGCGAACATCCGCTATTTTTCCAAAGGGTGGCGCCTTATTCGTGGCCTTCCCGCGGATCACCCGGGTGTGACAAGCAGCAGCGACTTGCTCAATCGCGTCCACACTCTGGATCACGCCGCCCTGATGAAATCTATGGATGCCGTTGAGCGTGGAGAGCTTGATCAGTTCTTTTACGAATATCGCGAAAAGCACGCCGAAGGACATTGGATTTGGATTTTGTCACGCGGTCAGGTCGTATCGCGCGGCCCTTGCGGCAAGCCGATGCGCATCATTGGCACCGATACAAACATCACCCACCTCAAGCAACTCGGCGACCAATACGACGATGTTTCGAAGCGTTTAGAACTGGCCATACGAACGTCGGGCTTCGGCGTTTGGGAATTCAACATCGACACGCAAACTGTCACGTGGGACCGGCAGATGTATGCGATGTATGGGATCACCGATGGTGATCAGCAAAAATCCAGAACGATATGGGAAGATTCGCTTCACCCCGATGACTATGATGAAATCGTCGAAGCAAGCGCAATTTCGATGCGCGACCGTGTGGATTTTGATCTGTCATATCGCATCATTCGCGGTGATGGCGTGATGCGCCATCTGCGTTCGACTGGGCATTACTTTACTGATGCGCAGGGTGTGGACAAACTGATTGGCATCAATTGGGATACAACACGCGAACATGAACAGGCCGAAGCACTGCGCGAAGCCAACGAAAAAGCGGTTGAACAAAATGCTGCTTTGGAAGCCGCACGCGCAGAAATGGAATACCAATCCAACCACGATGCGCTGACCGATTTGCCAAATCGGCGCATGCTCGAACGGTATCTGAAAAACGCTCGGGACCGCCGCGTTGAAAACAAGATGCGCAGTGCGGTGCTACATATCGACCTCGACCGATTCAAGCAGATCAATGATACATTGGGACATGCGGCCGGTGATGCCGTTCTGCGCCATGTTGCTGATATCCTGCGCAGTGCAGCGACGCCAAACTGCATCGTTGCACGTGTCGGCGGCGATGAATTCGCCGTTTTCTTGGATCACGCTCCTCACAATGCGTTGTTAGGGTATTGGGCACGCAGCATCATTCAGGAATCAAAACGTCCCTTTATGTATGAAGGCCACGAATGCCGTTTCGGGCTGAGCATCGGCATTGCGACAGACGACCATTTGCTGATGGATGATACCGCCCTGTTTTCAAACGCGGATCTGGCGCTTTACCGCGCTAAAGAAGACGGGCGCGGGCAACTGCACTTTTATACTGCGGACCTGAAAACGGCGGCGCTCGCGCGGCGGCAATGTGCTGACGACATGCTCATCGCACTTGATGAAGGCCAATTTCAGTGCGTTTACCAACCGCAATATGACTGCAAGACGCTTGAAATTGCCGGCGCAGAAGCGTTGGTCAGGTGGGATCACCCCACACGAGGTAGGTTAACGCCCGATGCATTTCTGGATGTTGCCGAAGATCTTGATATCGTTGCAAAGATCGATCAGGTGGTTTTCGAACAGGCACTGAAAGATTCAACGCGGTGGCGGGCAGCCGGGAAATACGTTCCACAAATTTCGGTGAATGTTTCGGCAAAACGGCTCTTGGATCCGATGCTTGCAATGCGCATATCCCACCTCGCCGACGAAGAACAAAACTTCGCTTTTGAACTGCTAGAATCCGTATTTCTTGACGATGCGGATGATAACCTTGCGACCAATCTCGATTGTATCCGCAAACTCGGGATTGCGATCGAAGTCGACGATTTTGGAACCGGCCATGCCTCGATGGTGGGTTTGCTGAATCTCCGGCCTGATCGACTAAAAATTGATCGCCAATTGGTCATGCCCCTCGTCCGCAGTCAGCAACAACGCAGGTTGGTGGCCTCCATCATCGAAATCGGGCACGTTTTAGGCATTTCAGTCGTCGCAGAAGGCGTCGAAACCCAAGAACACGTCAAAGTTCTCGCAAGTCTTGGGTGCGATTTCTTGCAAGGCTACGGTCTGGCCCGTCCCATGGGCGTCGACGACATACAAGAGCTTCTGCCAAACTTATAATTCACCTTGCGACGACTGCTGTTTTCGCCATGCTGCGGTCAAGGAAACTTACCAAATCAAAAGGCGACCTCTTATGGCAAAACTCGCATTCTTGGGCCTCGGCGTCATGGGCTATCCGATGGCCGGACATCTGCAAGCTGCTGGCCACGACGTCACCGTTTATAATCGGACCGCTGCAAAAGCAGACGCTTGGGTCAAAGAACACGGCGGGGCAGCCGCAAAAACACCTCGCGAAGCCGCAATCGGCGCTGATTTGGTGATGGCCTGCGTCGGCAACGATGACGATCTGCGGTCTGTAACACTCGGCGATGATGGTGCTTTTGCAGGAATGGCCGACGGGACATTGTTCGTAGACCACACAACCGTGTCCGCCGCCGTGACACGTGAATTATTCCAAGCTGCCGCCGACAAGGGCATCGGTTTCGTCGATGCGCCTGTGTCTGGCGGTCAAGCAGGCGCTGAAAATGGTCAACTGTCGATCATGTGTGGTGGCGTGCAGGCCCAGTATGATGCTGCCGAAAAAGTCATCACGACTTACGCCAAATTGTGCCGCCGGATCGGTGACAGTGGTGCGGGGCAAGTCACCAAGATGTGCAACCAAATCGCCATCGCAGGGCTGGTTCAGGGCCTGTCAGAGGCGCTTCACTTTGCCGATAAGGCCGGACTTGACGGCGAATCCGTGGTTGAGGTGATCAGTCAGGGCGCGGCTGGCAGTTGGCAAATGGCGAACCGTTATAAGACGATGATCGCCGACGAATTCGATCATGGGTTTGCAGTGGATTGGATGCGCAAAGACCTCGCAATTTGCTTGGCAACAGCAGAAGAAAACGGCGCAAGCTTACCCGTCACAGCACTTGTCGATCAGTTCTACAAAGACGTCCAAAAACTGGGTGGTGGTCGGTGGGATACCTCTTCCCTTCTTAAACGCCTGACGTCTGTGGGTTAACGCCGCTTCTTTTGGTCATAAATATCTCCGCCGGAGGCATCAGGGCTGTCATCCCCACTGGCTTCGGCGTTCAGCTATCCAAAATGTCTTGCCTGCCTTGGCAGGCCCATTTCGGTCAGACAATCTAGGTGATGACGTCTGGCTTGCTGCGCCCTGTCGCGGCTTCCATACCCAGAATTGCATGCGCCGCAGCAATAACATCAGCCAAAGCAGCCTGCGCATCTTGATCCAGCTTCGCCGGATCTTCTTCCAATGCTTCCAAATACAACCGCAGCGTCGCACCCGTTGTGCCCGTGCCAGATTTGCGCAGGACGAATCGCGTCCCATCCCCAAACATCACACGTAGGCCCTGCTGGTGGGACACGGACCCATCAACCGGATCGTTATAGCTGAATTCATCCGCCGCTGTGACGGTTAGACCCGCAAAAACCTGCCCGACGAGCTCCGCTTGTTTATCGCGTAGGCCGTTAAAGACGATATCAGCCTGTTCCGTTGGAATGGCTTCGAAATCATGCCGCGAATAGTAGTTCCGACCATAGACAGCCCAATGCGCTTTCAGCAATTCCGCAACGCCCTGTCCGGTCGCCGCAATTATGTTCAACCACATCAGTACAGCCCAAAGACCGTCTTTTTCACGGATGTGGTCCGACCCCGTGCCAAAGCTTTCTTCGCCGCACAGTGCCACTTGCCCGTCGTCCATCAGGTTACCGAAAAACTTCCATCCTGTCGGGGTCTCGAAGCAAGGCAAGCCGAGCGATTTGGCCACCCGATCCACCGCTGCAGATGTTGGCATCGACCGCGCCACTCCGCTTAAACCGTCCTTATAACCCGGCGCCACCGTGGCGTGGGCCGCGATAACCGCAAGGCTGTCGGATGGACTGACGTAACATTGGTGGCCCACGATCATGTTCCGGTCACCGTCCCCGTCAGAGGCCGCGCCAAAATCCGGTCCGTCTTCGGCAAACATCGTTTCCATCAGTTCATGCGCCCACGTCGGGTTAGGGTCCGGGTGCATGCCACCAAAATCCGGCTGAGGCGTTCCATGCACGACAGTCCCTTTGGGCGCGCCCAATCGGTTTTCCAAAATCTCCCGCCCATAGGGACCCGTGATCGCGTTCATTGCGTCAAACTGCATAGTGAAATTATCTGCAAATAGCGCTCGGATTGCCCCAAAGTCGAACAGGGTTTCCATTAAATCCGCGTAATCGCTGACTGGATCGACGATCTGGACTGCCATTTCGCCAAGCATGCTGTCGCCGATTTGGTCGATATCCGGCGCATCACCTTCCCAGATGTGGTAGGTATCAATCGTCGTAGTTCGTTCAAAAATGGCGTCTGTCACGGCCTCTGGCGCGGGTCCACCGTTCGGCGTGTTGAACTTGATCCCAAAGTCTTCATCAATCCCGCCCGGGTTATGGCTGGCCGACAGGATTATGCCCCCATCCGTCTTATGAAGCCGGATCAGGTGTGACGCGGCAGGGGTCGACAGCAAACCGCCTTGCCCCACAATAGCTTTCGCCGCCCCATTCGCAGCAGCCATGCGCAAAATTGTCCGGACCGCGACATCGTTGTGGAACCGCCCGTCGCCACCAACCACCAACGTTTTACCCGCAACACCACCGATCCCGTCAAAGATCGATTGGACGAAATTCTCAAGATAATGCGGCTCCATGAACACCCGCGCCTTTTTGCGCAGACCAGAAGTTCCCGGTTTCTGGCCATCAATCGGTGCGGTCTGAACTGTTTTGCGCGTCATTATCTGTCCTTTAAATTCAACCAATGGCTACAGGGTCTCTGACCAGCACGGCAAGAGATCATTTTTCGCAGGTGTTGCGTGGTAAATGCCGCGTGCAATCGCGCGGCTTAGGCAAACGGCGGCTGCATGTCCAATCGCCAGAAGCGCGCCATCATCGACAGGTTCTTTGGCATCACCCGTCGATACCGCAAAAACAAGATCCCCATCGAAGGGCGTATGCGACGGCACAATCGCACGAGCCATACCGTCGTGTGCTGCAACAGCGACGCGTTGGCATTGCGCTTTGGTCAACGGCGCATCAGTCGCAACAATTGCGATCGTTGTATTGGTGGGCTGACCAGACGCCGCCATTGCAGCCGCCTTTTGACTATCCGGTAGATCGCCCAACTGTGCAGAGGGATTGACGCCATAGCCGCCGAATTCTTCCCCGACCTCATAGGGCGCAGCCCAGAAATGGCGGGTATCTGGCGTTGTAACAGACCCAACCGGATTAGCCGCAACTAACGCGCCCACAGTCGTCCCATCTGGCAAAACAGCAGAAGCCGATCCTAACCCGCCCTTTTGCATCGCAGCCGTCGCACCTGTACCAGCACCAAAACTGCCCAGCGCGAATTCTGAACCTGCCGCATCATATGCCGCCCGCCCAAGCGCGCGATACGGGTTCTGATCCCACGTCTTGGCGCCCCCATTGATCAGATCGAACAAGATTGCACCGGGCACCAAGGGGACTGTCACATTGCCTACGGCAAAACCGCGTCCAGCCGCATGCAGACCGTCCATTACGCCGGACCCCGCATCTAGACCAAAAGCCGATCCACCAGACAGAAACAGCGCGTCGACGGCTGGCACCAATTTATCAGGGGCCAGCAAATCCGTTTCACGCGTTCCAGGTGCACCGCCCATAACATGCACCGAAGCTGTAAACGGGGCATCCGCCGTCACCACGGTCACGCCGCTTTTGACATCGCTGTCTTGCGCATTTCCGACCCGCAAGCCGCGCACGTCGGTGATCAGATTGAGGGGGCCGGTTTTCATCAGTTCCCTTTTCAGTGGTTTCACCCATCGTCCGGTAAAGTCGGCGCGGCTGCAAGCAATGTTTGCGTGTATGGATGCTGCGGATTTTGGAAAACGTCTTCGGTCGCGCCTTGTTCGACGATCCTGCCCGCTTGCATGACAAGCACCTTATCCGTGATCGTCCGCACAACCGACAAGTCATGCGAGATAAACAGGTAAGAAAACGACCGTTGCGCGCAAAGTGCTGCGATCAGATCAAGCACTTGCGCCCGCACAGACACATCAAGCGCAGAGACGGCTTCGTCAAAAACGATCAGATCGGGTTGCGTGATCAAGGCGCGTGCAATGGCGATGCGCTGACGCTGCCCGCCTGAAAATTCATGAATGTATTTGTGAGCGTCTTCCGGTTTCAAACCGACGTCGGATAGCACCTGAGCCACTTGGGTGTGCTGTTCCGCTTGTGTCGGCCTGGGGTCGGACAAATGGAATGGCTCTGCAATCAAACGACCCACACGATGACGCGGATTGAACGACCCAAATGGGTCTTGGAACACGACTTGCATCTTGCGACGAACGCTCAGGTTCGGCTGTTTGCCAGCAAAGACCGGATCGCTATCAAGTGTGATAGTACCGGCCTGAACAGGCTCTAGCCCCAGAATAGCCCGTGTTAGGGTCGATTTTCCACAACCGCTTTCCCCGACAAGGCCAATCCGTTCACCGCGTTGCAGGTCAAAGCTGACATCATCGACAGCCCGAAACCGCCCCGGTTTCGCGAAGAACGAAGGGCGCGGCGTGCGGTAATCACGGCTGACGCGCTGGACCGACAAAAGCGGACTGTGCGCAGCGACGGGGGGTAATACAACCTTGTGCCCAGACGCTGCGAAGAGCGCCCGTGTGTAGGGATGTTTTTTTGCACGGAGAAGATCGGCGGTTGCCCCCTGCTCCACGATCCGCCCCTTCTGCATCACAACGATCCGGTCGGCCATATTCGCCACAACTGCCAGATCATGGGTGATCATCAGAAGTCCCATATCGAACTCGGCCACGAGGTCTTGCAAGAGCGCAAGGATGGTCGCCTGTGTCGTCACGTCCAGCGCCGTCGTGGGTTCATCCGCGATCAGTAATTTTGGTCGCAATGCGATTGCCATCGCGATGACGACGCGCTGACGTTGCCCCCCAGATAATTCGTGAGGATAGCGCGATAGCGGGAACCGATCATTGGGCAGGCCCACGCGCGCCAACATTTCAGCGGCCCGTTTACGCGCATCTGCACGTGATGCATCCCCGTGCACGCGAATGGTTTCGGATACCTGATCACCGATGGTTTGCACGGGATTGAGCGCGGTCATCGGTTCTTGAAAAACCATGCCAACATCATTCCCGCGCATCCCGCACAACTGCGCTTCTGACGCTTGCAATACGTCTTGCCCGTCAAGATCAATTGCACCCGTTGCGACAGACCCGCGCGGCAAAAGCCCCATCACGCCCAGCGCTGTCAGCGATTTTCCAGAACCGCTTTCGCCTGTAATTGCCACGATCTCGCCTGCCTGCACGTCAAACGAAACGCCGTGCAGGATCGGTGTCTCGTGGATTGCGACCGACAGGTTTTGTACGCGCAGCAATGTCATGTCCGGTCGACCCTGATCCGTGGATCAAGCGCGTCGCGCAAGCCGTCACCGAGCAAATTCAAACCCAAGACCATGACAACAATTGCACCGCCCGGCATCAGGGCTGTGTGCGGCGCGAAGCTGACCAGCGTCTGCGCGTCTGCCAGCATCCGCCCCCAGCTTGCCGTGGGCGGTTGCGCACCCAATCCGATGTAGGACAGTGCCGCTTCAGCCAGAATGCCAAGCGAAAATTGGATCGTGCCTTGAACAATCATCAAGTTCAGTATGTTGGGCAGGATGTGTTCCCAAGATATGCGGTACGCCGACTTCCCGCAAACGCGGGCCGCGAGGATAAAATCACGTTCCCATAACGACAGTGCTGCCCCTCTGGTCAGTCGCGCGAAGACAGGAATGTTAAAGATGCCGATGGCAATGATCGCGTTTACCGCCCCTGCCCCGAATACAGCCGTGATCAGGATCGCGATGACCAACGACGGGAAAGCGAAGATCAAATCGTTCCCACGCATGATGAATTCGTCAATAAACGCGCCCCGCTTTGCAGCAGCCCACAGGCCCAACGGCACCCCGATGGCCATGCCGATCCCCACGGCGAGCAGTGCCACCGCGATGGATGTCCGCGCGCCCATCATGATCATCGACAGAATGTCCCGCCCGAATTGATCGGTGCCAAGCCAGTGCGCCGCGTCGGGCGATTTCAGCTTGTTCGGGATATCGAACACCTCGATATCGTAAGGTATCCAGACGAAGGATAGCAGTGCCATCGCGATAAAGCTTAGCGATAGAATTGCGCCAATCCACAGCCCCTTCATGTCCGCGTCCTCAAACGTGGATCGACGGCGGCATAGGCGATGTCGACCACGAAGTTCACCAAGATCACGACGAAGACGAGCAACATCACCACGCTTTCCACCACGATCAAATCGCGAGCACTGATGGCTTGGAAAATCAAACGCCCCAGACCAGGTAGGAAAAACACCTGTTCGATAATGATCCCACCGGCCAGCAAAAACGAGAACTGCAAACCGATGATCGTCAGCACGGGGATCAGCGCATTGCGCACCCCGTGTTTCCAAAGCGCTTGGCGTTGCGATAACCCTTTGGCGCGGGCGGTGCGCATGAAATCCTCGCCCAGCATGTCCAGCAAGGATGATCGCATCACACGCGCAAGGATCGCAGCTTGGGGCAGCGCCAAAGATATCGCGGGCAGCGTCAGTGCCTTCATCCCGCCCCAGAACCCTTTGTCCCAACCGGGGAACCCGCCCGCCGAAAACCAACGTAGATTGATGGCAAAGATCAGGACCATGATCATCGCGAACCAGAAATTCGGGATCGCAACGCCCAATTGCGTGGCTCCCATCACCGACATATCGCCGATACGGCCACGGCGGGATGCAGCGTAAATGCCCGCCGGAAAGGCGATGAGCGTCGATAAGATCAGTGCGTAGATGGCAAGAGGCAAAGACACGACGACGCGATCTGCGATCAGCTCTGACACAGGTGCGCGGTAGGTGTACGACGTACCAAAATCGCCAGTGATCATCCCTGTTACCCAATTCAAATAACGCACAGGTTTCGCCACATCGAGCCCAAGTTCAGTCCGCAACGCCGCCACTGTTTCGGGTTGCGCATTGATCCCCAACATGAACGACGCCGGATCACCTGGAGCAATTTCGATCACTGCGAAGATCACGAAAGATGCCACAATCAAACTGATCACGAGTGACAGAAATCGGCCCAAGACATATCGGATCATCTCTTGCACCCATATATCAATCGTGTATCAATTGGATCGTTCTCAGGGCGGGGTGTAACTCCCCACCGGCGGTATGTGGCAACACGAGCCCGCGAGCGCCTTTCGTCCGCGAAAGGGTCAAGCAGATCAGGTGCGATGCCTGAGCCGACAGTGATAGTCTGGATGAAAGAGAACGCGGTCACGCATGTCCTTTGGGGCAAGTGTGGACGTGTGATGCCTTGGGTGACGTGTCGATTGTTACAAAAGGAGATCACAAATGACACCACCCCGTTTTGCATTCATCAAAGCCAACTGGCACGCTGATATCGTTGATCAGGCGCTTGTAGGCTTTCAGGAATTGATTCCAAACGTTGATGTCTTCGACGTGCCCGGCGCGTTCGAAATGCCGTTGCTCGCCAAACGTCTTGCCCCGCAATACGACGCAGTCGCCTGTGCCGCGCTGGTCGTTGATGGCGGTATCTACCGGCATGAATTCGTCGCCGATGCTGTGGTCAAGGGGCTGATGGACGTTGGCCTTCAGACCGATACCCCGATCCTGTCCGTTAGCCTGACGCCCCATCATTTTCAGGAAACGGCGCACCACACCGCGATCTACCGCGACCATTTCAAGGTCAAAGGCCGCGAGGCGGCAAATGCCGCGCTGTCGATCACGGGCGTGTATCAGAATTTGCATGTAGCCGCCTAAGTCGAATGCCTCCGGCTATGATCGCCGGAGGCTTTTGCAATTACTCTGCCCAACTAAGCGCTGTCAGATCGACTGACGCCGTTGGCTGGTTTTCCCACATACCCTGTAAGTCGGCCTTCACAACGGACGTCCACGCAAGTTCAAACAAGTAGCCATTGACGTAATCTTCCGAGATTATCGTCTGCGCTTGGGCCAACAGATCCGACCGCGCGGCTGGATCAGCAGTTCCAGTCAGGTCCATCATCAGCGCCTGAAAATCGGGATTGTCATATTGGAAGTAATAGTCGGGGTTCGCATAAATCCCGATATCCATCGGTTCCGTATGGCTGACGATCGACAGGCCAAAGTCCTTGCCCTTGAACACTTCTTCCAGCCACTGCGCCCATTCCAGATTGCTGATCTCGGTTTCGATCCCGACTTGGCGCAGTTGGGCCGCGATAATCTCTCCGCCACGTCGCGCGTAGGATGGCGGCGGCAGCTTCAGCGTCGTCGTGAACCCGTCAGCAAAGCCAGCCTCGGCCAACAAGGCTTTCGCTTTTTCAGGATCGTAGTTCGAATTCGCGGTCAGATCGACATAATCGGGGTTGTGCGGCGCGAAGTGGGTCCCAATCGGCGTGCCAACCCCGAACATCGCCCCGTCAATAATCGCTTGGCGGTCAATCGCATGGGCGACAGCTTGGCGTACCCGCACATCATCAAACGGCGGCATCTTGTTGTTGGTGGACAGGATCGTCTCACCTTCAGTATTTCCGCGCAGCACTGTGAAGCGCGGATCAGCATCGAACTGCGGCAGGTTTTCAGGCGCAGGAAAACCGGCAAAGGCATCCACATCTTCGGCCATCACAGCCGCAAAAGCCGCCGTTGGATCGCTAATGAACCGGAATGTCGCGGTTTCAATCGCAGGGGCATCGCCCCAGTAGGCGTCATTGCGTACCAATTCGATCCGGTCGCCTTGCGCCCAATCACTGAACTTATATGCACCCGTGCCAATCGGGTTCGTCGCAATATCTGCGATGCTGTCTTCCGACACAATTACCGCATCGCCCCATGCCATGTTAAACAGGAACGATCCGTTTGGCTGGGACAGGGTGACCTTCACAGTCAAAGGATCAACCGCCTCGACGCTTGCGATACCGGCAAACAACGCCTTTTGCGCATTGGTGCTATCCTCGGCCCGCGCCCTATCCAGCGAAAACACCACATCATCCGCGTCCATCGCCGTGCCGTCATGGAACATCACGTCGGGTACAAGGCTGAATGTGTAGACCAAACCGTCGTCGGAAATGTCCCAGCTTTGCGCAAGACTTGGCACCACAGCACCGTCCGCCTCAAACCGCGTCAGCCCTTCAAACACGTTATGGTAAACCACCGTATCGATCGCCTGCGCTGCGCCGCCGGTTGGGTCAAGATTAGGCGGTTCAAGCTGGACGGCGATGGTCACACTGTCATTGGCCAATGCGCCAGTCGCGCAAATCGCAACAAAGGATGACGCGATGAATGTCTGGAAACGTTTCATGATGAACCCCCTCTGGTTCCCATCACTGTTGACGCAACCTTGGGTCAAATCAAGTCCCATGGCTAGAAACCAAACTGTGTGACTGCTATTGGGCCCGTCAACATGTGCTAACCAAGGACTACCAATATGAGCGCCACAGCCAAAAAACGCGCCCCAATGCCTGATGATATTCGGGCGGCGAAAGGTGGGACTCCACTGGTCAGCCTGACCGCCTACACGACACCGATGGCCCAGATGATGGACGCGCATTGCGACTTTGTTCTGGTTGGCGACAGCGTCGGGATGGTGCTGCACGGATTGCCATCCACGCTGGGTGTGACGATGGATATGATGGTGATGCACGGTCAAGCCGTGTCGCGCGGATTGACCAGCGCGATGATGGTGATCGACATGCCGTTCGGGTCTTATGAAGAAAGCCCACAGCAAGCATTCCGCAACGCCGCCCGCCTGATGTCGGAAACGAACGCAGGTGCTGTGAAGCTGGAAGGCGGCGTTGAAATGGCCCCGACCATCGCGTTTTTGGTCAAGCGCGGCATTCCCGTCATGGCCCACATCGGCCTGACACCGCAGTCGATCAACACGCTGGGCGGCTATAAAGTGCAAGGTCGCGGTGACGCGGGTGACGCGTTGATGGCCGATGCCATTGCGGTGGACGAGGCAGGCGCTTTCGCCGTGGTGCTTGAAAAGGTGCCGGAGACGCTCGCCGATGAGGTCACAACGCAGGTCGACATCCCCACCATTGGGATCGGCGCGAGTGCCGGCTGTGACGGTCAAATCCTTGTCGTGGATGACATGCTTGGCATGTTCACAGCGTTCAAAGCCAAGTTCGTGAAACGTTACGCGCATCTCGCAGACGACGGCGAAGCCGCGATTGCAGCCTACGCAGAGGAAGTTCGCGCGCGGACATTCCCTGCCGCTGAACATGTGTTCTCTGACAAAGCGCCAAGCAAATGATCGCCCCGATTGAACAGACGCTCGCAGGTCTTCGCACGCAGACCGCGATCTGGCGTAGGGCTGGCGAAACGATTGGTGTTGTCCCGACGATGGGCGCACTGCATCAAGGGCACTTATCGCTCGCACGCGCCGCCCGCGAAACCTGCGACCGCGTGATCGTCACAATCTTTGTGAACCCCAAACAGTTCAACAATCCTGACGATCTGAAAAACTACCCACGCACCGAACAGGAAGACGCGAAGAAACTGGAATCCATCGGCGTTGATCTGATCTACAATCCCGATGGGCCGCAGATGTATCCTGACGGCTTTGCGACGAACGTGTCTGTGAACGGGCTGACCGATATGCTTTGCGGCGCACACCGGCCCGGTCATTTCGATGGGGTGGCGACGGTCGTGTCGAAGCTGTTCTTGCAGACCTCAGCGGACAAGGCGTTTTTCGGCGAAAAAGACTACCAACAGCTGCAAATCGTGCGGCGCATGGCGGCTGATCTGGATATCCCAATCGACGTCGTTGGCTGCCCCACGATCCGCGAAGAAGATGGGTTGGCAATGTCATCGCGCAACCTGCTGATCTCGGACCGGGCGCGTGTAAAAGCGCCTGCTTTGGCGGAGGTGATGAACGAATTGCGCACCGCGTTGCTGGCGGGCGGGCGGATGTCGGACCTGCTGGACGACGCAAAGAGGAAGATCGTGAACGCGGGGTTCAACGAGGTGGAATACCTCGACCTACGCGATGGGACGGATTTGGGGCTGCTGGACCAACCAGTAGAGGGGTCACGGCTATTCGCAGCGGCTTGGCTGGCTGGAGTGCGGTTGATTGATAATATTGCGGTTTAATAGAGTAGAAGCTCGAAAAACAGCCTTGAGCGGCTAATTCACTAACCATATTAAAAAGGCCGCCCCGGAGGACGGCCTTTTTTAGTCTTAAAGCCCGAATATCCCAAGAAGCCAACCTAGGAACAAAAGTCCTAGAGAAAACTCAACACGGTATTTGGTACCGCAGGGTTTCGTGGCTTCGAGGATGAATGATGCACGCATGACGCACTCCCTACATCTCTCGTGTGCGTACCCTTATAGAAGCCGCGTAGCACACATAGACCACTTGCTGACATTTCCCTTTTGAGTAAAGTAAGGCGGCTGCCAGCCAGCGCGACTTTGTCGGTGCCCATAAAGAGCGTTGTTATTGATGTGGGAATCAACTTTCTCCTTTTCAAGCAAGAAAATCAACTTTTCTAGTTGATCACCTCAATTAATCAACAACTTCACCAAACTCCGGGCCATCACCTTCGCGCTGTCGATCATATCATCGACCCCCACATATTCGTCCGGCTTATGGGCCAGTTCCAAAATCCCCGGCCCGTAGGCCACGCAGTTCTTGAGCTTCCCGATCCGGTCGATGTGCTTCTGATCATAGGTCCCGGGTGAGGCGACGAATTCGGCCTCTTTCCCAAGCACATGCGCGATCTCTGCCGCTACGGTCGCGGCCACGGGCGCGTCCCGGTCTGTCATCGACGGCAGAACACTGTTCAACTCTGTCAGCGCATAATCGAACTTGGGTCGGTCGGCTTTCAAGCCTTCCAGCAACGCCTCAACCTCTCCCCGCACGTCCTCTAGCGGTTCCTCAACCAAGAACCGCCGGTCGATTACGACGCGGCAAGAATCTGGGACGCAATGTGCGGGCAGGCCGGTGAAGTCATCCGATTGCTCAGCCATGCCCCCATGGATCGAATTGATGTTCATCGTCGATTGGCGGGCCCCCTCTGGCACCACGGGCATATCCGTGCGGCGCAGGGCCATGGCGGGGTAAAGGTCGCTCTCAAACTTGTCCAAGACCGCGCCCATATGGCGGACAGCGCAATCGCCAAGGAACGGCATAGAGCCATGGGCGATCTCGCCAAACGTCTCAATCTCGGCCCACCAGCCGCCGCGATGCCCAAGACACACGCGGTCCTTGTTCAGCGGTTCGGGGATGATGACGTGCTGCACGCGCTCGGGCGCAAAGAAGCCCTGCTCGGCCAGATAAGCGACGCCACCGTAGCCGCCGGATTCTTCGTCAGCGGTGCCGGAGATCTCAATCGCACCGTGATAATCGGGGTAGGTCGCGATGAAGGCTTCTGCTGCGATGATCGACGCGGCCAGCCCGCCTTTCATGTCGCAGGCCCCACGCCCGTAGATTTTACCGTCGATCAGTTCGCCGCCAAACGGATCAACAGTCCAGCCTTTGCCGACCTCGACCACATCCGTATGCGAATTGAAATGCACGCAATCGCCCGCATCTTTGCCATCCCGCCGCGCAATTACATTCCAGCGGGGGTAGCGTTCGCTATCGCCGGGCGTGCCGTGGGCGCGGATCATCTCGATCTCGAAACCCGATGCCTTCAACCGCTTGCCAAGGAAGTCGCAGATCGCCTGATAATTCTCGCCCGGCGGGTTCAGCGTCGGGATACGGATCAAATCCCCAGTCAGCTGGATCAGGTCGTCGCGGCGATCTTCAATCGCGGCCATCAGGGCGGTCATCTGCGGGGTGTCATCTGTCATGACACCACCATTGCCGAAGGTTGTCGCCCGAGCAAGTCACGCAACCCGTTTCAGTGCCTGCGCCATGCAATGAATGCCACCGCCAGTTTTGCTGATCTCGGACATATCAATCGCTGCAACATCAAAACCACGCGCGCGCAGTTGATCAATCAACGTCTGCGAAGACGTCGGCGCGATCACGCGATCCCCGCCGAGTGACATGAAATTGCAGCCCAGCGCCATGGTATCGCGGAACGGGACGTCGATGATCTCGTGACCCTTGGCTTTCAACCAATCCACAATCGCAGGTTCCGTGCAATCCAGACATACTGCCGTCAGCTTTTCAGCGATTGGCACAACCATCAGGTCGATATGCACATAGTATTCGTCGATGAAGGCAAGCCGCGTTTCCCAGCCTTCCGCATCGAACCACGCTTGGACCTGACGCGCCCCTTCTTCTTGGGTCCGCGCGCCACCACAACCGATCAGCACACAGCCTTCTTCGATGACGTTAAAGTCGCCGCCTTCAAATGTGCCAGCGGTCACCATGTCGTAAATCGGGATGCCGAGCTGTTCATATGTGCGGATCGCTGCATAATTCTCGCCGCGCCGCCACCATTGGGACATCGCCGTGATTACCGCGCCGTAAGGAGTCATCACCGAACTATCGCGCGCGTAGACCTGCATCGGTAGTTCAGGTTGCGGGTCATGCATATGTATAGTGACATCGAAATGCTCGTATGCGCTGACCAATTCCGCATGTTGGGCTTGGGCCACCTGAACGTTGCACGGATTTTCGCGAAGATGATGACGAGACAACGAACTGGTGGACAGGTGCCGTAGTTGCGCGGGCGACCCCAGCAAGACATCCGTCAGCCGATCCGTTTCATTGGCAAAGCCCCATGTGTCCAATAGTGGCGTGCCGCCTTGCACGTTACGTCGTTGCAAAGAAAATTCGTTCGTCATGTCATGCACCATCCATATCTTTGGGAATCCACCAGTCGCACCCCCGCGCCGTCGTCACATATTCCGGCCAGCGGAAATTGATCGGCGGGTCATAGTCACACAAGGGCGGGATCGGGTCCTGTGCTGTCCGCGCTTGAAATTCAGCCATTGCGGCGTCACGCGCGTCGTCGTCTTCAAGCAGCCGAACCGCAGACATCGCGAGAATTTTCGCCGCCGTTTGTACCATTGGATCAATCGTTGCGGGGATACCCCCAAGCGCGTTCATCACCCACGACGGGTAAGTCACGCTAGAATCGGCCGCCAAGGCAGGGCGCGCCACATAGAACCGTGCTGTCGGTGCGTGCCATGTCATGTCTGTATAGTCGTCAGATGTTGAATTTGTCTGCGACGGCGGTAGGTCATGTCGCAAAATCGCTTCCGCCGCTTCGGGATCAATCAGGCGCGACATTTCCGGAATGAACGGGTCCTCCATTGGTGCCAAGCCTAGGTTCTTTTGCATTTCACGTGCGATGGCCTTGGCCCCATCATCCCAAATCGGCGGCCCCACTTCGACCATCGCTTCCCAGACTGTCCGTGCCATTGCGTGGTTCGCCAATCCGGGTCGGGATTTGCAGACCCAGTGTTTTTCCCAGCGGCATCCAGTCATATCCGCTGCGGCCTGCGCGTTGCGGTCCAGCACAGCTGTGATCTGTTCCGCCATCGCAATGTCGGGCGTGCGCATCATGTATTGTATCTCGGCCAGTCTGGCTGGCAGGTTATCAGCCGTGGCTTGCCCTGCGGTCAGGATGGCTTCGGAAATCGACCAGCCGCCTTGGTGCGGCAACATGCTGTCGCGTAGGGATTTCGACGCGAGGTACATCATATTCAACGCATCATTCGCACCGGGCGCCCGAACCGCTGAATGGCTTTGCGGGATCGGTGTGTCGGTCGTGCCCCATGTTTCCGGCGCATCGCAAAGGAAGCGGTAGACCATGGAATAGGCGGCACCACAGTGGGTATCCCACCGTACCGTGTTACACATCGGCAGCATATAGAACGGATAAAACGATAGTATCGCAGCAAGCCCGTCATAGTATCCGGCAGCGGCGTGGATTGGTTTTGACCCGCGCACCTTTTCGGCAGGTTCACCGGTAAACCGCAGCCCACCCTTGATCCCATGCTTTTCCATTGCGGCTTTGGTCGCCAATAATCCGCCAAGCCCTGCGATCCCAAGACCGGAATGCGGATCAGTATGCCCGCCTGCTTGGTAACCGAGACCATCACGTGGAGCACGATCTGTCGTCGCCGCCTGACAATTGCCAGGCACAGCATCGTATTCGGCATACATCCCAATGATTGGACCATCGCCATTCGACCAATCTGCACAGAATGCCGTTGGCATCCCTGCGCTACCTTCTTCAACTGCGAATCCCTCTTCGCGCAGCCGTTTGACGTACCACGCAGCAGATTCGTATTCCCGCCAAGCGGTTTCACCGAAGTTGAAAATGGTTTGGCATGCCTTTGAAAGGTCTTCAGCTGATTGTTCAACGTGGTTTAAGGCTGTCGCTTGTGCAGTGCTTGGCATCCAAACCCCCTATATTGCAGGTAAAGTTTGGTGCAAAATAGGTTCGCCCGCTAGTGATTGTTTCCGGAAAACTTATCCCCATTGTTCTCAGATCGACTCCAATCAGCGCCCGAAAAGATGATTAATGGCCATGAAACAACAAAGTCGCGTCACCTTTTAGCCTAATTTGAATGACAATTCTCGATCCCAAGTCAGACGGATCCCCCCGTCAATTTATTTGTTTGAAAGCTGGATGTGATATGGGCAACGAGAACGCAGCAGAAATCGGCACCGACGAGGATTTCGTTGACGAGCTGAAGCCGGGCACGCAGTTGATGCATGGCCAGTATACGATCGAAAGCTTCCTGAATGCAGGCGGCTTTGGCATCACGTACTTGGCCAGAGATAGTCTTGATCGGAAGATCGTGATCAAGGAATGTTTTCCTGGATCTTTCTGCCGCCGTAGCCGGTCGATTGTGCAGGCACGGTCCCGTGCCCACCAGAAAGAACTGAATTCAATGGTACGCTTGTTTGTGCAAGAGGCGAAAAGCCTTGCCAAACTGAACCATCCGAACATCGTGGGCGTTCACCAAGTCTTTGAAGACAACGACACCGCTTACATGGCGCTCGACTTTGTTGAAGGTCGCGACATGCTGGATACGCTAGACGATCCAGATGCGGTCATGGCACCGGAAACCATCAAGTCGATGTTGATTGACGTGCTGGGCGCGGTTGGCTTCATTCACAGCCAAGACATTCTGCACCGCGATATTTCACCAGACAACATCCTGATCGAACCATCAGGTCGTCCGGTTCTGATCGACTTTGGTGCAGCACGTGAAGAAGCCACCAAGCAAAGCCGCGTGCTGTCTGCGCTCAGCGTTGTGAAGGACGGTTATTCGCCGCAAGAATTCTACATCGCAGGATCAGACCAGAACGCGTCATCCGATTTGTACGCACTGGGCGCTAGTTTCTATCACTTCATCAAGGGTGAGGTTCCGCCGAACTCACAAGCACGGTTGGCTGCAATCGCATCCGGTGACAGCGATCCATACGTTCCGCTGAATGGCGCGATCCCGGGCTACGATTCCAATTTCTTGTCAGCCATTGATAAGGCGCTTGAAGTCCTGCCAAAGAACCGCGTTCAGTCCGCACAGGAATGGTTGGACATGATTGCGGGTAAGCATTTGCCAACTGCCGAAGGTAGCAAAGCGACAGTTGCATCAGCAGTTGCAGCAACAGCGCCATCATCACAAGGCAAGTCCAAGGTCGCAATGTTGATGGCATCAGCCGCAGCAATTGCTGTTGTTGGCGTTGGCGTCGCATTCTCAACCGGTGCTTTTGACGCAGCAGAGGTCGTTGAGGCCGACGCATCCGCGACGGCAACTGAAACACCAGACGCCATGGCAGAAGCTTTGGCGCTTGTTGAAGCAGCGACACAAGACGCAATCGAAGAAAGCGCCGCAGTTGAAACAGCTGCTACAGAGGCTTCTGCAGTCGAACAGACGCAGGCGACGGACACCGCAGTTCTTGAAGCCCAAGCTCAAGTCGAGGCCGAATTGGCTGCACTGGAACGTGCCGCCGAAGAAGAACGCGTCGCTAAAGCCGCCGAATTTGCAGCGCTCGCCGCTGAAAACGAAGCACGCCGTATCGCGCTCGCCGAAGAACGCGCCGCTGCATTGGCAATCCGCGAAGCAGCCCAAGCTGAAGCCGCGGCACGCGCCGCAGTAGCAGCCGAAGCACAAGCTGTCGCAGAAGCGCAAGCCGCAGCGGCTGAAGAAGCGCGTCAATTGGCCGAAGCACGTGCTGCACAAGAAGCACAGGACGCAGCCGAAGCAGAAGCACGTGCCATTGCACAAGCTGAGGCTGACGCAGCTCAGGCAGCAGCCGAAGAAGCCGCACGTGTTGCCGCAGCCGAAGCCGCCGAAGCTGCGCGTAAAGCAGAAGCTGCAGCACTGGCCGCCGCGACGCTGGACACACCAACACCGCCGATGGATTCTAACGAATTGATCGCACTTGCCGGGATCACCGGTGCACCTGAAATGCCGGCGACTGCCTTTGCAGCCATTCTGGCGGAAGGTCCGAACGCATCCGGTTTTGCTAATACAGCTGATTTCGTCTTGCCCGACACTGCCTCAGGTTTCACATCTGTTTCATTGGCGCTGTCAGAAGCGATCCCAGCGTTCGCGCCGGGCCGCGAGATCGTTAACGAGACACCGGCAGACAATTCATTCGTTCTGTCAAACTGGACCGTCGAATTGCCGTTTACGGCAGCGTCGTCTTCGTCCCGTGTCATCGGCAACGTTGGCCCTGTCGCCCCGCTTTGGGTGAACGAAGGTGTCGAAATTGATACCGTGAATGGTCGCGCAATCGCGAACATCGACGGCATTGGCGACACGCTGAAGAGCGCGATTGAATTAGAGGATCAGACTGAATTGCAGGTCAGCTTCGGCATCAAAGATGCGGAAACCGGCAATCAAACTGAACAAAACTGGACCCTGCCTATCATCCAAAAGACAGCCCTTTTGAATGGGATCAGCTTTGAAACACGTCGCATCGACGATGCGTGGGTCACAACTGTGACTGATGCACCGGCAAGCGCGAAAAGCGACCTGAAGGTCGGCGATCAGCTGATCGCATACATGCTGACATCCGAACTTGTGGATGATCGCACATCAATGAAAACGATCATGGATCGTGAACTCGCTGACGGCAAATCGCTGTTTAGCTTTGCTGTCAACCGTGACGGAACGATGTGGATTGCATCGCTCGACTACGCTGGCAATGCGCAATGAAATCGGCCTGTGCCCTAAGGAAAAAAGAGGTATAACCCATGAAATTTCTAAGTGATCTTTTTAGTCGCAAGCGTTCCGACGCCAAGCCGGCCGATGCACCAATCGAAAACTTTGCGGATGTCGCGACACGCGCTGACGCAACGCTTGATCAGGTCAACACCAATGCGTTGATCGACAATGTGAACGAAAAAGTTGGCGATAAATCCCCTAAGGTTAACATCTGGGATGATGAAGAAGACTTGCCACCGGTCGCGTCGCTCGAAGAAATTCGCCCAAGCGCTCCGGCACCAGCAAAGGCCCCGTCACGGGCACGCCGCACGAAAACGCGCCTGATCGGTTTCGAAAGCAGCTCTGGCGTTGTAGATCTGTTCGACAGCACACCGGCAGCAGCACCTACCAAACGGGCAAAGTTCCCAGTTGGTTGGGCGATTGTTGTGTCCGGCCCAGGCCGTGGCGAATGTTTCTCGCTGGAATCCGGCATGTCCCAGATTGGACGTGGCGAAGACCAAGCCATCCAGCTTGATTTCGGCGATAACGCCGTGTCGCGTACCAACCATGCAGCGATTGTTTACGATGCTGAAAACCACACGTTCCTGTTGGGTCACGGTGGCAAAAGCAACATCGTACGCCTGAATGACCAACCAGTGATCAGCAATGAAGCTCTGAAAGACGGTGATATGATCCGGATCGGTGAGACGACTTTGCGCTTTGTGCCGCTTTGTTCCCCAGACTTTAACTGGGCAGCTGAAGGCACCACCGACAACGAGGAGTCCGACGATGTGGCGATCGCCTGAACCCCGTTACGACGTAGCCTCTGCGTTGTGCCAAGGCGGCCGTGACTATCAGGAAGACGCGATTGTCACTGACTTTCCGTTTGGATCTGATAGCGGTGTTGTCGTCCTTGCTGACGGTATGGGTGGCCATGCGGCTGGTGATGTGGCGTCAAAGATCGTCGTCACAGAAGTCTTTAGCGAACTGAAATTCCAATCTGCGAACTTTCACGAATTCGAAAAAGACATCCCGTCGATGATGACCTCTGCGGCAGCTGGTGCAAACGCATGTGTCCGCGACCATGTCCAAGACAACCCACAAACCCGCGGTATGGGTGCGACTTTGGTTTCGCTCGTCATGGTGGAAAACCGGATGTTCTGGATGTCGATTGGTGACAGCCCGTTGTATCTGCTGCGCGGTGGTAAACTGCGCCAGTTGAACGAAGATCATTCAATGGCTCCGCAGATTGATTTCATGGTGCAATCGGGCCTTCTGGACCCGGAAGTTGCCAAGAACCATCCCGATCGGAACTGTCTGACGTCGGTGATTTTGGGCGAGCGCGTCGCGAAGTCTGATTGCCCGAACGATCCGTTTGGTCTTGAGATTGGCGATATCGTGGTCGTGTCTTCTGATGGGCTTCAGTATCTTGATGAACCGGTGATCCAAAAGATCCTGCACAAGTACCGTCGCCGTAAAAGCGCCGAAATTGCAGGGCATCTGTTGGAAGCGATCGAAAAGCTGGGTGATGTGGATCAGGATAACGTGTCTTTTGCCGTGATCAAACTGAACCACAACAAGCCGATGGATCGCGCCGTTCGGGTGAAACCGACCGACATCGTTGATACCACATCTGCGTCCGTGACCCGTGTCGTCCATCTGGATGAGGTGGCCGAAGCTAAGAAAAATGCTGCATCCGCTGCATCTGATGAAGAACCAGCACTGAAACTGGTATCCGGAGTAAAGTAATATGTCTGTACGGGCTGCCGCCGATCAAGTTCACCTCGCACTTAACGATGCGCTGGTGTCTGGGAAAATTCCTGCTGACGCGGCTGACGCTGCGAACGCATTGCTCAAGCGTCTGCGACAGCCCGTACGGGTCACTCTTTTGGGCCTACCTGGTGCCGGTAAATCAACCTTGGTCAACTTATTGCTGAACGACGCGGTTATCCCCGACGGGATTAGCTTGCCGACAACGCAATACGTCCATGGCGATACCCCGTCAGCTGTCATGACGCTCAGCGATGGTCGGCGCGAAACCTTGGACAAGGCAGATCCGTTTCAAATCGCGGCTGCTTCCCCTATGTTCGTCGAAGTGGCTTTGCCACTGGCAGCACTCGGTCGGATCAACGTGCTTGAAGTTGTGGCCCCTGCCGTTTTGCAGGACCAACAACGTGCGATGCATTGGGCCGCAAAACGGACCGATCTGGCGCTGTGGTGCACCGACAATTTTGATCGGTCCGAACAAGCGTTGTGGGACACGATGCCGGATGCCATCAAAGACAACGCATACTTGCTGCTGACCCACGCCGATCAAGCCTTGGCTCGTGGTGAATTGGATCATTTGCTGGGCAGCATCCGCCAGAATCACGCCTATCAGTTCAACAAAATCATGCCTATCGCGACGCCAAGCGCTATTGCTGCGCGCCAACCTGACGGCAGCGTCGACAAAGCAATGATGCAAAAAAGTGGTGCATTGACGCTGATTTCTTCGATCCTGAAACAGGTCGATGCGCGGTTGCAAGGCGCGGTTGACGAAGCCGGCGCAATGGTCGCGCACTACAAAGATGCGCCAGTCGCAAAAATCGCCGAACCAGTCGCACAAACACCCGTGGCGCAAGAACCCGTCATCACGCCTTCAAAGCCTGTGAATGTCGTTGAAATGAAGACAGCCAAGCCTGTCGATATGGTCGAAGCAGCAGCCAAATCTGCGCCACGCCCACGGGTCAAATCCAAACTTGTGGCCATCGAACGATCGCGCCCTACGCAAAAACCGCAGGCAGCCCCGGCACCCGCGCCACAAGCGCCTGTCGCAACAGCACCTGCGGCCGATCCTGCGCCGAAGAAGGCACGTCCTGGCTTTATGCCAAAGGCGCGCACGACGGTGATCATTCCCCGTGCGACACCCGAAACATGCGCCGCCTACGATGAAGCAATCGCTTACCTGACAAAGCAGGGGCGTGCGCTGACACAAGACATGGCCGCAAATGATAACCTGTCGTCCGATCACCTGATGAACGCGTCTGCGGACAATATCATGTGGTTGTCTGACTATCTCGAAGATCTGTCTATCGCTGATGATCCTGTGCTCGAAAAGTCCCGCACGCGGGCCTTGGATGCCGCTGAACTGGTCCAGCTGATGCAGATCGAGAAAAACGATTCTGCGGCGCTTGATGCGCTAAGCTTGGTGATCCAATTGAAACGCGATCTCGAATCTGAAATTGCGCTGGCCCGTCACACAAACCGTCATCAAGCCGCATAAAATAAGGGAAAACAGCCCCTGCCGACTTAGCGACGGTTCAATTTTTAAGCGAACTTTTGCCTTAATTCCGCCGCGGCAGACTGTTTCTTTAGACGGATCAATTAAGGTTCGGGCCGCCTATTGGCCCCAACCAGAGCCAACGACCCGCACAAAACGCGGGCAGGAAAGAACGTGGATATGGAAAAGTTGACAAACGATCAGGGTGAGCAGGCCCAAGTGTCACAGCCCGGATTCATGCGGATTGGTCTGAACAAGCTTGAGACCTACCACGACGAACTGAGCGATCTTGAAGATACCCTTTTCGACATCGAAAAGATTGGCGGCCCAGAAGCGGCCAAAAAGGCGCAAAAGCTGGTCAAACAGCTGCGTGCGTTCGAACCGAACATCACGATGATCGGCCAGATTAAGGCCGGTAAAACATCGCTCGTGAACGCCATGGCAGGACGTCCCGGATTGCTGCCAGCGGACGTGAACCCGTGGACGTCCGTCATCACGTCACTTCACCTGAACACGCCGATGGCGCCCGATGCGCCGCGTGCGTCATTCCAGTTCTTTGACCAGAACGAATGGGATCATTTGGTCGAAAACGGTGGCCGTATCGGCGAATTGTCCAGCCGCGCTGGCGCCGACGAAGAAATGAACAAGGTCCGCGAACAGATCGGCCAGATGTACGAAAAGACCCGCGAACGGTTGGGACGTAAGTTCGAACTACTGCTGGGGCAACGTCACAACTACGCCGAACTCGACGACGACCTGATGCAGCGCTACGTCTGCATGGGCGATGACTTCGACGAGATTTCGCAGGCCGAACAGCAGGGTCGTTTCGCCGATATTACGAAATCAGCTGACCTGTACATGGACGCTAATTTCTTGCCGATGCCATTGTGTATCCGCGACACGCCCGGCGTAAACGATACTTTCATGATGCGTGAGCAGATCACGATCAAAGCCCTGCGTGACAGTCGGATTTGTGTGGTTGTTCTGTCTGCACACCAAGCGTTGTCAACGATGGACATGGGTTTGATCCGTTTGATTTCAAACGTGAAAAGCCGTGAAGTCGTGATCTTTGTGAACCGTGTCGACGAACTGTCCGATCCGGCAAATCAGATCCCTGAAATTCGTGCGTCTATTCTGCAGACTTTGTCTGACAACAACGGCCCCGAAAACTGCGAAGTGCTGTTCGGGTCTGCCTACTGGGCCAACATGGCGCTGGGCGGTGATCTGACCGAGATTGTCGATGACAGTGCTAACGCCTTGTTCAACTACGCCGAATCGATCCTTGGCGACCAAGCCACGGATATGGATGCGTTCGAAATGGTCTGGCAATTGTCCGGCCTGCCGCATCTGTTCGATGCGATTTCCGAACGGATCGCCGAAGGTTCTGGCGCAGAACGTCTGACGTCCATCCGCAAGAGCGCGCAAAACCATGTGGGCGGCCTACGGGCGTCGAGTTCACTGGTGTCCATGCGTCTGGAAGGCGACAATGTCACAACGATGGATGAAACGACGCTGAAAGCGCATCTTGATGCCATCGACGCGAAGCATATTCAGAAACTGAATGACGGTCTGGACGAAGTCTTTGCCAAGTTTAGCCGCCGTATTGATCAATCGAACAAACGATTCCTTGACCGCGCGGTTGAGACGCTGATCCAACACCTTGAAACTAAGGGTGAAAACGAGATTTGGCAGTATTCTCCTGATGGTCTGCGCATTCTGTTGCGCACCGGTTATCAGGTGATGAAGAAAGACTTTACCGCGATGTGCGACGCGGCTTTTGGTGATGCGGCGACTGATCTCACTGATCTTTATGGTCAGGCATTTTCGGTAGATGTCGAAAACTTCACGGTGACACCACCAGACGCACCTGGCGTGCCTGCGCCCGTGTCTTTGGGACAAACCATCGCGCTTGATCTGCAGACATCGTGGTGGAAAGGCTGGTGGCAACGCCGCAAAGGATATCGTGCTTTTGCCAGCAATTTCTACGAATTGATCGAGGCGGAAACCGCCCCTATCGTCGATGACCTGAAGAACCGTCAATTAAACGACATCCGTCAAACCGCCCTTGGCGAAATGGCCGATTTCTTGGCTGAACAACGCGGCATTCTGACGGATATCGCTGAAAAATCTCAAATCGGTCTTGGTGATCTGGAAGGCCTGTTCGGCATTACAGCCCAGCAAGAACGTGAAGAACTGTTCGACATCATTTTCGAAGATCTCGCGATTGATGACGATGACTACGACGTTGACCCAAAAATATCTGGAGGTGCTGCCGCATGACCCATTCCACTTCGCTGAACCGTAAGCCACGCATTGCGCTTATGGGTGAATTCAGTGCTGGCAAAAGCACGTTGTCAAATCTGCTGCTGGGGTCACGCCCTTTGCCGGAAAAGGTAACAGCAACGCGCTTGTCACCTGTTTGGATGGCATCCGGTTCGCAGCCCCCTTACCGCGTTGATGTGGACGGCACGGAAGAACTGATTTCACTGTCGCATCTCGAAGAAATTGGCGTTGAAAACACACGCGTGATCCGTTTGTTCTTTGAAAGCGATATCCTTGATGTGTGTGATCTGATTGATTTTCCAGGAATTTCCGACCCGAACATGTCATCTGATGTGGTTGAACGGATGCTGGAAGAAGTCGACGCCGTGCTGTGGTGTACCCACGCGACTCAAGCGTGGCGGCAATCCGAAGCTGCGGTTTGGGCCCAGATGCCCGAAGCCGTGCGCAAG
This sequence comes from Rhodobacteraceae bacterium S2214, assembly GCA_025141675.1. NCBI lineage: Bacteria > Pseudomonadati > Pseudomonadota > Alphaproteobacteria > Rhodobacterales > Paracoccaceae > Rhodobacteraceae bacterium S2214. Next base: position 269,842 of record CP081161.1, read on the forward strand.
CGGTCTATCCTGCTGATCACGCGTTTCGACAAGTTGACGACAGAGCGTGACCGCAATCGTGTCTTGGCGCGAGTCAAGCACGAAACCAAAGGTCAGTTCGGCGCGACCTTCCCCGTATCCCTGCTTCAGGCATTGAATGCTGGCGAAGACTACGATGCATGGGACGCCAGTGGTGCTGGCGCGTTCACCGAACATTTGATCGAAATGGTTCAGGAACTGACCATTGCTGTCGCAGGAACAACCGAAACGCTTTACGTGTCGGCTCCGGAAGCAACAGAAGTCGATGCAACTGACGCAGAAGCTGCGCCGCTGTTGTTGACAGACCCCGTTGTAGACGGTCGCGACCCCGAAGCCGCACCAGTCGTGCCGCGCCGTGTCAACGCACGTCGCGACGATGCCGCAGATGACAATTCACACAAGCCGCGCCCAAACACATCGCGTCCCGTTTTCCACATGGACGACGAGACTGTTGAAAACCCAGCGCAGATTGCATCTTAAACAACCGACGCATGTTGCAGTCCCTTTCCCTGTGCGCCCGAATGTCATAAAAGGACTTTGGGTGTAACGGGATAGAGTGCGCAAGACATGGCCACAGAAGAATTGGACGCGCTGCACAGCCAGTTTCCAAAGTGTGAAACGCTCGCGTTTGCGGATCTGTCCACCGAGATGGTTTTGGTTACAAACACCGACGCCCCGCAGCAACGCGAGGCGCTGAACGCGTTGTGCGCAGACGCGGCCAAAAGCCTTGGCAAACCCGGAAGTCCAAATTTTGGTGATGGTCAAAGCGACACAGCAATGATCGCGACCCGCGATCAGCTGACCATTTTCTTGCGCGCAGCGAACGAACCATCTGACGTTCTATGCTGCGTCTGTCAGCCGGATATTGACGTGTCATCGTTCCTGACAGCCGCGCGCCCGACGCTTCAAAAAATTAGCAGCGGATCATGATGATCGATCTCGCAACTCTTCCCATGTCGCACGATGCAGGATCACCTTTGTGATGGATAAACAAACCCTTGCCCAGAAACTCGCCGCGCTTTCATCCGAAGGCGAGAGCTTTGAAAACGGCCTGCGAGTTGTATCTGACGGGACAGAACCGCCGATTCTGACCGCGATCCTGAACGAAATCGACATGACCGTCTTGCCGCGCAAACTGACGTTCAAGATGAACGGGTCCGAAATATCTTTGGTCGCGGGCGGGCGTCGCCTGCGTGGTTTGGTGCAGGCATCAAAAGACATCACAGGCGTGATGGGCGTGTTGGGGAAATCCATTTCCCATGATGCGCCGGACGTCATTGATGGTCTGCATGGTATCATTGATCAGTTCACGGCCGCTGCCGGCGAATTGACAGTTGTCAGTGACGAACCCGACGCGATGGGTGGCCAATCTGACGCGGGTCTAACCGCGCAGAATCTTGCTGCGCATTGGGGCGTTGACCTGAACCCGGCGCCTTTGACTCCGATGATCTCTTTTGTTCGTGATTGCGGGGATCTGGTCACCGCTTGGGTTGTTTTGAAAGACGGGTCCGAGAACACAACCGGCGGAGATGGCGCAAAACTGGCGACATTACGCGCAGCGATTGATGCAAAATGGGACAGTTTTTCTCAATCAGTGGAACAATTAGCGGGTCCAACAGGATTTATTTGCCTGAATGATGCCTTAGATGAAGCCGGGTCTGTTGCAATCGTAAAGACTTCTTCAGAAGCTGCTATTTTGTGCTATGCGTCTGAAAATATGGCAAATTTGCACAGTGCGTGGTCAAAATCTAAACTTTAGGGCCAAAACCGCACTAAACCCTTACGTGTAGTCCAAAAATGAGACTGCCGTTAGGTCAGCTTCCGCACTCAGTTTGGTCATAAATTTTCCACAAAATCTTATCAAATCTCACCATCAATGACGCGAACGAAAACGTTTGCGTTCGTGGATGGGTCGCTTTTTCAAGTTTAGACGCCCGTTTTTGTTTGGTTATGAGGAGATTTCGATATGTTTTTCAACAAGTACAACGCACGTCAAATTGCGGCACGTGCCCTAATTACTTTTGCTGCAGGCGCTTTGCCAATGTCAGTTCTCGCAGACGAGGTTACGCTCAAGTCTGCTGACGGAACCGTAAACCTTGTTGGGGAATTCGTCGATTTCGTCGATGACAACTACGTCATCCGCACCGGCCTTGGCGATCTTCGGATTGCCGCGAACCGCGTTCGCTGTGAAGGCGATGCATGCCCGGTCTTCGATACTGCCACTGCAGACATCCAAATCGCTGGGTCTGACACAGTTGGTCTTGGCATGATGCCATTGCTGATTTCCGGCTACGCGTCGCACCTGAATGCAGAAGCATCAGTCATCGCGACAGAAACCCGCGGTCAAATTCTGGCGAACCTTGTTGGTGACGGTGGATTTGGCGATGAAATCGGCAGCTATCTTGTAACATCAACATCGTCCGGCGATGCGTTCTCTACCCTTCTGGATGGAACGGCTCAAATCGGCATGTCATCGCGCCGGATTCGTCCAGCTGAAGCCCGTGCATTGCGTGACAACGGCGCTGGCAACATGGTCAGCGCAGAACAGGAACATGTGATTGCGGTGGATAGCCTTGTGGTTATCACCCACCCGGAAAACCCAATCAAAGAACTGTCGCTTGAACAGCTGCGCGGTATCTATTCGGGTGCCATCACAAACTGGTCCGAAGTGGGCGGTGCTGATGCTGAAATCAAGCTGATCACACGTGTCGACGGATCCGGTACACGTGCCGTATTCGAAAGCCGTATCTTTGGTGAAATCGAACCATCACTCGTTTCCACGGCAGCTGTTGTCGAAGGCAACAACGAAATGGCCGCAATGGTGAACGAAGATCCATTTGCGCTGGGTTATGTTGGCTACGCTTTCCAGCGTGGCGCAAAAGCCTTGTCCGTTGTGAACGAATGCGGAATTTCGGTGACACCTGACGCGTTCTCAGCCAAGACAGAAGAATACGCCCTGCAGCGTCGTCTGTATCTCTACAACCGTAGCGACGCGATTGATGCATCCACACAAGATTTCGTGGACTATACCGTGTCCAAAGATGCTGATGGCGTGATCGCAAAAGCAGGCTTTATCGACTTGGGCATCAGCCGCCGCGAACAGGCGCTTGATGGCGCACGTGCACGTGCATTGCTTGATCCAAACGTTGACGCCTACGAAGGCGGCGTGATGCGTGAAATGTTGTCTGAAATGGTTGATTACGACCGCTTGTCCACAACATTCCGTTTCGCGACAGGATCATCCCGTTTGGACGAACGTGGCTTGCTTGATATGGCACGTTTGGCCGATTTCCTTGAAGCGCAGCCAGAAGGCACAAAAGTGCGTTTTGTTGGCTTTACAGACGGTGTTGGTGCGTTTGATAGCAACCGGACACTTTCAGAAAGCCGCGCGAACCAAGTGATGGCGGAACTTACTGCATTTGCAGGTGATCGTGTCGCAAACCTTGAAATGGGCGTGTCCGGCTTCGGCGAGATCGCACCATCCGCATGTAACATCAACGAAAACGGTCGTACGATTAACCGTCGCGTTGAAGTGTGGATCGAAGCTGCCCGCGGGTAATTTTGTCGGGCACAGTCAAATGGCTGTGCCCGCATCACCCACTGGTCGCCTGTTTGGCATCCTTTTGCCAACAGCACTTTGAATTTTCAGAACCGGTTTCGATCTGCCCACGTGCTGCGATTCATGCCGGTGATATCCTGCACCCTTTGCGGTGTGGAAAAAGGAGATCAAGATGACACGCACTTCAAGTATTACACAAATAACGCTCGGTGCCGTTGCTGCATTGACGCTTTCGACCGCAACCCAAGGCGTCGCGCAATCCGGTGCTATTTCAATTCCACCCGAAGATCCGATCCAGCTGACCCAGTTTCTGGAAGATATTGGCGCAAGCGAACGCATCAACCTATCGGGCAAACTACGAATGTTAAGCCAGCGCATTCCTGCAGCGGCCTGTACTTATCACGCTGGAATCGCACCGGAGCAAAGCAACGCCGTTTTGCACGCTGCAAAAGTAGAATTCGACACGATTATCGCCGCACTTGAATTTGGTGATGAGACGTTGAACATCATCGGTGAAGAACAACGTCGCAAGACACTGGCCGCGATCGCAAACCTTCATGCAAAATACGATCCGCTCCACGCCGCATTTGACGACATCGAAGCCACCGGCGGTACCGACGAAGAAGTCTTGGAACTGGCCGAACACAACATGGAAGTTCTGGATGCCGCAAAACTGCTCGTCAGTGAGATTTCAGGCCAATATGCCGATCCAACTGCTTTGTTGCAGTCTGACGCATTGACCATCGATATTGCTGGCCGTCAGCGGATGCTGACCCAGAAAATCTCGAAAGAGGTATGCTTGATCATGTCAGGCATCTACGCGGATGCGTCGCTTGAAACGCTCGGCGGAACTGTCAGCATGTTCGAAACTTCGTTGAACGCGCTTATCTTCGGAATGGATGGCGCCGGCATTTCGCCTGCACCGACTGAAGAAATTCTGACAGGCTTGGAAATCGTGCAAGCGGATTGGGCAGAGATCAGCGATTACGTCGCAACCGTGTCGGCTGGCGGATCTGTTGATGAAGCAACCCGCGCGATGATCTTCACAGGTTTGAACAAGACGATGGCCGATATGAACGCCGTTGTTGGTATGTACACAGAGAATTCTAAGCTGGGCCTATAACAACCCTTCAGAAACCAACCAAATGCCCTGTCGTTTCGCGGAAACGGCAGGGCATTTTCGTTCAAAACATTGCCAGCCCAGTCATGCGCGTTTCGATCCGGTAGACTGACGCAGATGCCGTGATGAACAACGACGTCATATCTTCACCGCCAAAGCAAAAATTCGTGGATTTTTGCGGCATCAGGATGACTCCAAGACACTGTGCATCTGCTGTAAAGATGTGCACCCCGCTGGGGCCATTGCAAAGAATATGGTCCTGCGTCGTTGTCTTCATGCCATCCGGCACCCATGGTCCGTCGCCCACGACATTCGCCCAGATTTTACCACCCGACAGCGCCCCGTCAGCTGCGACATCAAACACACGAATATGGCCACGCGGACTGTCATTGATAAACAATCTGGTTTCGTCTTGGGACAGACATAGACCGTTAGGTTGGTCAAAATCGCTGGCGACAAGGTGGAGGGATCCGTCAGGATCAAGCCGGTAAACCCCTTGAAACGCCAATTCCTGATCGCGGATGATGCCCAAATCGGCACGCGTCCGTCCATACGCTGGATCAGTGAACCATATCCGCCCCAAGCTGTCGCAGATAATGTCGTTAGGGCTGTTTAATGCGCGTCCTTCATAGTGGGTCGCGATTGGCGTGACCCGCTTCCCACCGTGGTCGCGGATCGTCACCTGTGATGCCGCGTGTTCACACGTCAGAACCTGCCCGTCGCGATCAAAGAAGTTACCGTTCGCTTGATTGCTGGGTAGGCGAAAAATACTATGACCCGCCCCTTCGCGCCAAATGTATTGTTTGCTTTCTTGGATATCCGAAAACATGAGCCACTTATCGTGCGGGTGCCAAATCGGGCCTTCCGTAAAACCGAAACCTGTCGCGATTTCTTGCAGCCCAGCGCCATCCGGAAACAAGTCAGAGAAGGCCGGATCGCGGATATCAAACTGGGTCATACATTCACCTGTATCAATATATTTCGCCTTAGGGTCATCATGATCGTATAAAGTGGTCAAGTTCGTTGATTCTTAGTTAGCGCCTTCGTAACCTGAAGCGTCGAAATTTTGTTTATTTTTCATGCTTTTCGACACTTCATTGACAATATGTTGACCCGTTCAGCGCACAATCACGAATTGAACCTGACCTTTAGGTCAGGTCACACGTTACGATGATTGATTGCACAGCAGTCCAAGCTTACCCCAAAGAAGATGCCAATCTTCTGATCATGTTTCGCGGTCACATTATGTATTCTGACGACAAAAGTTACTCTGGTTCTGTCAAATGGTTCGATCCCGCAAAAGGCTTCGGTTTCGTCGTCGACGCCGAGTCAGGGAATGAGGTGCTGTTGCACGTCAACACGTTGCGCGAGTTTGGCATCAACACAATAGCCAAGGAAGTCGTTGTCGACTTCCTTATCGAAGGCACGGACCGTGGTGTCCGCGTCGCGCGGGTTCTCGAGATCCGCCAGCCCAACGATGTCGTGACCTACGATGACCTGACGGCCGAGGAAAAAGAGACACTTGAACCAGGATGCGTGAAATGGTTCGACTCGGTCAAAGGTTACGGGTTCGTCATGCTGTTCCGCACGAACGAAGAAATTTTCGTCCATGCCGATATCTTGCGCAAATTCGGCATGGGTGAATTGTTTCCAGGCCTCGCTGTTGCGGTGGTTGTGGAACGTGGTGAAGCACAGAAACAGGTTGCTGTCATCCAACCTTGGAAATTCACCAGCTAAATGCCCGCAATCCCCTGCCAGATCAGGCGTGCGGCCAATAGCATCAAGATAACATTCAAGACTTTGCCAAAGATTGCATCGTTCATGCGGCGTAAAACGTGTCTGCCGGCCAATGTTCCGACAAATCCTGATGCGATCATGACCCCCATAAAACCCAGCCAAGGCCCGAATGCAAAACCGAGCATTCCGAAGACGATAATCTTTAACAGATGCTGCAACGTCATCATCACCGCATGGGTCGCGACATGAGCCTCACGGCCTAATTGATGGGATTTGACGATACCCGCAACGAATACACCAGTTGCGCCGAAGAACATCGTCAGGAAGCTCGACAAAAGCCCCGTCAGAAACGGCCAATGCGTCAGCCACTTTGGCGGTTTACGCAGGACAGACCAGGCCACGAATAGGCCGACGCCGATTTGAACGGCACTTGGCGGTAAATCAACAACGATCAATCCGCCGACACTGACACCAATCAGGCTGCCGATTGCAAACGCTCCGATGGGTGGCCAAAACGTATGCTCTTTCAATACGAAAGCGCGGTAGGCGTTCGATCCGAATTGGATGACCCCGTGGACGGGTATCAACGCGGCGGGGGGCAACAAGGTCGCCATCACCGCCAGCATCATTGCGCCGCCACCGATCCCCATTGCGACAGTAATGAATGATCCGAAGAAGCTGATCACAAACAGGAAAACCGCCGTTGCTGGATCAAGGCCCGCGTAAAGAAAAGACATGCCCAACGTGGTCACGCCCCCATGTCTACACGCTGCCCCAAACGCGATGACGTTTCGATTGCAGTGATTAATGCATGGGATTCGAGCGCCTGTCGTCCTGTTACAAGCGGCGCACTGCCCGTTCGTATCGCGGTGGCAAAATCGGCGATAACGTCTTGGTGCCATGCCACTTGACCACCCGAAAGGGGAACAACCACGCCGTCGCTATTATCCTTGATAGGCGTCTCCACGCGGCCGTCATGCCAACTGACAGTCAATGAGTCTTTGGTCATTCGCAATGACCCCTGACTAAAGTGAAGCGTGATCGTTTCGGTCCCATGCGGGAATGTGGCCGTACTGGCCAGCAATGATCCAACAGCACCCGATGCGAATTGCAGTCCAACAACGGCTACGTCTTCGGCTTCCATACGATGCAACGGCGACGTCGCCGTCATCGCCTGCACGCTTTTCACAGGGCCCGTCAAAGACAGCGCAAGGTCAATCGAATGGATCGCATTGGTCAGCAATACCCCGCCCCCGTCACGTGCGTAGGTCCCGCGCCCTAGTTCATCGTAGTAGCTTTGCGCACGCCAGATCGGGACGGCAATTTCGACATGACCCAATCGGCCAAGCGTTCCGTCTGCCACGTATTTGGCAGCAGCACGGGCGGTGTCGCGAACACGATGCTGGAACAGAACGCCAAGCGTTACACCAGCTTCTTCGCATATCTCGACGACCTCGGTTGCTTCTGCGGTCGTTCGCCCGACCGGTTTTTCGAGCAGGATATGTTTGCCGGCATTTGCCAATGGCGCGATTACGTCGGCACGTACACTCGGCGGAGTCGCAACAATGGCCATGTGAATATCTGGGTCTCGTGCGATTTCAGAAAGGTCGGATGTAAAGATGGGCGCGGGTCCATCGTAAGCCTCGGCAAGCCCCCGCGCGCGGTCAGGATTGCGGGACACAACAGCTCGCAGATGCATGTCGTCCTGCGCTGCGGAAATGGCTTTGACATGGCGCTCGGCGATCATGCCCGCACCAATCAATGCGATGCCTATCGGCTGGTGTTGGGACATGCTGCTACCTGTAGTTGTTTGTTACGTCCCCAGTATCAAGTCGCTACGGCAGACCCAAACAAAAACGGCGCCCCAACCAAGCAGGGCGCCGTTCAAATTTTGAACCATCGGATGGTTTAGACGATGTCAGCCGTCATGACCTTCGTCCAAGCTGCGATAAAGTCGGACTTGAATTTATCCGCCGCATCAGCGGACGCGTACACTTCAGCCACCGCACGCATCACGGAATTGGACCCCATCAGGATATCGACGGATTTGCCTGTCCACTTCACGTCACCAGAAGCGCGATCGATGCCTTCATAGCTGTCCTTGGACGTTGCTTTCCATTCGGTCGCCATATCGAGCAGGTTCACGAAGTACGCATTGTTCAGCGTGCCGGGTGTGTCTGTGAATACGCCATCCGCTGACCCGTCGTAGTTCGCGCCAAGTGCGCGCATACCACCCAACAGCACAACCATTTCTGGCGCAGTCAGCGTCAGCAGTTGTGCCTTATCGACCAACATTTCTGCAGGTGTGCGCAGGTTGGCGTCCTTGTTGTAGTAGTTACGGAAACCGTCTGCCTTTGGTTCCAGCCATGCGTATGATTCAACGTCGGTCATGTCCTGCGTCGCGTCAGTCCGGCCCGGTGCAAACGGCACGTCCATGCCGCTGGCTTTTTCCAGCGCAGCAACACCACCCAGAACGATCAGATCAGCAAGCGATACTGGTTTGACAAAGTCAGATTTCACACCGCGCAGCACGTCCAGCACTTTCGCCAGTTGCGCAGGGTTGTTGGCTTCCCAATCCTTGGCTGGGGCCAGTGCAATCCGTGCACCGTTGGCACCACCACGACGGTCAGAGCCGCGGTATGTGGATGCGGATGCCCAAGCGGTGGAGATCAGTTCAGCCGCCGTCAGGTCCGTCGCAAGGATTTTCGCCTTCAGATCAGCGATGTCCGCGTCGTCGATCAGCTCGTGATCAACTGCAGGCACCGGATCTTGCCACAGCTGTGGCTCTGCAGGTTTGTGATCACCCAAGCCACGCTCGTATGAACCCATGTCGCGGTGCGTCAGCTTGTACCATGCCTTTGCAAACGCTTCTTGGAACGCTGCCGGGTCTTTGTAGAACCGTTCGGAAATCGCGCGGTAGGCGGGATCTTCTTTCAGTGCGATGTCGGATGTGAACATCGTTGGCAGGTGCTTTTTGCCATCAACATGGGCGTCCGGCACATCGGCCTCACCGTTTTTCGGATACCACTGATGGCCACCACCGGCACCTTTGCCAAGCTCCCATTCATGTTCGAACAGATTCGAGAAATAACCGTTGTCCCATGCGACCGGGTTGCTCGTCCAAGCGCCTTCCAGACCGGACGAAATGGTGTGTTCGCCCTTGCCGGACCCGTATGTAGAATGCCAGCCAAGACCTTGCGCTTCCAGCGCCGCGCCTTCTGGCTCAACACCAACGTGTTCATTCGGGTCAGCGGCACCATGGCCCTTACCAAAAGTGTGACCACCAGCAACCAAGGCCACTGTTTCTTCGTCGTTCATCGCCATACGGGCAAAGGTGTCGCGAATGTCGCGTGCAGACAGCAACGGATCAGGATTGCCGTTTGGACCTTCCGGGTTCACGTAGATCAGGCCCATCTGAACCGCACCCAGTTCGCCGATCATGTCGTGGGCGTCTGTGTAGCGTTTGTCGTCCAGCCATTCAGTTTCTGGACCCCAGTAGATGTCTTCTTCTGGTTCCCAGATATCTTCACGACCGCCTGCAAAACCGAATGTCTCGAAACCCATCGTTTCAAGCGCGACGTTGCCGGTCAGAACCATCAAGTCAGCCCAAGAAATCTTGCGACCATACTTGGCTTTGATCGGCCAGATCAGGCGGCGCGCTTTATCAAGGCTCACGTTATCAGGCCATGAATTCAGCGGTGCAAAACGCTGGCTACCGGAACATGCGCCACCACGGCCATCACCCACACGGTACGTACCCGCAGAATGCCACGCCATCCGAATCATGAACGGACCATAGTGACCATAGTCGGCAGGCCACCAATCTTGGCTATCCGTCATCAACGCTTTCAGGTCTTCTTTGACGGCGTCGATATCCAGCGATTTGAACTCTTCCGCATAGTCAAAATCGTCGCCCATTGGGTTCCCTTGGGGCGTGTTCTGATGCAGCATCCGCAGGTTTAGCTGTTCAGGCCACCAGTGCTGGTTCGCAGTGGTGCCTTTTGCACCGTGGCGATGTGCGCCACCAAGAACCGGACACTTTGCCGAGCTATCATTTGTGTCAAAGGCGTTGCCGTCCATGGGAATTCTCCGTTGTTGATGTGCTGTTTGGCCGAGTCGTAGCAAGAATTTAGAATTAGTTTAAGTTGAATATCCTGATTAAGGCGATAAGTTTACCTTATGATAAACGTTACCCTCAAACAGTTCCGCTATTTTGAAGCGCTCGCACGACACGGCCACTTTGGGAGGGCCGCGGATACCTGTGCCATCTCTCAGCCCGCTTTGTCGATGCAGATCAAAGAGTTGGAAGAAACGCTTGGCGCGCCGCTATTCGAACGTAGTGCGCGACAGGTTCGTTTGACGGGATTCGGCGAAGACTTTGCTTTGCGTGTGCGGGACATCCTGCGTGGTGTTGAAGAACTGGAAGATTTGGTACGCATGCCTGGCCGTCAAATGGCTGGCCGCCTTCGGATTGGCGTCATTCCCACCATCGCCCCCTATCTTTTGCCAAATATTCTTGGCCGACTCACAAAAACGCACCCCGAACTCGATATCCACGTGCGCGAAACAACCACCCCGCGCTTGGTACAGGAATTGCTAGATGGCCAGATCGATACGGCGATCGTAGCACTTCCTATTGCTGAACCGTCCTTTACGGTTGCACCGCTGTTCACCGAAGACTTCGTTTTGGTCCGACCCGCCAAAGACGCTAGTGAACCGATCCCACATATTGATGACCTACAAACCATGCGTCTTTTGCTGCTAGAGGAAGGCCATTGCATGCGCGATCAGGCTCTGTCGTACTGTAACATGCAAACAGCGCGAGCACGCGAAGGTCTGGACGGCAGTTCACTGTCCACACTAGTGCAACTTGTCGGCGCAGGGATCGGCGTGACACTGATTCCTGAAATGGCGCTAAGCGTCGAAACCCGATCCGCACCCGTTTGCGTCAACCGGTTCGGCGGCATGCAGCCATCGCGAACAATTGGTATGATTTGGCGCAAGACCAACCCGCTTGCCCAGCAACTGGAACAAATCGCCGAAGAGGTCAAAGCAGCAGCACCAACAAATACGATCTGAGCTTATCGCTTCCTTAAGAATGTGTCCTGTATTGACGGCGGACCGTTCTGCTTGAGTTGGAGAAGCCGCGATGAACATCAACGACATCCGAATGACCGCGAAACTGCCAGTGGCATTTGTTTTGCTGTCATTGAGCGTGGCGTTGTCATTAAGCTGGCTAAATTACCAAGACTTCAAAAACAGCCTGTTGCAACAAACGCAGGCAAAGCTTGAAATTCTAACAGTTGAACGGTCGCTTGCGATGGAAAACTGGTTCGAATCCCTTGATTCAAAAGTAGCAAGCTATGCGTCCGACCCGACAGTCATCCAAGCGATTCAGGGGTTCAATTCAACGTTTGGGCTGCTCATGGATGATCCAGTCGCGGACTTGCATAAGGCCTACATCGACGAAAACCCAAATCCTGTCGGTGAAAAGGATCTTTTCGACCGCGCGCCTGCATCAATCCCCTACAATTTTCAGCACGAAAACTTCCATCCGTTCTTTCGGGACATAAAAAACCGGCTTAGCCTTTATGACGTTTTTCTTTTCGATACAGACGGCAACCTGCTGTACTCCGTTTATAAAGAAACCGATTTTGCGACTAATTTCCTGACAGGACCATACGCAAATTCTGGCCTTGCTGCCGCATTCGAAACATCTCTCACGCTTCCTGTCGGCGAAACGGTTTTCAATGACGTCAAACCATACGAACCCAGCTACGGCGCACCCGCGGGTTTTATCGCGACACCGGTGGAAAACGCGCAAGGGACCATAATTGGTGTCTTTGCAGTGCAGTTAGCTTTGGGTGCAGTTAGCGACGTCATCGCGCGCGCGGATGGACTTGGTGAAACCGGAGAACTGACGATGCTAGCACCCGACATGCTGGCGCGGTCCGAATCCCGTTTTGACAGTCGCCATTCAACGCTTGACCCATTGACGCCCAATCAATCAGTGATCGACGCCTTTAAAACCGGGGTGAGCACTTATTCAAATGACGTCAACTTAAATGGCGCGCTGTCCATTGGCGTCGCACGTGTCATCGACATCCTTGGTAAAAACTGGGTTCTGGTCGGGGAATTCGAACTTTCAGAAGTCTACGCGATTGCGAAACAGGAACGAAACAAGGTTTTCGTTCTGACGTTAGCGGCCATGTTGCTTGTCGCACTGGTAGGTTGGTTCATATCCAAAACCTTCACAGATCCTCTGACTTCGATTGTGCAAGCAATGCAAAAGATCGGCGACCGTGACTACAATTTCACCATTCCAGATACACGCCGCAAAGATGAAATTGGTGATCTCTCCCGTACCTTGGAACTTATGGCGGATCGCTTGCGGGCCTTTGACCAAAAGTTGATCGAAGAAAACGAAAGAGCCGACGCGCAACGATACGCCGTTGACGAATTGGGAAGCGGACTAAGGCGGCTTGCTGCCGGAGATTTTACAAAGCCGCTGGAACAGACTTTCGCCGCCGAATATGACGCGCTCCGCGCTGATTATAACAATAGCGTCCAAAGCGTTGGATCGACGATCCAGAATCTGAAGCAGTTTTCCAAAATGATCGGTAATCAAACCGAAAAAATGAGCGAAGAGGCGCAAGAACTATCGCGCCGCACCGAAAATCAGGCGGCGACGCTCGAAGAAACCGCTGCTGCCATTGATCAAATCACCAGCAAGATCGCGGAAAGCACGCAGGAGCTGAAATCAGCCGAAAAGCTGATCTATGAAGTTGATGCCGATGCCAAAAAGGGGCGATCGGTCGTCGAGAATACGACAAGTGCGATGGGCGAAATCGAAAAGTCATCCAAGGAAATCGGGTCTATCATTAGGGTTGTGGACGATATCGCGTTTCAAACCAACCTTCTCGCCTTAAATGCGGGTGTCGAAGCGGCCCGCGCCGGTGATGCCGGCCGTGGTTTTGCGGTGGTAGCAGCCGAAGTCAGGCAACTGGCCATGCGTTCGACAGAGGCCGTCAGTCAGATCAAAGAACTCATCACAACCAGCGCAACAAATGTCGAAACAGGCGTGGCGCTGGTCCGCGATACGGAAGGTATGCTTTTGGAAATTGTGAAACGAATCGAAACGATTTCGACGCTGATTGCTTCGGTTTCTGCAGGGGCAACCGATCAAGCCGGCAGCATTACAGAGATTAATGTCGGCGTTACAAATCTAGACCGCGTAACCCAGCAGAATGCTATGATGGTCGACAATTCAACGAACAACGTTCGCGCGCTCCAGTCAGAAGCAGCAAATCTGCTGGAATTGCTGAAATTGTTTATCGTTGCCGACAACGATGACACCGTGGTTTCGTTTTCATCACGCAACAGATCAACTGCGCCAGCGGTCACCGGAGCGTAAACCATTCTAATCTGGAATGCCTTAACGGCTTCCAGACTGTACTAACGCTTGCGTGAACCATTCGGCAAATGCCTCTACGGACTTCTTTTGACTGCGTCCCTTTTTAACCAGCAGATGATGCTGCCCCGGTGGGGTAACACGGGCCGTACCGAGTGCGACAAGTCGCCCATCAGAAATCGGGCGCTGCAAAAGGCTTCCCCAACCTACTGCGACGCCATCACCGTTCATCGCCGCATATGCGGCGTCCGAATAGTTACTGAACTGAAGCCGTGGACTGATGGATGTTGTCGGCATGCCCATCCAACGAAACCATTGCCCCCATGACAAAAACCGACCCGATCGTTGCTCCCCTTCGATCAATGGGAGCTCCGCGAGCGTAGCGCCCGTTATCTCTTGCGCGGGATCAATGCTGTGATGCGCGGCAAAATCGGGCGAACATACCGGGAATACGACTTCCGGAAGTGATGCGATGATAGTTTGACCGTCAAACTGACTGGTCCCATAACGCAATTCCAAATCCAGTGATTGATCTGGTGAATGCGTCCAAACGTCTTCGGAAATAACCCTTACCCGAATGTCTGGGTAAAGCGTGTGAAACGCCGTTAATGCGGGTATCAACCGAAAATGCGCGAAGGCGAGCGAAACGCCGATTGTCACGCTATCCACAGCGGCCGCTGATCGGATGTTGTCGATAGCGACCGCAATTTTATCGAACGATTCATTCACAGCTTCAAACAATTCCAATCCGGCACCGTTCGCCTGTACGCGCCGGTTTGCACGAATGAAAAGCTGTGTTTCTAGTGCAATCTCCAGCTCTTTAATGCGTCGGCTGACGGCGGCTTGGGTCACACCTAGCTCTGCGGCAGCAGCCGTAAAACTTTGCAATCGTGCCGCCGCTTCAAACGCATTCAGTGCGCCGAGCGATGGAATGGATCGTCGTAATCGGCGCAAGGCTGTCTCCAATACATAATCAGTAGTCATGCATTGGTAGCAAATTACTGCAGTTGTCGCACGTCGAAATCTGCAGATAATCTTACGCACCATTATCGTGAGATTGCCCATGTTAGATGAGAAAAACCTGCACGCAGACGATGCGTCAATCGGATCATTACTGTGCAAAAGACAGGCCGGTCATACATTACCCGCCCAACTATATATCAGCCAAGCGGCATATCTGGCTGATTGCGATGCCATCTTTGCCAAGCATTGGATCGCTGTTGGCGTAGACTGCGACGTCGAAGAACCCGGTGATGTGATCGCGATCGAGATTGGGACATCTTCCATCGTTATTGTCCGTGACGACGACATGAACATCCGTGCCTTCCATAATGTCTGCTTACATAGAGGATCGCGCTTGGTTCCGCCGGGCCGTTCGGTCGTTGGAAAACTCGTGTGTCCGTATCATCAATGGACCTACGATTTGGACGGCGCATTGGCGCTGGCCCCGCAGATGGGCGTCGACTTTGATCGCAGTTTGCATCATCTCAAGCCGGTCGCGCTTAGATCCATTGGCGGCATTTTATATGCTTGCCTATCAGACGAACCGCCCGACGATATCACACATCTGATCAACAAAGTGGGACCGCGCCTTGCACCCTATGATCTGACCAATGCCAAAGTCGCATTCGAAACCGAGATCATCGAAGACGGCAATTGGAAACTAACGATGGAAAACAATCGTGAGTGTTATCATTGCGCGTCAAACCATCCAGAACTCAGCCTATCGTTCCATTCAGCCGATTTCGGTTTTGATCCAGAAGGCCTGACGCCCACCGAAAAAGACGAGGCCGATGCGCTTGCCAAAGCTTACGAAGAGCAGGGCAAGATATGGGAAACGCAGGGGTTAGACCCAACTGCGATTGAACACACCGTTGGGTATCCCACCAATTTTCGCATGCAGCGCCTGATCATCGCAGGTCTTGGTGAATCCCAAACCATGGACACCCGCGCGGCCAGCGCAATCCCGTTGGGGAATATGACGATGTCAGGAAGCGGCGACCTGCACCTGTGGGGGATCAATTCGTGGAACCACATCATGGCGGATCATGCCGTGATCTTTACCGCGTTTCCCATGGGTCCTGGCAAAACGCTCGTCCGCACAAAATGGCTTGTGAACAAGGATGCCGTTGAAGGCGAAGATTACGATCTTGATCACCTGACTGCTGTTTGGAAAGCAACAAATGCGGAAGATGCTAACCTGGTCGCGCTGGCCCATCAGGGCGTGTCTTCGGCAGGGTATCGTCCCGGTCCATATTCGCCATTCACCGAACGTGCGTTGGATGAATTTGCGACGTGGTACGTTGAACGCATGACTGCCCACGGTTACGCGACATGATCACGGAAAACGTCTGGGAAGCACGGCGCAAACGGGCTTGGCCATCAGACCGGTGGGGAATGCTGACCTGTCGCGCAACTTGGGACGATGCACCCGATGTGCGCACTTTCTTGCTGACCCCAACCGAAGGATCACGTATCGCCCATAACCCTGGCCAATACATGACCTTTCGGATCGAAACGGCAGGTGGGATCATCGAACGCTGCTACACGATCGCATCATCTGCGGCGCGCAATGGCGGCATCGAAATCACAGTGAAACACCAACCTGACGGGGCCGCATCCGGTACATTGCATGAGACGCTGAAGGTGGGCGCAGAGATCGAAGCCTTCGGGCCTTCCGGGCAATTCACGCCAATCCCGTTTGAGGGCAAGAAATTCGCCTTGATTGCAGCGGGAAGCGGCGTGACCCCGATGCTGTCCATTCTACGCACAGCCGCTGATCGTGGCATCGCATTGGACTGCGTCTTCGTTCACGTGACCCGCGACGCGACAACCGCAATCGCTGCAGACGAGATTCCCGTCTTACATCGCAAACTGCCCCTGTTAGTGTCTCACATTTTGCCATCCCAAGGCGCACATGCTACCCGACTTGATCCCGAAGTGCTATCACTGTTGATCCCGGATCTGGCTGATCGCAACATCATGTGCTGCGGTCCAGATGCCTTTATGGCGATGGTGTATGACGCCGCGATGGACGCGGGTGTGCCACCTGCGAACTACCTTCAGGAAAGCTTTACCTTCGCGGACGTAGCGGACATCGAAGATGCTGCAACAGACGCCCCTCTCCGGCGCATCACCTTCGCCAAGACAGGCGTCACCTTTGATTGCCCCGAAGGGATGAACATCCTGCGGGCCGCAAAAGACGCAGGCGTGCCAATGCCGTCGTCTTGTTCAAAAGGTGAATGCGGGACTTGCAAAACGTTCAAGCATTCGGGTGAAGTGAACATGACAAACGCGGGCGGTATCCGGCAGCGCGAAATGGATCGCGGTTTCATTCTGCCCTGCACCAGCCGTCCGCTCACCGACATAATTCTTGACCGCTAAAGGATTGCATTCATGTCCCTCGATCCCCTTTTGCAGCCTTATCAGCTCAAGCATCTCACCCTGAAGAACAGGGTCATGACGACAAGCCATGAACCCGCCTACCCCGAAGACGGGATGCCTAAGGGACGTTATCGGGCTTATCATGCGGAACGTGCCAAAGGCGGTGTTGCTCTTACTATGACCGCCGGTTCAGCTGCAATTGCCCGCGACAGCCCGCCCGTGTTCAACAACATTCTGGCGTATAAGGACGAAGTCGTGCCTTGGGTGCGTGAACTGACCGATGCGGTGCACGCACATGGGGCCGCTTGCATGATCCAGCTGACCCATCTGGGACGGCGCACGAACTGGAACAAAGGTGATTGGCTGCCATCGGTGGCACCTAGCCATGACCGCGAACCTGCGCACCGTGCCTTCCCAAAAAAGATGGAAGACTGGGACATTGCCCGCATTATCGAAGATTATGCAGCCGCCGCAGAACGGATGCAGGCGGGCGGCATGGACGGGATCGAACTGTATGCGGGCGGTCATTTGCTTGATCAATTCTGGTCGCCGCTGTCGAATACCCTGCAGGGACCCTACGGCGCCGACACGCTTGAAAACCGCGTACGGATGACGCTGGATGTGCTGACGGCCATTCGCAAACGGGTTGGGTCTGATTTCATCGTTGGGGTGCGCGGTACAGTCGATGAAATGCAAAAGGGTGGGATCACGTCCGAGGAAGGCGTGCAAATCGCCTCGATGCTGCGCGACAGTGGCATGATCGATTTCTTCAACGTGAACCGTGGTCGTATCCATACCGATCCTGCGATGACAGGCATGATCCCCGTTGCTGGGATGCGCAGCGCGCCGCACCTTGATTTCGCATCCGAAATTCGGAAAGCCACAGGTCTGCCAACCTTCCATGCCTCCCGCATCCAAGACGTCGCAACAGCCCGCCACGCGATTGCGGAAGGTCATCTCGACATGGTCGGGATGACCCGTGCCCATATGGCTGATCCGCATGTCGTGCAAAAAATCATTGCCGGTCGCGAAGCCGAAATTAGACCCTGTACCGGGGCAAACTACTGTCTCGACCGGATCTATCAGGGTGGTATGGCGCTTTGCATCCACAACCCGTCCACGGGTCGCGAACAGGAGATGCCGCACAGGATTACGAAGGCCGAAACCAAGAAGAAGGTCGTGGTCGTCGGCGCTGGTCCCGCTGGTTTGGAAGCCGCGCGCGTCGCCGCCGAACGAGGTCACAAGGTCGTTGTATTCGAGGCCGCAGATCAGGCTGGCGGTCAAATTCGACTAACCGCACAGACACCGCGGCGTGCCGAGATGATGCAGATTATCGATTGGCGGATCGCAGAATGCGAACGGCTTGGCGTGACGATCCGGTACAACACCTTCGCGGATGTTGCTGACATCACCGCAGAAAACCCCGACATCGTGATCATCGCAACAGGCGGGATGGCGAACATTGCGCTTTATGAAACGGGCCAAGATGCGGAACACGTTGTGTCGTCTTGGGACATCATTTCTGGCGATGTGACACCAGCACAGTCGGTTTTAGTCTATGATGAAGCAGGCGACCATGCTGGTCTGCAAGCAGCTGAGATTGCGATGAAAACAGGCTCTAATGTTGAGATTATGACGCCAGACCGCACCTTCGCACCAGAGGTCATGGCGATGAACTTGACCCCCTATATGCGTGCGTTGCAAGCGGACAACGTGACGTTCACGGTCACGCAGCGCCTGAAAGCCGTGGCAAAAGATGGCAATCGGTTGGCTGCTACCATCGGCACCGATTATTCGGATCGCACCACGGTGCAACACTACGACCAAGTGGTCGTAAATTATGGGACGTTGCCACTGGATGATCTGTATTTCGACCTCAAGGAATTGTCGTCAAATCGTGGCGAACTGGATCACGACGCTTTCATCGATCGTAAACCCCAGACAATCACCACCAATCCAGATGGTGCTTTTCAGCTGTTCCGGATTGGTGATGCCGTGTCTGCGCGCAATACGCATGCCGCAATTTACGATGCGTTGCGTTTGATGTCCTGCACCTAAAGAACCGCGTCGACCGCAGCTTTGGTGACCGCCACCACTTCGTCCGCTTGATCGCGCGTCAGGCAGAAGGGCGGCGCAAAACCAATGATATCGCCTTGCGGCATCGCACGGGCAATTACGCCACGCTCCAACATTGCGGCCACGATACGCGGTGCCGTTTTGTCTGCGGCGTCAAGAAACACGCGGTCGTCACGATCCTTGACCAGTTCAACGGCGCACAGCATTCCCTCACCGCGAATTTCGCCGACATTCGGATGGTCGCCCAGCGCTTCGGTCATCGCATTGTTCAAATATGCGCCGACTTCGCCTGCGTTAGACACTAATTGCAGATCGTCCAGTAGTTTCAGGTTCGCAACACCCGCCGCCGCGCAGATCGGATGTGCCGAGTAGGTCCAACCGTGACCTATGGGGCCAAATTCGTCGGTGCCACGCTCAAGCACCTCCCACATTTTGTCGGACACGATAGACCCTGACAAAGGCGCATAAGCAGATGTCAGGCCCTTAGCGATCGTGATCAGATCAGGTTTCAAACCATAGTGATCGGACCCCATCATTGTGCCAAGTCGCCCGAAACCAGTCACGACTTCGTCCGCAATCAACAGAATGTCGTACTTTTTCAGAACCGCCTGAATCGCCTCCCAATACCCCGCAGGTGGCGGCACGATGCCCCCTGTTCCCAAAACGGGTTCGCCGATGAATGCGGCGATGGTGTCCGGGCCTTCGGCCTTGATCAGCGCCTCTAGTTTCGCGGCACAATCAGCGGAAAAAGCGGCTTCATCCATGTCGCGATCAGCGCGGCGATAATAGTAGGGCGCCTCTGTGTGGATGACTTGGCTTAAAGGCAGATCGAATTTCTTGTGAAACAGTTCCAACCCCGTCAGCGACCCTGTCACAAGACCAGACCCGTGGTACCCCCGCCATCGCGAGATAATCTTTTTCTTCTGCGGGCGTCCGAGGATGTTGTTGTAATACCAAACGAGTTTGATGTTCGTCTCATTCGCATCAGACCCTGACATCCCATAGTAGACATGGTTTAGTCCGTCGGGCGCACGGTCCGCGATCATCTTGGACAACGTAATCGACGCTTCGGTACCGTGCCCGACATAGCTATGATAATAAGCCAGATCTTGGGCTTGCGCGGCAATCGCATCCGCAATTTCGGTCCGGCCATATCCGACATTCACACAATAAAGACCCGCAAAGGCATCCAATGATGACCGCCCTTCGCGGTCCGTGATGTGCACACCTTTCGCCCCTTGAATGATCCGGTTTCCCATCTCGCGCCGCGCAAATTGCGCCAAATGTGTAGAAGGGTGGAAAAAATGATCATGGTCCCATTGGGTCAATTGATCGTTTGTCAAGGTGTTGGTCATCGATTGCTCCGCCGTGGTTCACCGCGACGCTAGGACATCCGTTTCAGCACAACTACCCCCAATCACGACAAACTAGCCATGCATATGGTCGGTAGCAGACTTGTCAGGTTGTTCAAAACGGTCAAACCTGAACATGTCAGCCTATTACGAAAGCGTGAAACCCGATGACCGACCAAGACGATAACTTTAGCACCACAGAATATCGGCAACGGATCACCAAGGTACGTAAAGCGATGGAAAAGGCCGGATTAGAGGCCATTTTTGTCACCGACCCATCCAATATGGCGTGGCTTACGGGCTACGATGGTTGGTCCTTTTACGTCCACCAAGGCGTGATCCTAACGTTGGAAGGCGATCCCGTTTGGTGGGGCCGTGCGATGGATGCTGTTGGGGCGCAGCGCACTGTTTTCATGTCGCATGGAGATCACATCAGAGGCTACGACGATACGTTTGTGCAGAACCCTGAAAAGCACCCGATGCAGGAACTTGCGACATTGATGGCCGAGCTTGGCCTGCAAAACGCCAGTATTGGTGTCGAAATGGACAATTACTATTACACCGCCAAGGCGCACACTGTTCTTCTCGCCCATCTTCCCAATGCCACCTTCGCAGATGCAACTGGTCTGGTGAACTGGCAACGCGCCGTGAAGTCAGAACTGGAAATCACCTATATGCGTCGCGCCGCGCGGATCGTCGAAAGCATGCATGAACGGGTCCTTGAACTGGCGGAACCGGGATTGCGTAAGAACGAACTGATCGCCGAAATCTATGCAACCGCGATCCGCGGTGCCGATGGGCATTGGGGCGACTACCCCGCGATTGTGCCGATGGCCCCTTCTGGTCTGGATGCAACCGCCCCACATCTGACGTGGGACGACCGTCCTATGCAAAAAGGCGAAGCGACGTTTTTCGAAATCGCGGGCGCACATCGCAGGTATCAATGCCCGCAGTCCCGCACGCTTTTTCTAGGTGAAGTCCCGCAGAAATATCGTGATGCAGAGGCCGCCGTACTGGACGCCATCGAAGCCGGTCTGGCGCAAGCCAAACCCGGCAATCAGGCGCAAGACATCGCAAATGCCTTTAATCAGACACTGAATAAGGCCGGTTTTGAAAAAGACAGTCGGTGTGGTTATGCCATCGGGATCAGTTATCCACCTGATTGGGGGGAACGCACGATTTCATTCCGCCGCGGCGACACGACAATCCTTGAACCCGGCATGACGTTCCACTTTATGCCCGCGTTATGGCTTGATGACGGTGGGCTCGAAATCACGGAACCCATCCTCATCACACAAACGGGTCACGAATGCCTGTGCAACACACCTCGTTCTCTATGGGTCAAAGCATGATCACACCAACTATTCCGCTAGATGCAGACGGGGTCCATCACGGGTTTCTGAAACTGCCGTACAGCCGCAACGACAGCGCGTGGGGGTCTGTCATGATCCCGATCACGGTCGTTGCAAATGGCGACGGACCAACCGCGCTTTTGACAGGTGCGAACCACGGGGACGAATACGAAGGACCCATTGCGCTACAAAATCTCGCCGCGTCCTTGGACCCTGCAACGATCACAGGCCGTGTCATCATCCTACCCATGATGAACCAACCCGCGTTTGCGGCGGGAACGCGGTGTTCCCCAATTGACGACGCGAATATGAACCGCAGTTTTCCGGGCAAACCTGACGGGACCGTCACCCAGAAAATATGTCACTACGTTGCGACGGAATTGGTCCCATTAGCCGATGTTGTCTTGGACTTTCATTCAGGGGGCCGCACGCTTGATTTCCTGCCGTTCGCTGCGGCTCATATCCTTGATGACAAGACCCAAGAAGCGGCTTGTATGGCCGCGATGCAGGCGTTTAACGCTCCCTATTCGGTCCGGATGTTAGAGATCGATAATGTCGGCATGTTAGACACCGAAGTGGAAAGCCAAGGCAAAATCTTCGTGACCACAGAACTAGGCGGTGCAGGCACGGCGACTGCAAAAAGCGTGTCTATTGCGGTCAAAGGCATCCAAAATCTACTGATCCATACTGGTATTTTGCAAGGCGAGATGCAGATCAGCGACAGCGTTCAGCTCGATATGCCCGACGACACATGTTTCGTATTCGCGCGCGATGCGGGGTTGATCGAATACCTTGTCGATTTGGGGGAACCCGTCGCCATAGATCAACCAATCGCGCGGATTTGGCCCGCTGATCGAACGGGTGTGGCCCCAACAATCTGCCATGCCCAGCGCGCTGGTATTATGACCGCACGACATGTCCCTGGACTGGTGAAAATGGGGGACTTCGTGGGTTTGGTGGCCGTACCGATTTAGGCTAAATAGGGTGCGATCAAGCTGCGAACATCAACAACGGCTTTTAGCCGCGCGGCTAGCAGGAACATCCCCGCAAATTTGCGCTGCAAGAACAGCACGTCAATCGGCAATGGCGGCGGAACAAAGCCGTCTTCGGCCAATTTCATGCCCTCTGCCTGCATTTTTCGTGAAAGCGTCGTATCGGCAAAATCGATCACTAGTTTCGACGCAAGTTCTGCGAAGACCAGATCAATCATCGCTAGAATCCGATCATTATGTTCCGGTCTTGTCGTCCCGTCAATAAATCCAATGTCCAGCGCAACGCGTCTGATCTCTGCGGCATCTCGGGCGATCCCCGCAATGATCAGTTGCCTATATAGATCGGCAATCTCAGCCCCAATCACACGCGTCGCACCGAAATCGAGCAAAACAATCTGACCGGATGTCTGATCATAGCGGTAATTCGCAAAGTTAGGGTCTGTTTGCATCAATCCAAAGGCAAACAATTCCCGTAGCGTCAAACCAATCAGATCAGTCGCAACTTGGTCGCGTACGGTTTGCGGCGCATCGGCAAGATCCTCAATGGCTGCGCCATCCATATACGTCATCGCCAAAATCTGCGGCGTCGACCAATCGTCCTGTAAGTCTGGCACGGCGAAGGTTCCGTCATCTTTTAGCAGGCCTCGAAAGCGCATCATTTGGGCTCCTTCGCGGGTGTAGTCGGTTTCTTCGTGCAGCTGCTTGCGCGCTTCATCAATGTAGGGTGCCAGCGTGAAGCCCTTGGGCAACAACCCCGACATCCGGATCAATGCGCCGACATTCGCAACATCGCTATCAATGCTTTGCGCCACCCCCGGATACTGCACCTTGATCGCCAGATCGCGGCCATCTTTCAACGTCGCACGATGCACCTGACCAATCGACGCCGCCGCAATGGGACGCACATCGAATTTTGCAAACGAACGAAGCCACCCATCAGGCCACTGCGCGTTCAGCACCTTTTTCAGCTGGGCAGGTGGCATGATATGGGCATCGTCGCGCAACCGCGCCATGATCTGCGATAACTCGGGGGGAAGCACGTCACCCGTATCCATGGACACCAGTTGCCCGATCTTCATCGCAGCACCGCGCATTTTCGCCAATTCATCCGCGACGCGGCCTACATTGCGCGGCGTCAAAAGCAAATCACGCATGGACGGGCGTTGTCCACGACCAAGGCTTGCAGCACCACCAATCGCCATATTGCCCACAACGCCAGCGGTCATCGACCCCAATCGCGTCAACCTGCTTAGGCGGCTCGCGGGAACAGCGGTAGCGCGCGATCTGTTTCTTGGATCATCCATAGACTGCAAATAGGAGCGATACCGCCTGCGACCACCCAGAAGAGTCTCAACAAGCGAAAGATAGACTTTTACGCGATCAACGCCAGCAAGTGATCGGCAAGTACCTGATTGCTCGACATGACCGGTTTTCCGATCTCAGCAGAAATAGGACCGATCACATCAAGCGTCCGTAGGTTTGTGCAAGACAAGAAGATGGCATCAAAATCGCCCTGCAAACCAACAGCCGCAGCATGAATGTCGGCAGGGTCAATCCGAACGACGTTTCGTTCCTCCGGTTCATCAAAACTGGCAAAACTGGTGACCGCGATCCCATTTACCGCCAACACCTGTCGCAGCTTGGCCGACACTTCAGCGACATAGGGACTAATCAGGCCGATACGCGTGATACTTTGGCCGTAGCATGCCGCGATTAACGCAGAAACCGGTTCGGTCACTGCAGACGTTTGCGCACCCGCGCGGACGAATTTTGCGATCTTGGCAGGGCCGATCTCCGCCGTTCCTGATGTGCACCCGTACCCAATCGCATCAAACGTTAAACCTGGTGGAAAAAGCGCGGTGGCGGACGTTAAAACCTGCGCCATGCCCGCCAATGTATCGGACGAAACGGTCGTGTCCGATGGCACGCGCGAGACATAGACGTCGACATCAACTGGCAACAATCGCCGCATATCATTTTCCAAGGTTTCGTCGGTTTGCAGAACCGCTAACCCGATGCACTTTCGACCTGTTTCGACCAATTTGTACGGTAATGCCATTACAATACTCTCATCTGGTTCGGTCGGAAATCTGACAGAAATTGTGCGGGGCCATCTGTGATCACGATGTTCTCTTCATGGACCATCATCTTGTCGTTCTGCATCACGATTCCGGGTTCAAGGGTCAGCACCATGCCCGGTACAAGCACCGTTTCATCCGCGGCTATAATCGACGGCCATTCCGTCAGCTGCATCCCCAAACCATGCCCCAGACGTCCAGCGTCAGAGCCTGTTTTTCCAGGATTGACCACATCGTTCATGGCGTGAAAAAGGTCTGCCATCGTTGAACCCGGACGGGCCAAACTGGCACCCGCTTGTATCGCTTCCATCAAACGATCATGCGCGTTCCTAACATCGACATTCGGCGCCCCGACCGCAAAATTCCGATCAAAATCACAGAAATATCCTTCCCAAACCATGCCTGTATCCAACATGAGGACATCACCGTCTGCCAAGGGCGTATCAGACGCCGGCGAAATCACGTCACCATAGCCACCCTGACCCGCAGCGCCAGCAAGATACGGCACCCAATCGGCCCCTTCATGCAAACACAAGGCTTGGAATTCGCGAAAAACTTCTGACAATGGCACACCAATCTTCGCAAATTCATGCACCCGATCAAACGCACGTTCTGCAATCCGGCATGCGGTCCCGATCTTCGCGATCTCGGCATCCGACTTGATCATCCGCAAATTGCGCACAATCGCGCTGTCCCCGACAAGGACGCGGTCAAGCAGTCTCTGTTCAAGGGCCTTCAGCGCGGCCAAAGGCATCCGCACGTGTGTTTCCATCTGATCTGGCAATGCAATCCGGCCGCCGGACGGAGCACACTCTGCCAGTGTATCAACAAGCAGGCCAATGCCGTCATCATCGTAATCGGGCGCACGCCATGTTCGGATATCCGTAATCCACGTCAGCGCCATCAAATGCGCACCAATCGCTGGGATAACTGCGATCGGTGCCCCTTTGGACGGTATCACCACAAACCACGGCCGCGTGGGGCTTTCCCAAAACCGTGTCAGGAATCCGGTAAAATACCGCACATCCGGTTCTGTCGTGAGCAGAAGCGCATCAATGCCGTTTTGTGCCATAAGGTTCTGGGCCGCCGCGACCCGTCGTTGAAATTCAGCAGGTTTAAAACCGCGCGGCGGCGTCATGTTGCCTCTTCACTGAGAATGCATAGGACATGAGACGAAGGCGTCAGTCCAAGCTCCGCTTGATGACCCGATGCGGCGAGTAGACAGGCAATGCCCGCAGCGCCGGATGGCGTTGATGGCAGGCCCAAGGTTGCTGCGACATCCGCTCCTTTTTGACCTTCATCCTCTGAAATCAAGACAAAGAAATCCGCATCCATTGCAAGCCCTTTCAGCGCGATCAACGACGGTTCCTTACAGTCCAACCGCCCCATGTTAGACACTGGTCCGGTCGTAATCTGCGCGGATCCCGCTGCGATTGACGCATGAATGGCAGGTGCTGCGTTCGGTTCGACAACAACGATCTTTGGCGACCCACCCCACACTTTGCGGGCATACGTCGCGCAAGCAACCGCTAATCCGCCAACACCGGCTTGCAAAAAGATATGCGACGGTGGCGCATCCATTTGATCAACAGCTTCGGCCATGAGGGTCAGGTACCCTTCCATCAGCCGATGTGGCCGATCCATATATCCCGCCCACGAACTATCCGACAAAAGGGTCCACCCCTTTTCCATCGCTGCGGCTTGCGCACCGGCCATGCTGTCTTCGTAGATGTCGCCGTGGCGCACAACCGTAGCACCCATTGCGGCTAGGCGGTCTGCGAAAGCCTGTGGAACTGATTGCGACAGATACACGACCGCCTTTGCGCCGAATGCAGCAGCACCTGCAGCCACGGACAGACCGTGGTTGCCAGCGCTCGCTGTGACGTATGTTTGTCCCTTTGCTGTGCCCGCTTCTGCGTCACAGGCAATCACATAGGCAGCGCCCAGCGCCTTGAAGCTGCCCAAGCCCATACGTGCCCGTTCGTCTTTGACTGACACATGTGCGACGCCAGTCATCGCCGCCAATTCGGGCACCGATACCAAAGGCGTAATCGCAGCGGCAGGGCATCGTTGTAGCAATGCCATGGGACGGTCCGCGTCGCTGCTTGGCCAAGGCACGTCTTCAAGGCCAGAAAGGGGGGTGTGGGGGTTCGCCAGTATATCCATACCCATTTGGTAGCATAAAACTGGCACGAACCTGTTCCGTTTTCGCCTTTCTCAAGTCTTTCGACGACGGAAACGCGCGCGTTCATCCATTTGAATGTCAGGCCCCGTGCCATTGCTGCGGAAAATCGCAGGAGAGCACGGGGCGCGTTTTTGCGTGGGCAGGTACCGGGATTGCGTAGGCTTTCGATCTTCAAGCAAAGCGTAAGAGACTAGTAATCCGTCTCTTCATCTCGACGTTTCAAATGAGTCAAAAGGGAAAACAATGCGTCAGTACTTTTGTCGCGTGTTTCCTGATCAAAGTTTTGCGATGGCCCTTCTTCGGTCTGCTGTTCTTTCATGCGGTTCGATTGTTGTGATGACGCCATTTGTTCGTCCTTGTAGGATAACTGTCGAATAGGAACTCTTTATTCCCACCACACAAACGCTTGGTTAATCCCGTTTGTTCCCGTAATTCGTTGCTCTGATTCACCTTTAGCGTGCAAATCGAAACACGTTAATACACTTTATGCATGTCGGACAGCGACAGCCTAAGTTTTACGAGGTCGCAGCCGAATATGGTTAACGCCGTCACGCGAAATAAGTGAACTGACCATTCATATTGTCAATCAATCCGCCTTTGAAATGACCACTGAAGAGATCTTAGTCACTACAAAACAGCCCCATACGGCTCCTATAGGTGGATTGTTCAATCACCCATCCGAAGCACGCACTTCATAAAATGAGCTGCTAGTTGGTGACCTGCGTCCCAATGCTAATGATCTGCGGAATGAGTTGCGACAACGCACGATCCCAACGTGTGACAGGCTGTTGCGCGACAAAGATCGTGTCGTCAGGGCGCAATTCAAACTGCGCGGCCAACGTGAAGTTAGCAGCATTGCGCAGGTCAAGATTCCACGCCGTGACAGCGCCAAATTCCCGCGGATGAGTGGACCCGCGCAGGACGTATACTTGACTCACGTCGCCTGTTGATGACGCGATCCCACCATTTTCAAACAGTGCATCGGAAAGGCTCGCACGGCTTTCATACGGCAATGGGAACCGGGATTGCTGACCCACTTCACCGGCCAGATAGACATAGTCGCGGTTGTCCGCACCCAGATCGATCCGTGTTTGGAAATTCTGGCGCGCTTCGGTCAAATCGGCACGACGCAGACCGATTTCAAGCTGAAGTTCCTGCAACGCTGACTGCCGATTGCTTTGACGCACGTTGGCGATGGTAAGCTGCTGTTCGAAATACTGCTGGGCGCGATCCAGTTCAAATTCGGAATCGACGAACAACACATCACCATCTTGCAGACGGGTCCGTGTAAGTTGGCTATTCGCGTAAAGCTGTGCGAGCGGGATTTGATACAGACTACCGTCGCGGTACAGGCGGACAGAGGCAAAATCGATGTCGCTGACTGCGATCCCACCAGCGCGCGCCAATGCTTCGTCCAGATACAGGGGGACAAGCGTCACAGGGACAACCGTCGGGTTCGATACAGAACCGCCGATTGAAACACGCTGGGAATTAAACTCTGCAATCTCAAGGCTGAAATTCGGATCAACCTGATTACGCACCAATTCTTGGAACAACCGCGCCTCGGCGTCTTCAATACTCCGCCCAGCCAAATCAATCCGGCCAATGTTCGGGATGTTGATTGTGCCGTCGTCTTGCACAGTGTAACCTTGGCGCGAGTTTTGTGCGGCCAGCAAGCCGGACAATTCGGCAACGGTGTCACCGGTCGGCGTTGGCGTAGAAAGCAAAACAACGTCACCCACACCAATCTGGTAAGGTTGCGCTGGCGCATCCGGCGGCAAACGCAAGGTCAAGGATTCTGGGGCAATTTCAGGCTGCAATGGTGCATCCGGCAAAGCGCCAGCGCCGCGAATTGCACCGCCTGACCCAGCTGTTTGCGAAAAGATCGCAGGCAGCGCCGCAGGTGTGTACGGCGACCGATTAGCTTGTACGACTGTTTCGGCAGTGACAGGCACAACGCGCACGTTCGTGCCTTGGCCAGCGCCTGCAATCACGTCAGGTGTCCGATAAACAGAGTCGCAGGCCGCTAAAGCCAACGCAATCACAGCCATTCCTATCAGACGCACCCGCGTACTCCTCATCTTAACGTTCGGACACGTATCAGCGTCGCAATCTGCGCGAACATATACCGTTTCAGTGCTTGTGATCCAGTCACAAGACGGTCTCGTTCGCATATAGTTAGTTGGAATAGTACTGCGCGCCGTATCCAGCATATGCGCCATAACTACCGCCATAACCGTATTTCTTCATACCAGCCGCATCGACCTGGCTTAGGATCAATCCCGTCACCTTTTGGTTCGCGTTCTGAATCAGGCGTAGGGATTCGTCGACTTGCGGCCGCGATGTACTGTCCCATTTCACAGAGAACAGCGTCGCATCAGCGACCTGCGCGATGATCCGTGAATCGGGAACGATCAGAACGGGCGGCGTATCAATGATGATGATGTCATAATTGTCCCGTTGTTCCGCAATAAAGTCTTTAAAGCGGCGAGACGAGAAAACATCAGCCGCGTTCGCGCTGGTCTTTTCCCCGAATATGACGTCGAACCCTTTGTCTTCGAAATGCTCCACGACTTCAGATACAGCTTTGTCACCAGATAGAACCGAAACGATACCATGGGTTGGTTTCGCATCGAAGTATTGGTTCAGCGTGCGACGGCGGATATCCCCTTCAATCAAAAGAACTTTTTGACCCATGGAAGACAGGTTTTGCGCCAACGCCAATGAATTTGTTGTCTTACCTTCACCCGGGATGGACGACGTCGAAACAATCACTTTTGGCGGGTTATCAAGATCAGACAACATGATTGACGTACGCAAATCACGAACGGCTTCGGCAGCCGCAGAAGCTGGTTTCGAGATCAAATAATCCAGAACTTTCATCCGGCGACGGGC